>DATBBW010000218.1:0-27758 GCA_036270795.1 Gemmatimonadales bacterium | reverse complement strand
CCGGCACCGTCCGTGTCGGTGAGGTCCGCCACCACGTCGACGAGATAGTGGTAGGTCTCGTCGTCGGCGCGGCGCACACGGGTATGGCGGTCGTGATCCCCGAACTCGAGCAGCAACGCCGCGAGATACTCCGCGAGCTCGCGGTCGTCAATGCGCGCAGCGAGCAGGGTGTGGCGCACCGCCACATACGTGAAGAGCGTCGGCGAGGGCACGACCAGGGTGCGCAGCGCGAGCAAGGCGTCGAGCAGGCCGGGCTCGTCGAGCAGCCGATCGGGGCCCTCCTCGGCGAGCAGCCGCTCGTAGCGCGCGCGCCGCGCGGCGTCGCCCCGCGCCAGGGCGAGCGTGGCGACGCGAAGGTCTGGGGCCCGCAGGCGACCGCGGACGTTCGCCAAGATCATGAACAAACCTCCCGCTAAGACCACCCACCCCCGCGCCCCCGGCGACCTCCTGGCGCGCCTCACGACCCTCGCCCAGGAGCTGGCGGGCGCCTTCCGGCCCGCGACCGTGGTCGACCTCGTCGCCCGAACCCTGGTCGAGCTGCTGCAGCCGGACCGGCTGTCCGTCATCCTACTTGACGCCGAGAGCCACCGGTTGGCGGTGACCTACGACACCAACGCTGTCCCGGCGCGCACGGAGGACCCCCTGCTGCAACTGGCGCTGCGCCGCGGCCCCCTGGCGTTCGCCAAGGACGTGGCCGAGGAAGCCCGCCGCCGCGGCACCCAGGTCCTGGAGCCACCGCCGGGGTCCTGGCTCGGGGCCCCGCTCGTGGCGGCCGGCCGCACCCTCGGCGCCGTCTCCCTGTTGAGTGATCGGCCCGGCGCCTTCGGGCCTCCCGAGCTCACGCTCGTGTCCGCGGTGCTGGCCGAGGCGGCGATCGCGCTCGAGAACGCCCGCCTCGTCGAGCTCCTCTCCTCCGCCAAGCGCGAATGGGAGCAGACGGTCGACGCCATCAGCCAGGCCATCTGTATCGTCGACGCCCACGGCACGGTGCGCCGCGCCAACCGGGTGTTCGCCGAGCTGATTCAGACGCCGGTCACCGCGGTCCCCGGCCGCCCCTGGATCAGCCTCCTGCCGCCCGCTTGGTCGGACCCCGTCGCCCGCGCCCTCGCGGAGGCCGCGACGACCGCCGTCGAGATCCGAGCCGGCGAGCGCATTCTGCTGCTTACCGTCATCCCCATGGCGGAGCCGGGATCGGCGGTGCTCGTGTTCGAGGACCAGACGGACCGGCGCCGGCTCCAGGAGCAACTCATACAGTCTGAGAAAATGTCGGCGATTGGTCAACTCATCGCCGGCGTGGCGCACGACTTGAACAACCCCCTCGCCTCGGTGGTGGGCTTTAGCGACTTCCTGGTCGAGGCGGGGGAGGTGCCGGCGTCGCTCGCCGAGCCCCTCCAGGTGATCCGCCAAGAAGCCGAGCGCGCGGCAACCATCGTGAAAAACCTGCTGTCCTTCGCCCGGAGCCAGGAGGGCGAGCGGCAGCGTCAACCCATTGGGGCGATCCTCGAGTCGACCCTGGTGCTGCTACGCAATCAGCTCATGGCCCACAAGGTGGAGGCGACGCTCGGCCTCGAGCCGGAGCTGCCCGACGTCGAGGTGAACGCGAACCAGCTGAAACAGGTGTTCGTGAACCTGATCAACAACGCCTGCCAGGCGATCGCGAGCGACGCTCCCTCGGGGCGGATCTGGATCTCGGCAAAACGCACGCACGACGGGATCGCGGTCAGCGTCACCGACTCGGGTCCCGGGATGGCGGAGGAGATCGCGGCCCGCGTGTTCGAGCCGTTCTTCACCACCAAGGGCGAAGGGGAGGGCACGGGCCTCGGGCTGTCGATCTGCCAGGGGATCGTGAAGGAGCACGGGGGGCGGATCTCGCTCGAGACGAAGCCGGGGGCGGGCGCCGCGTTTACGGTGGACCTGCCGATCAGCGCCGCGGCCCCCGCGGGCGACGTGGCGCCGGTCCCCGCCGCGGGGGGACGCGTCGGGGGACGGACGCTCCGCATTCTCGTGGTGGACGATGAACCCCATATCCTGTACTACATGCGCGCCACGCTCGAGAGCTGGGGGCACACCGTGGAAGTGGCGAGCGACGGGGCCTACGCTCTCGAACGCGCCTTAGCCGAGGCATTCGACGTGATCATCTGTGATCTGCGCATGCCCCACCTCTCAGGGCGCGACATGTACGCCAAGCTCGCGCGGCAGGACCCGCACGCTGCCGAGCGGATCATCTTCGCCACGGGCGACACGGTGCGCGGCGACACCCTCCAATTCTTGGAGCGCCTCGGCCGGCCCTACCTCCACAAGCCCTTCACGCTCGCCGAGCTGCGCAGTGCGCTGAGCCACGCCGCCAAGCAGCCGGTCTGACCTGATGCGCGTCCTCCATGTCGACGCCGGGCGCGAGTACCGGGGCGGCCAGAACCAGGTGCGCCTTCTGGTGCGTGAGTTGGCGCGCGAGCCAGACCTGGACCAACGCCTCGTCACCCGGCGGGACGGCGAGCTCGCCCGACGGGTCGCGGCGCAGGGCGGCGTCCTGGTCCAGGGTACGCCCTGGGGGCCGGCGCTCGACCCCCGCGCGCTGTGGCGCCTCTATCGCGAGGTCCGCGACTTCGCGCCCGCCCTCGTCCACGCGCACGACAGCCACGCCCTCCAGCTCGCATCCTGGGCGCGCCACGCAGCGGGCGGAGGGCCCGGGCAGCCTGCGCTCGTCGCCACGCGCCGCGTGGACTTTCACGTCCGCCGGCCGAGCCCGTGGTTTCGCGTCGATCGCGTGATCGCGATCTCGGCGGCGGTGCAAGCGGTCCTGGTCGCGGACGGCGTGGCGCCGAGCGTCATCACCGTGGTGCCCTCGGGCATCGATCCCGCGGAAGTACGGGCGGCGGCCGCGCAGCCGCTCGCCTTCCGCACCCGGCTCGCCTTGGCTCCGGGTACGCCCCTCGCGGTCAACGTCGCGGCGCTGGTGGGCCACAAAGACCAGCGTACCCTGATTCGGGCCGCGCACGCCGCCCGGGCCGCCCGCCCCGACCTCCACTGGGTCATCGCGGGGGACGGCGCGTTGCGGGACGCGCTCGCCGCCGAGATCACGCGCCTTGACCTGACGGATCGCGTCCATCTGGTGGGGCACCTGTCGCAGGCCGATGCGCTGATTCGCGAAGCCGATGTGTTCGTGATGTCGTCCGCGCAGGAGGGCCTGGGCTCCGTCGTGCTGCACGCCCTGGCGCTCGGCAAGCCGGTGGTCGCCACGCGCGGCGGCGGTCTGCCCGAGGTCGTGCCCGGCGAGTGGCTCGTGCCGGTGGGCGACGCCGAGGCACTCGGCCGGTGCGTCGTGCGCGCCCTCGCGCACCCGTCCCCGAGCCCCCTGCCCTCCCAGTACACCGCCGCCGCCATGGCGCGGGGCGTCGTGGCCGTGTATCGCGCGCTCGTCTAGATTGAGCCATGATCTACGTCTGCATCCCGGTGCACAACGAGGCGCGCACGGTGGGCCTCGTGCTGTGGAAGGTGCGCCAGGTGTTCACGGCGTTCCCGCGCGAGTACCAGTTGCTCGTGCTGGACGACGCGTCCACCGACGATACCGCCGCGGTCCTGGCGTCCTACGCCAAGGTGCTGCCCATGACGG
Organism: Gemmatimonadales bacterium; assembly: GCA_036270795.1. Taxonomy (GTDB): domain Bacteria; phylum Gemmatimonadota; class Gemmatimonadetes; order Gemmatimonadales; family GWC2-71-9; genus AG41. The sequence goes on along the minus strand of DATBBW010000218.1, from coordinate 24,148 downwards.
TGCTCACCCACCCAGCGCGCCGCGGCTATGCGGCCAGCCTGGAAGAGGTGCTGCGCCTCGCGCTCCAGCGCACCGACCGTCCGAAGCGCGATTGCGCCATCACCCTGCACGCCGACTTCGTGCACTCGCCCGAGGCGATGGAGGAGCTCGTGAAGCGCCTCGAGTCGGGGACTGACCTCGCGGTGGCGGAACTCGTGGAGCTGCGGGGCCCGGCGCCCGGGGCGCTGCGGCTGGCGCGGCGCTGGGCGCCCCGGCTGCTCGCGCTGCCCGGGCTGCGGGATACGGTGTCGGGCTTCGTCGCGCTGCGGCTCAGCCTGTTGCGGCAAGCGCTGCGGCACGACGACGCCCCGTTCCTCCTGACGGACGGCTGGTGCGCGAGCGCCGAGCTGCTCGCCCGGCTCGCCCCCCATGCGCGGCGGATCGACGCCGTCCGGGCGTTGGCCCGCTATGACCTGGCGCAGCGGCCCTCGCGCGTGAAGCCGTGGCGGCAACTGCTCGCCGCGTGGCGGGCCCGTCCGCTCATCCGCGCCGCCCGCACCGCCGCGGTGGCGCTGCTGCTGGCGGTGTCCGGTGTGTGGGCCCAGGCGGACTCCGCCGCGCGGCGCGATACCAGCCACGCCGCGAGTGGGGCGGAGCCAGTGGCCAGCAAGGCGCAGGCGGTGCCGTTTGCCGTCGGGGAGCGGCTCGTGTATCAGGCCCGGTATGGGCCGTTCAGCGTCGGCACGGCCACGATGCAGGTAGCGGGGATCGACACGATCCGCGGGGTGGAGACGGTGCACTTCGTGTTCTTAATCGACGGCGGCGCGTTGTGGTACCACATCCACCAGAACCTCGAGTCGTGGGTCGGGCGCAGCGATTTCCACTCGCGCCGCTTCTTGAACCAGACCGAGGAGAAGGGCCACTCGTGGGAGCGGAAGTTCGACATCTACCCCGACTCCGGGTTTTACCGCGAAGCGGGCCGCGACTCGACTCAACCCACGGTGGCGGACCCGCTCGATGACGCCGCCTTCCTGTATTGGATTCGTACCGTGCCGCTGGAACCGAAGCAACGCTACGAATACGCCCGCTACTTCCGCCCGGAACGCAACCCGGTGATCGTCGAAGTCTTGGGCCACGACCGCGTGGGTGCGGCCGGCAAGCAGTGGAACACGATTGTCGTGCGCCCCCGCATTCCGAACGGCGGGGGCATCTTCGCCGAAAAGGCCGACGCGCGGATGTGGCTCGCCGACGACAGCACCCACATCATGGTGGGGCTAACGTCAAAGTTCTCGTTCGGCCAGGTGACGCTGAAGCTGAAGGAGTACTCTGCTCCCGGTCCGGCGCACCCATGACCGACTATCGCGAGGCGGACTTCTCCGAGCTGAAGACCGTCCCCATCGCGCAGCGCCCCAACAAAGTCGACCCCTCCGTCCTCGCCCACCCGCCCGGCCGCGACAAGAGCTTCGCCGCCTTTTGGGATGCGCTCCCCGACGTCCTCGCCGCGCGGGACCTGCGCGCGCTCGCCGCCGCGCTGGCGCGCGCCGCGGGGCGCCGCGCCGTCGTGGTGATGCTCGGCGGGCACGTCGTCAAGGTCGGGCTGGGGCCGCTGCTGCGCGAGCTCATGGGGCGCGGGGTGATCACCCACCTCGCCCTGAACGGCAGCGCGGCGATCCACGATTTCGAGCTCGCGGCGTACGGCGGCACGAGCGAGGACGTCGCCGCAGGCCTCGCCGACGGGACGTTCGGGATGGCCGAGGAAACCGGGCGCGACATGAACGCCGCGATCGCGGCGGGGGCGCAAGCAGGACAGGGGATGGGCGAGGCGCTGGCGAACGCGCTCGGGCGGCGCCGGGGGCTCGTGGCGCCCGAGGCCTCCGTGCTGCTCGCCGCGGCCGAGCGGGGCATCCCGGTCACGGTGCACGCCACGGTGGGCGCGGACATCATCCACCAGCATCCCACGGCCGATGGCGCGGCGCTCGGCGCGACGAGTCACCGTGACTTCAAGCGCCTCGCCGCTTCGCTTCCGGCGCTCGATGACGGTGGCGTCGTCTTGAACCTCGGGAGCGCGGTCGTCATGCCGGAGGTGTTCCTCAAGGCGCTCACCGTGGCGCGCAATCTCCACGCCGGGAAGCCACGGGGATTCACCGCGTGTGATTGCGACATGCAGCGCCACTACCGGCCGCGCGTCAATGTGGTGGAGCGCCCCACCCTGGGCGGCGGCCGCGGCATCCAGCTCACGGGCCACCACGAGATCCTGCTCCCGCTGCTGTGCTGGGCCGTGATTCACCAACTCGATGCGCCGTAGCGCTGGGGTGGCGCTCGCGGCCGTGCTGCTCGCGGGCTGCGTGACCCGGACCCACCGCCTCACGCCGCCGGGCACCGCAAGCGCGCTCGGTACCCCGACGGTGATCGAGGGCTTAGTGCGCCAGGCGCTCGTCAGCGATGCCGCCGGCGACCGCACCGCCGACACCCTGTACGCGCCCTCGGCCCTCGTCGTCGCCAACGCGCGCGTGCGGCTGGCGACGCCCCGCTTTGCGGGCGTCGGATCGGGGGGCCGCATCACGGTGGCCACCGCCGCCGTGACCTTGGAGGGCCGGTTTGCTTGGAGTGTGGTGGACTACCGCTGGGTCGACGCGCCGCACAATCTAGCCGAAGCCGGCCGCGCCACCGTCGTGTGCGAGCAGCAGCCGCGGGGGTGGAAGATCGTCCATGTCCACTCCAGCCAGCTATTGCCGTGGGACCGCTAGGCGTCCGCGGGGCGGCCTTTGATCATCTCGCGGATCTTGTCGGCGGTGCTCGGGCTGATGAGCCGGAGCGCGAGATACAGCAGGACGCCGATGCCCGCGAGCCAGAGCAGTGTCATCGCGAGCCCGAACAAGCCGCCCAGGATGCCGAACACGAGCTTGAGCCCGATCCACGCCACGACGGCGAAGAGGGCAAATCCGAGAACGCTGCGGAACATGGGGGATACCTCCTTATTGCCCCACCTGCGGGGCCGTACGACGGAATGTAGCAGCCGGTTTCAGTGGAGCGCCAGCACGTGACGAGTGTTGATGTCGCCGTCGTGGGCGGGGGGGCCGTAGGGGCGGCGTGCGCCCGCGCCGCCGCCCTGCGCGGGCTCGAGGTCGCGATCTTTGAGCCCGGGCCGGACCCGGCGGCCGCGTCGCCGGCCTCCGCCGGCATGCTCGCCGCGCAGATCGAGCCCGCCGATGAGGCGCTCCTCGGGCTGGGGCTGCGGGCGCGCGACCTGTACGAGCCGCTCGCCCCCGCGCTGCGCGAAACCACCGGCATCGACATCGGGTTCTGGCGCGCCGGGATTGCCGCCCTGGCGTTCGACGAGCCGGCGGCCGCGCGGTTGAAGGAGGACGTGGCGCGGCAGCGCCAGGCCGGCTTGCGCTGCGACTGGTTGGACGAGCGCGAGGTGCACGAGCGCTGGCCGGGAGCAGCGCCCGAGTGCGTGGGCGCGCTGTTCGCCCCGGAGGACGCCGCGCTGGACCCGCAGGCGTTGGGGCGCGCCTGCCTGGCCGACGCGCGCCGGCTCGGTGCGACGCTCCGGACCGAGCCGATTGCACGCGTCCAGGTGGAGCAGGGCCACGCAACCGGCGTGGTGACGCCGCGTGGGCCGACCGCCGCGCGGCACGTCGTGATCGCCGCGGGGGTGTGGTCGTCGCAGATCGCGGGACTGCCCCGCCCGCTCCCCGTGGAGCCGCTCCGGGGACAGATGGCCGCCACCGCGTGGCCCGAGGGGACGCCGCCGGTGGTGCTGTACCACGAGCATGGCTACGTGCTCACCCGCGGGCGCGACGCCGTGCTGGGGAGCACGATGGAGCGCGCGGGCTACGACGCCTCGGTGACGAATGAGGGGCTGGCGCAGATCTTCCGGGGCGCTGTCCGGCTCCTGCCGGCGCTGCTCACCCAGACCGTCGAGCGCGTGTGGGCAGGGCTGCGGCCCGTCACGCCTGACGGCCGCCCGATCTTGGGAGGCGACCCCGACGTCGCGGGCCTGTGGTACGCCACAGGCCACGGGCGCAGCGGCATCCTGCTCGCGGCGCTCAGCGGGGAGGTCATCGCGGACCTCGTGACCCAGGGCGAGACGATGGTGGATATCGCGTCACTCGCCGTCCAGCGCTTCGCCGCGTAGTCCGCATGTACCGCACCTGCGCGTTCTGCAACGGCACGCTCGACGGTGACGGCGGGCCCTCGGGGCTCGGCGTCGGCCGGCGGCTCGCGTTCGACGAATGGAAGGGCCGGCTGTGGGTGATTTGCCCCAAGTGCGCGCGCTGGAATCTCGCGCCGCTCGACGATCGCCTGGAGCGCATCGACGCGCTGGCGCGCGCCGCGCGGGACGGCCAGGTCGCGGCGGCGAGCGAGCAGGTCGCGCTGATCCGGTGGCAGGGATATGGCTTCGTGCGCGTCGGGAAGCCGGCGCGCCTCGAGTTCGCGGCGTGGCGCTACGGGGAGCGGCTGCGCGCGCGCCGCCGCGAGCAGCTGAGAATCGTCGTACCGCTCGGGCTCGCGGCGATGGGCCTCGCGGTCGCGGTGAACGTCGCCACGGGCGGGTCGGTGGGGGTGTTCCTGTGGAACCTCCCCAGCATCGTGCGGACGGTCTACATCGGGATGGTGGGGCAGCGCAAGCTCGCGCTCGTCGAGCCTCCCGTGTGCGAGCGGTGCGGGAGCGTGATGCTGTTGCGAGCGAAGCATCTCGAGCGGGCGCGGCTCACGGCGACGGCGCACGCCGGGTTGGCCCTGCTCCTCACCTGTCCGCGGTGTGGCGTCGAGGGGACGCTGCTCACCGGCGCCGACGCGGACGCCGCGCTGCGCCGCGGCCTCACGTATCTCAACCTGGCGCGCCGCGGCGGGCGCCAGCGCGCCGCAGACGCGGTGCGCGTGGTCGAGAGCGCGGGTGGCCCCGAGGAGCTGATCCGCGATGTCGCGCGCCGCGAGCTCACGCTGCGCAGTCTCGCGCCGGAACGGCGGCTGGCGCTCGAGATCGCCGTGGACGAGCGCGCCGAGGTGGCCGAGCTGGAGCGCCAGTGGCATGATGCCGAGGAGCTCGCGGAGATCGTCGACGGCATGCTGTCGAGCGATGCGGAACTGGACGCCCGACTGCGCCGTTTGAAGGGTCAGAACCCGCCCCCGCCCGGTCAACCGTCTAGTTGAAATTTGGGCTGTTGTCGCTCCCGCGGGGTCACTATCTTCTCAAGCCTCATGGCCACTGCCCTCACCCAACTCACCACTCGGAAGCCGGCGTGGCTCAAGGTCCCCGCGCCTGGAGGGCCTAACTATCTGGCGCTGAAGCACCTGATGCGAGGCCTGGAGCTCCACACGGTGTGTGAGGAAGCCCATTGCCCGAACATCGGGGAGTGCTGGGAGCACCGGGCCGCGACCTTCATGATCCTCGGCGACGTGTGCACCAGGAACTGCGCCTACTGCGCCGTCGCCCACGGTACGCCCGCCCGACTGGACGCGGACGAGCCCCGCCGGCTCGCGGCCGCGGTCGAGCGGCTCGGGCTGAAGCACGTCGTGATCACCAGCGTCGACCGGGACGACCTACCGAACGGGGGGGCGGAGCAGTTCGCCAGCGCGATCCGCGAGCTGCGCCAGCGCCAGCCGGGCACGTCGGTTGAGGTATTGATTCCCGACTTCAAGGGCAGTGCGCCGGCGCTCGGCATCGTGGTGGCGGCCCGGCCCGACATTCTGAACCACAACCTCGAGACGATCGACCGGCTGTACCGGTTGGCGCGCCCCGGTGGCCGCTACGCCCGGGCCCTCGAGCTCCTGCAGCGGGCGAAGGCCCTCGACCCTGCGATGCTGACGAAGTCGGGGATCATGTGCGGGCTCGGTGAGGAGTGGGACGAGCTGCTCGTCGCCATGGGGGATCTCCGGGCGCAGGGCGTCGACATTCTCACTCTCGGCCAGTACCTGCGCCCCTCCAGCCAGCACCTGCCCATCGCCCGCTACTACACGCCGGCCGAGTTCGCCGACCTCGCCCGGCTCGGCCGCGCGATGGGGTTCCGCCACGTCGAGGCTGGGCCGTTGGTGCGCTCGAGCTATCACGCGTGGGAGCAGGTCGAGCGCGCGACCGCCGCCTCCTGATCCCGCCTCCCACCATGGCGACCGCAACCGCGCCCACCCCTCCCGCCCGTGTCCCCGCCGAGCTCCAGCGGCGTTGGCTGCGGCAGATGCTCTTGATCCGGCGGTTCGAGGAGAAGGCGGCCGAGGCGTACGCCCTTGGCAAGATCGGCGGGTTTTGTCACCTCTACATCGGTCAGGAAGCGGTCGCCGTCGGGTCGCTGGCGGCATTGCGCGACGACGACTACGTCATCTCGTCCTACCGCGAACACGGCCAAGCCCTCGCCCGCGGGGTGTCCGCGAACGCGGTGATGGCCGAGTTGTACGGCAAGGCGACCGGCACCTCCAGGGGCAAGGGGGGCTCGATGCATCTGTTCGATGCGTCCCGGCGCTTCATGGGCGGCCACGGCATCGTGGGCGGCCACATCCCGCTCGCGGCCGGGATCAGCTTCGCGATCAAATACAAAGGGGGCGACCAGGTCTGCCTCTGTTACTTCGGCGAGGCCGCCGTGAACATCGGCGCCTTTCACGAATCCCTCAACATGGCCTCCGTTTACAAGCTCCCGGTCATCTTCTGCTGCGAGAACAATCGTTACGGCATGGGCACCGCCTTCGAGCGCGTCGCCGCCGTCACGGACGTCGTCGAGCACGCGTGTAGTTACGACATGGCCGCGGAGCTCGTGAACGGGATGGACGTCCTGGCCGTGCACGCGGCGACCGAGCGGGCGGTGGCGCGCGCGCGTCAGGGCGGGCACCCCACCCTGCTCGAGGTGCGCACGTACCGCTACATGGGGCACTCCATGTCTGACCCGCTGCACGGCGTGTACCGCACCAAGGAGGAGGTCGAGGAGCAGAAGAAGCGCGACCCGATTGCCCAGCTGACGCACCGGTTGACCGAAGACGGCGCGCTCGATGCGACGGGGCTCGACGCGCTCGAGCGGGAGGTGCGCGCCGAAGTCGACGAGGCCACGCGGTTTGCCGACGAGAGCCCCGACCCCGATCCCACCGAGCTCACCGCCCACGTGCTCGCCGACTGATGCCCACGCTCACCTACCGCGACGCGCTGAACCAAGCGCTCCGCGAGGAGATGCAGCGCGACCCCACCGTCTTCCTCATGGGCGAGGAAGTCGGCGTGTACCAGGGCGCGTACAAGGTGAGCCGCGGCCTGCTCGAGGAATTCGGGCCGTTGCGGGTCGTGGACACGCCCATCGCCGAGCTCGGGTTCGCGGGGATCGGGGTGGGCGCCGCGATGGCGGGGCTGCGGCCAGTGATCGAGTTCATGACGTGGAACTTCGCGGTGCTCGCCCTCGATCAGATCGTCAATTCGGCGGCGAAGATCCTGTACGAGTCGGGCGGGCAGGTACCCATCCCGATCGTGTTCCGCGGCCCCAACGGCGCGGCCCTCCAGCTCGCGGCGCAGCATTCCCAGGCGTGGGACTCGTGGCTGGCGCACATCCCCGGCTTGCAGGTGGTGGCGCCCGCGACGCCAGCCGACGCTAAAGGACTGCTCAAGGCCGCCATCCGGGACAACAATCCGGTCATCGTCCTCGAAGGCGAGATGCTGTATAACGTCAAGGGCGAGGTCCCCGAGGGCGAGCACGTCGTGCCTATCGGGCAAGCGGACGTGAAGCGGCCGGGCCAGGACGTGACGCTGATCTGCCACTCGAAGACGGTCACCGTGGCGCTGCAGGCGGCCGACCAGCTGGCGGAGCACGCCGGCGTGTCGGCCGAAGTGCTGGACCTGCGCTCGCTGCGCCCGCTCGACGAGGCGGCGATCCTCGCTTCGGTGACGCGGACCAACCGCGCCGTCGTGGTTGAGGAAGGATGGCCCCATGCGGGTATCGGCGCCCAGGTGGTGGACGTAATCCAGCGCGACGCGTTCGACCAGTTGGACGCGCCGGTGCTGCGGGTGACCCAGGCCGACGTGCCGATGCCGTACAACAAGCAGCTCGAGCGGCTAGCGAAGCCGAGCGTCGACCGCGTCGTCGCCGCCGCCCGCCGCGTCCTCTACCTCGACTGATCGTGGCCACGCGCGTCTACATGGAAGCGCTCTCCCCTACCATGGAGGAAGGGCGCCTGGTGAAGTGGCACAAGAAGGAAGGGGACCCGGTGAAATCCGGGGAGACCCTCGCCGAGGTCGAGACCGACAAGGCGATAATGGATTTGGTGGCCCGGGCCGACGGCGTGCTGCGGCAGGTCGCGGTAGCCGAGGGCCAGACGGTGCCGGTCGGCAGTGTCGTGGCGATGATCGTGGCCCCAGGCGAAGCGATCGACGCGGCCCCCACCGCGGGCGGGGCGGCGCCGGGCCGCACGGCGCCCGCTGCCCCGGTCGCGCCTGCGGCGGTGGCCCCGTCGGCCGCCTCGCCCCCGGCCCCAGCCCGAGCTCCCGCGGTGTCGGCCCCCGCCGCTGCGGCGGCGGCTCCGGTCGATGCCACCCGTGTGCGGGCGTCACCGCTCGCGCGGCGCATGGCGCAGGAGGCCGGGGTCGACCTGAAGCTCGTGCCGGGATCGGGCCCGGGCGGGCGCGTCGTCCGGCGCGACCTCGAAGCCGCGGCGACTCGCCCGGCCCCTCCACTCCCCGGCACGCCCGCCACCCCCACGGGGCCTGCGGCGCCCGCACCGCTCGCCCTCGCGGGAGCGCGCGCGGCCGCAGTGCGCGCGCCGGAGCTGGTCCGCGGCGGGGCGGCGTACGAGGACGTGCCGCTCACCCAGATCCGCAAGACGATAGCCAAGCGGCTCGCCACGTCGCTCGGCCCGGTCCCCCACTTCTTCCTCACCATGGAAGTCGACATGGAGCGGGCCGCCGAGGCACGGGACGCGCTCAACCGCCAGCTGGGCGACGCGGGCAAGGTGTCGTTCAACGATGTGATCCTCAAGGCCACGGCCCTGGCGCTCGTGCGGCATCGCCCCTGCAACGCCTGGTTCCAGGACGATCACATCCGCTACTGGAATGAGGTACACCTCGGCATGGCCGTGGCGGTCGAAGACGGTTTGATCACGCCGGTGATCCGCCACGCGGACCTCAAGTCACTGAGCGAGATCGGACGCGAAGCGCGTGCGCTGGCCGAGCGCGCCCGCTCGCGCCGCCTCCAGCCCGACGAGTATACGGGCGCGACGTTCTCCGTCTCGAACCTCGGCATGTTCGACATCGACCAGTTCACCGCGGTGATCAATCCGCCCGAAGCCGGGATAGTCGCGGTCGGCACCATCACCCAAAAGCCGGTGGTGTGGGACGGCCAGCTCGCAGCGCGGCGCCGGCTGCGCCTGACGATGAGTTGCGATCATCGCGTGATCGACGGGGCGACGGGCGCGGCCTTCCTGCAGACGTTGAAGCTGATGCTTGAGAACCCTCTCGCAATGCTCCTCTAAGAGGCCTCCCAGTGGCGACCCAATTCGACGTCCTCATCCTCGGCGGCGGGCCAGCGGGCTACGTCGCGGCGATCCGGTCCGCGCAGCTCGGCATGAGCACCGCCGTGATCGAAAAAGAGAAGCTCGGTGGCGTGTGCGTGAACATCGGCTGCATCCCCACCAAAGCCTTGCTGCATTCGGCCTACATCGCGACCCTGCTCCGGGGCGCCAAGGAGTTCGGCATCGACGCGGGTGCGGTCACGACCGACTACGGTGTGGCGATGCAGCGGTCCCGGCGCGTGAGCGACCAGAACTCGAAGGGCGTCGAGTTCCTGATGAAGAAGCACAAGATCCCGGTCGTGAAGGGCAGCGGCACGCTCCAGCCCGGCCGCAAGGTGAAGGTCGGCGCCGACGTGTACGAGGCCAAGAAGGCGGTCGTCGTCGCGACGGGATCGCGCGTGAAGGGCCTCCCGCAGCTCGGCCTCGAGATCAACAAGACGACGGTGCTGTCGTCTGACGAGGCGTTGTTCCTGACCAAAGCGCCACCGTCGCTGGCGATCATCGGCGCCGGCGCGGTCGGGATGGAGTTCGCCGATATCTTCCACGCCTTCGGCACGAAGGTGACCCTCATCGAGGTGCTCCCCCGCGTCCTGCCGCTCGAGGACGCCGAGGCGTCGGACGCCCTCACGAAGAGCTTCCAGAAGCGCGGCATCGCGGTGCTGGCGGGGGCGCAGATCACGAAGGCGACGGTCGGCCAGGACAACGTCGTTCTCGACGTCGAGGTGAAGGGGGCGAAACAGCGCGTCGAGGCCGCGGCAGTCCTGATGGCGGCGGGGCGCGCCGTGAACACCGAGAACCTCGGCCTCAAGGAGTGCGGCATCCAGCTCACCGACCGCGGGTTCATCAAGGTGGACCAAAACCTCCAGACCAGCGCGCCCGGATACTTTGCCATCGGCGACGTCGCGGGCCCGCCGATGCTCGCCCATAAGGGATCTCGCGAGGGCGTGAACGTGGCCGAGTTCGTGGCGGGGAAGAAACCGCATCCGGTGAAGTACGACAACGTGCCGAGCGTCACCTACTGCCACCCCGAGGTGGCGAGCATTGGCCTGACCGAAGACCAATGCAAGGAGCGCAAGCTCGACTGCGTGGTGGGCCGGTTCCCCTTCTCCGCGAACGGCCGCGCCCGCGGGACCGGGGAGACCGAGGGGTTCGTGAAGATCATCCGCGACCAACGCTACGGCGAGATCCTCGGCGCCCACATCGTGGGGGGGCATGCGTCGGAGATCATCCACGAGCTCGCCGTGGCGCGCGAGAACGAATACACGGTGGAAGAGGTGGAGCTGGCGATCCACGCCCACCCCACCATGTCCGAAGCGGTCGCGGAGGCGGCGCTCGACGCCCTGGGTCGCGTGGTGCATTTGTGACCCAGCCCCCCACCCCGGCTCGCGATCCGCTCGCCGTCGGCATCGGCGCGCTCGCCACGGGGGTGGGGCTCGGGGGCGCCTTCGTGACGCTCACCGTCCTCGTCGTCCGCGTGTTACAGCGGGTCGAAGTCGGCCGCTACGGCGAGAGCGTCAGCGCCATCGATCCGATCTGGGGGATTCTCGGCGGCATCGGCCTGGGAGCGTTTTTCGGCTGGCGCCGCAGTCGTCCGCTCCCAAACACGTGGCAGCGCGGCGTGATCAGCATATTGGCGGTGTTTGGCGCGCTCTTCCTCGCAATCCTCGCCGCCCCGGTGTGGCACTTTTTCCGGTTCGTCGGCCTCCTGGTCTTGGCGGTCGGGTGTCTCGCCGCCGGCGTCGCCGGCAGTCACTGGGCCGTCGCGGGCGCGAGCGACGCAGGCACGGGGCGGGAGGGAGGGAGCTCGTGAGCGGGCGCGTACTCGAGGTCGTGGAGCCCGGGCTCGTCCCCTACGCCGAGGCGCTCGCCTGGCAACGCGCCCTCGCCGCTGCGAGAATCGCGGGCCAGCTGACGCATGACGTGATCCTCTTGCTCGAGCACCCGCCGGTCGTGACGCTGGGGCGCGGGTCGCAGGACGCGCACATCCTCCGGCGCGACGGGATCGACGTGGTGGCGGTGGAGCGTGGGGGGGATGTCACCTATCATGGCCCGGGGCAGCTCGTCGGCTATCCCATTCTCCACCTGGGCGACCACCGGCAAGATCTTCATTGGTACCTGCGGACGCTCGAGCAGGCCCTGATCGCCGCGCTCGCCGAGCTCGGGGTCCCGGCCGAGCGCCACCCGGCCTACACCGGCGTGTGGGCCGGGGGGCGCAAGATTGCGAGCATCGGTGTCCACGTGAAGCAGTGGGTGACGTGGCACGGCTTCGCGCTGAACGTGACCACCGATCTCACCGCGTTCGACCGCATCGTGCCGTGCGGCATCCCCGGGGTGGCCATGACGTCGGTCGAGCGCGAGATCGGCGCGGCGTCGCGCGACGGCTCGCTGTGGGACCGGAGCGTCGCCGCGGTGATCCACGGGTTCGCGGGGGCCCTGGGGGTCACCGTGGTGCGCCAAGAGCTGGCGGCGCCGCTCGAGCGCGCCACCCGGTGACGCCGGGAGACCGGCTGCCGCCCGGTCAGGTCCTCACGACCAAGTGGCCAGTGCTCCATTACGGCACTGTTCCGCGCGTCGACACGCAGCACTGGACGTTCGAGATCGGCGGCCTGGTCGAGCGGCCCTTCCGCCTGACCTACGACGAGCTGCTCGCCCAGCCGCGCATCACGGCGCGCTGCGATATCCACTGCGTCACCCGCTGGAGTCGCCTGGATAACACGTTCGAGGGGGTGTCTGTGTCGGCGCTGCTGGCGCGCGCGGGCGTGAAACCCGAGGCGACGCATTGCCTGGTGTCGGCCGAGCAAGAGTTCACGACGAACCTGCCGCTCGCCGATCTCGATCGCCCCGCCAATCTGATCGCGCTGCGGTGGGGCGGCGAGTGGTTGACGCCCGAGCATGGCTGGCCGGCCCGGCTGCTCGTACCCCACCTCTACCTGTGGAAGAGCGCCAAGTGGGTGCGGGGATTCACCCTGCTCGACCAGGACGTGCCCGGCTTCTGGGAGCAGAACGGCTATCACATGCGGGGGGATCCGTGGCGCGAGGAACGGTACGGCGGCCGCGGGCTCACGCAGCACGACATCAACCGGCTCCGCAACCTCAGTAAGAAGGGGGGCGCTTAGCCGCGCCGCGCCCCGAGCAGCTCGTAGAAGCGCCGAAATACCCTGATCCCGTCCCAGAGCTGCTTCAGGTCGATCTTCTCGTTGGGCGCGTGCAGCCGGTCGTCGGGCAGGCCGATGCCGGTGAGGATCACGGGGGCCCCGCCCTTGCCGAGCGCCGGGACGACGGGAATCGACCCACCGGCGCGCGCCGGCACGGTCCCCCGCCCGACCACCTCGCGAAACGCCTGATCGAGCAACCCGAACGCCGGATGGGTGACCTTCACCGTCGCCGGATCCGCGCCGTGGAGGAACCGGACGCTCGCCTGGACATACTTCGGCGCGAACCGCTTGACCGCCGCCGCGAGTTGGCGTTCCACCGTCTTGAGTTTCTGATCGGGCACGAGCCGCAGGCTGACCTTCGCGGTCGCCTCGGCGGGAATCACCGTCTTCGCGCCGTCGCTCGTGAATCCGCCGAGGATGCCGTGGATCTCGAACGTCGGCAGCGCCCACAGCCGCTCGAGCACGGAGTACTGCTTCAGGCCGGTCAGGGCCTTCGCCTGCACGCGGTGTTTCAGGAACTCGCTTTCCTTAAACGGCAGGCTGCGCCAGGTCACCAACTCCGCCTTCGTGGGCCGCCGCACCGCCGTGTACAGACCCGGCACGTGGATCTTCCCATCGGGGGTCTTCAGCTTGCCGAGCAGTCGGAGCAGCTCCTCGTGGGCGTTGGGGGCGGCGCCGCCGAACTCGCCGGAATGGAGGTCCGACTTCGCCGTGCGCACGGTGATCTCCGCGTAGCAGATCCCCCGCAGCGTCGTGTACACGGCGGGCCAGCGCGGAGCGATGTAGGCCATGTCGGCAATGAGGACCGCGTCGGCCTGGGTGCGCTCCGGCTCGCGCCGCAGCAGCTCGAACAACATGCGGCTGCCGTACTCCTCCTCGCCCTCGATCAGGAACCGGAAGTTGACGGGCGGGTGGCCGCCGCTGGCTTCGATCGCTTTCAGGAGGCAGAAGACCTGACCCTTGTCGTCCGCCGCGCCCCGCGCGAACAACTTGCCGTCGCGCACCGTGGGCTCGAACGGCGGCGTGGTCCATTCGTCGAGCGGGTCGGGCGGCTGCACGTCGTAATGGCCATAGACAAGCAGCGTCGGCGCGCCGGGAACGTCGGGCCCGACACCCCACACCACCGGATGCGTGCCGCTGGCGAGGAACTGCACCTCGCGACAGCCGAGGCGGCGCAATTCCCCCGCCACCCACTCCGCCGCCGCGCGGCAATCAGCGTTATGGGTCGAGCTCGTCGAGACCGACGGGATGCGGAGGAAATCGGTGAGCTCGCGGAGCAGGCGGTCGGTGTCCATGGCGCGACAAATCTAGATACGCGGGGTGTGCCTAGCCAGCGACGCGCGCGCGGATATATTCGCCGCCATGCGGACGACGGCGTCTTACGAGCTGTTCCCGGACGCGCCGAGCGAGCGGGCGATGGCTCGCGCCCGCTACCTCGTACGGGAAGGGCGGCTCGCCGACGCCGAGCAAGCCTACCGCGAGGTGCTCACCGCACATCCCGACTTGAAGAGCTGCTGGGCCGAGTGCTTCGAAGTGCTGCGGGGCCGGGGGCGCGCGGCGGACGCCCTGCGACTCGCCGAGGCGGCGCGCGCCCAGTTCGGCGACGTGGCGTTCGCGCTGGCACTCCGCGGGGCGGCCCTGATCGAGCTCGAGCGCTACCGCGAGGCCCTCGCCACCCTCGAGCAGGCGCTCGAGTCCGATCCCGACCTCGCCGTGGTGTGGCACGAGCTGGGCTACGCCGCGTTTCGCCTGGGCGACGGAAACCGCGCCCTGTTGGCCCTGGACCGCGCGTTCGGGCTCGAGCCGCACACCGAAACGCTCAAACTCCGGGGCCGAATCCTGCGTGATGCCGGCCGCTACCAGGCGGCGGAAGTCGCCTACGAAGGCGCGGCGCAGGCCGCCGAACACCACGAGCAGCGGGCGGCGGCCGAGCGCGAGATCGCGGCCACGCAGCGCTATGCGTTCTACGCGCCGCGGCGCCCGGATGCCCTGACGCCGGCCGAGCGGTGGTTCGCGGACACGGGCATGGTGGTGCTCGCACCCGACGAGGGCCCCGAGCCACCCGACGACGCCACGCTCGGCGCCGCCTTGCTCGACCTGGCGCGCGACTCGGGCTGGCGCTTCGGCCAGGTCGTCGCCCTCGGACCGGCGCTCCCCGTGTGGCACACCCTCGCCGATGCGCTCGCGGCGCCGCTCGTCACCCGCACCGGCTTCGATCCGCACGCCTGCCCGCTCGTCGTCGCGCAACGGCCGCAGCCGGCCGATGCGGGCTGGGCCACGCTCACCCGTGCGGTCTCCGAACAGGCCTGCGGCCTGGTCTTCGTGCTCGAGCACCCTGGGGGCGCGTCCCCCGGTCCCGACGACGCGCTCGGCCCCCTCGGCTCCGCCACCCCGTCCCCTCGCGCGGCCGCCCCGGCGCCCCCCGCGGCCCCCGTCGCCCCGCCCACTTCCAGCGCTGTCGGGGCGGATGTGGTCGGAGTGCTGACCGACGGCGGCACGCGGCGGGCGCGGCGGATCAACGTGGCGCACGCCGTGGCCGCGGCGCAGCATCCGGCGGGCCGCCTCGCCGGGCGTCGCCTCAAGCCTGCCTGAGCCGATCCCCGATCCCGTGAGCGCCGACGCTAGCGCCGACAGCGCCCCCGTGCGCGCGCCGATGTCGGGGAAGTCCATCGTCGCCAGCCAGTTCGAGCGCGCCGCCAACCTCATCGGGTTGGACGAGTACATGCGGCGCATCCTGATGAGCCCGTTTCGCGAGGTGCAGGTGGAAGTGCCGGTCCGGATGGACGACGGGCGGATCGAGGTCTTCACGGGGTACCGGATTCAGCACAACGGCGCGCGGGGGCCGTGTAAGGGGGGCATCCGCTACCATCCGTCCGCCGATCATGACGAGGTGCTCGGCCTCGCGGCGATCATGACCTGGAAAACCGCGCTCATGGACATCCCGTTCGGCGGCGCGAAGGGCGGCGTTACCGTCGACCCCAAGCGGCTCTCCAAGCTCGAGCTCGAGCGGCTCACCCGCCGGTTCACGCAGCGCATCTCGATCATGTTGGGGCCGTACCGTGACATCCCGGCGCCCGACGTCAATACCAACGCGCAGGTCATGGCCTGGATCCTGGACGAGTATTCGAGTCGCCACGGCTATACGCCCGCCGCAGTGACCGGCAAGCCGATCTCGCTCGGTGGGTCGCTCGGGCGCGAGGAAGCCACGGGGCGGGGCGTCATGGATGTGATGATCGAGTACGCCCGCGATTTCGGGATCCCGCTGCGCGATGGCCGCGTCGTGATCCAGGGATTCGGCAACGTCGGCGGCCATCTCGCGCGCCTGCTCGCGACCGAGGCGGGGGCGAAGGTGCTTGCCGTGTCGGACGTTTCGGGCGGCGTGCTGAACGAGCGGGGCCTCGACATCCCCGCGCTCCTGGCCCATGCCGCCGCCGGCAAGCCGCTGCGGGAGTGGCCGGGGGGCACCGCCATCACCAACGAGCAGCTGTGGACGATCCCGTGCGACTGGCTCGCGCCAGCCGCGCTGGGCGGCGTGATCACGCGGGAGGCGAACGCCCGCACGATCGACTGCAAGGTGGTGGTGGAGGCGGCGAACGAGCCCACGACGCCGATCGCCGACCGCATCCTCGAGGAGCGGGGCATCGCGGTGATCCCCGACTTCCTCGCGAACGCCGGTGGCGTGACGGTGAGCTACTACGAGTGGGCGCAGAATCTCCAACAGTACCGTTGGACCCATGAGCAGGTGAATCGCGAGCTGCAAGCCACGATTACCAAGGCCTACGTCGCCGTGCGTGACCTGGCGAAAGAGCGGGGTGTGACGTTCCGGACGGCCGCCTACGCGATCGCGCTGGCGCGCGTGGCGGAGGCCGAGCGGCTGCGCGGCAACTAGGCGCTCGCGCGCACGGGCCACCCCGCGCGCCGCGGCGGCCGCTCAGTCATCCGCGGGCAGCCCCGGGCGCGAGTACAGGGCCTGATACGGGTCCTGGCCCGGCTGGGTGAACACGCGGATTTGAATCGCGCGGATCGTTTCCTTCAGGTCCGCGTTCGTCTGCACGTAGATCTCGTCGAACAGGTTCAGGTTCATCCGGTAGAGCCGTTGGGCGATCACGACGGCGTTGTTGAGGGGCGCCCTGGCAAAGCCGCGCCAGTCGTAGGTCTCGAGCGATTGGCCCACGGGGCCGGTGAGCTGCGTCCGCGCCCAGCCGAACAGGACGTGCCGCGCACGCTCAACCGCCGCCCCAGACACCGCCTCCGCGTAGGCCGAGTCGAGGCGGCGGGCCAATTCCGCCCACAGCACATCGAGAATCCGCTCATCGCGCCACCGGGCGGCCGCCCGCTTCGCGTCGAGCGCGTCGCCGCGCGAGCGGAAGAAGGCCTCCGCTCCGCGGTAGCCCACGAAGCTCGCGAAGCTCTCGTTGAACGGAGTCTGGCTCTTCACGTACAGGGTGTTGTGGGCCAGCTCGTGGATGACCGTGGCCACGAGCTCCATCGTGTCCCGTTCCATCACCGTCGAGAGCAGCGGGTCCGAGAAGTAGCCGAGCGTGGAGAACGCGCCGGCCGGCCGCAAGTAGGAGTCGTAGCCTTCGGCCTCGAGGGCGGCGGCCGTGCGCCGCGCCTCGGCGAACGCGAAGAAGCCTTTGTAGGGCACCGTCCCCACGATGGGGAAGTGCCACGTATACTCGCGCAGCCGGTCGTGGTGCGCGGCCGTGAGGACCAGCAGCAACGTGTCCCGCCCCACATCCACGTAGGTCGTGTAGGTGTCTCCCACGATCAGCTTGAGCGAGTCGGCGGCGTACGCGCGCGCCGCGCGCACGAGCTCGAGCCGCTGGCGCAGCGGCGCTGCCGTGGCGCGATCGGCGATGAGCCGCGTGAGGGGCCGGCGCTTGAGCAGGAGGCGCGCCTCCTCGAGGCCGGCGCGGGCGAGATAGCGGGCGTCGGCGCTCGAGACCAAGGCGAGCGCGAGCAGCGTGGGCACCGCGACGAGCACCCAGACGCCGAGCCGACGCGCGACGCGACCCCAATTGGGGGGGCGGCGTTCCCTTACGGGGTCCATCGCAACCCAACCCGGTGCGTGTCGCTCGCGGGGGCGCCGACAGCGTGATAGGCGTAGTCCAGGTGGAGGTGGCCGAGCTCCACGCTCCCACCAACGGTGAACGGCGACCCTGCGCTCGTGGCCGAGCGACCGGCGTACCCCGAGCGGCCGATCAGGCCGACGCCGTGGGTCACCACGCCGCCCTCGAGGCCCACCACGACGAACGCGGGCCCGGCGTCGGGCCACTGCCCCTCGAGGGTGGTCAGCAGGCGATAGCTGCCCTCCGGATCGACGTAGTTCATGGTGAACCCGGCCCGAGTCCGGCGCGGCAAATGCGCGCCGCTCCCCAACGCCCCGCCCACGTTCTGGACGCTCACGCCCAACGCCATGATGTCGAACACGGCGATCGCCAGCCCGGCATCGCCCGCCCAGGCGCTGGAGGTGACGCCGCCCGGCGCCTGGCGGGCGTACTTGGCGGAGCCGCCGAGGGCGACCACCCCGGTGCGGAACACGAGCGATGACACCCCCAGCAGGTCGGTCGCGGCGGACCCTGCGGCGCCGAGCACCTCGGCACCCGCACCCCAATCGAACCGGCCGACGCGCAAGGCCAGCGCCGCCGCGCCGAAGGCGGCGCCGTCGGGGAACTGCGTGTAGGAACCGTCGAACGCCAGGCGATGCACGGTCGCGATGGCGGCGGGGTTCGCGAAGATCGCGCCGGCGTCGCCCACGAGGGCCACGCCCGCGCCGCCCAGCCCCGCCGCGCGCGTCGAGCCCGGCAGCGACGCGATCCGGCTCCCCGCCGCTTGAGCGGTCACGCAGAACACTGGTCCCGTCGCCAGGAGTGCGACGAGGCTCGCGACCGCGCGTCGCGTCACGAGATCGGCGTCACGAGGCGCCGCGGGGTCTCGAGCGAGCGGCCCACCGCGCGGGCGCGATTGATTCGAGGTCCTTACGCGGAGCTCTCACGCGCAGCGACGACGCCTGCCGCATTCGTCCCACCCCCGCCGCTGACACCAGGGCCGGCACCGGCTCCTCCTTGTGCATCGTGCGTCTCCTCCCGGACCGCTTCGGCAAGGGCCAGTGCCCGTTGCGCGCAGATTGGCCCGGCCACCTCATGCACCCCAATCATCGCCACGATGAGGGCCTCGAGCGAGACCCCCCACTCGGGAAACGCCCGCCGCGCCAGTTGGGCCAGTCCCAAGGCGAATCCCGCTTGCGACACGAGGGTGAGCCAGCCCTCTTGCGCCAGCGCGGGCGGAACGCTCGGATGGCGTCCGGCCCACCAAAACCCTGCGCGCAGGCTCATCACACGCAGGCCCGCGAGCAGCAGCACCCACGGCCACAGCTCCGCGAGCGCCTTGAGCTTGAGCCCAGCGCCGGCCAGGGCGAACAGCACGACCGACGCGGGGACGAGGGCGCGTTTCAGTTCCAGACGCAGCGGCTGCGCGGCCGGCCGAGCGAAGTTCTCGAGCCAGAACCCCGCCGTGAGCGCGATGAGCAGTGCCTCGAACCGTAGCAGCCCCGCCACTTCCGCCGTTCCCAGCGCGACCGCCACGAGCACCGGGACGGGATAGCGCGGCATGCGCGGCAGGTACGCGCCCAGCGCGAAGCCGAGGGCCGCGCCGAGCGCGACCGACCCAACGAACGCCACCAGTGCTTCGCCCGCGATCGCCCGGTTCAGCGCGCCGGCGCTCGTCCACGGCTTGCTCAGGGCGAGCACGAGCGCGAAGAGCAGGGCCACGGCACCAACCTGCAGGATCGTCACGCCGAGCAGGGTGCGCGCCACGGGCCCCCGCGCGTCGCGCTCGCCCATGACCGCCATCGTGATGACTGGGGACGATGCGGCCGCGAGCGTCCCCAGGACGAGCGCGACGGCGACGCCATCCCCGAAGCGGTGATGGACGGTGATTGGGAACCAGCGACTCACCGTTAGGGCCACGAGCGTCACGGCGACGAAGGGGAACGCGATCGCTCCCGTCGCCAAGCGCCCCAGGGCGAGGCGTCCACGGCGCAGCGCGCTCAGGTCGAGCTCGGCGCCGGCCGCGAGGGCGAGGACGGTGACCGCCGCATCGCCGAAGAAGCGGAGCGCGTCGAGTTCGTCGCGCCGCACCAGCCCGAGCCACGCCGGGCCGACGGCAAAGCCGAGGACCAAGTAGCCGGTGATGCGCGGCAGGCGCGCCTGTCGCGCGAACTCTCCGCCGACGAGCGCCGTGAGCACGAGGAAGCCGAGCGCGAGGGTTGCCCGCGCCTCGAGCGGCCCGTCCGCGGTCACGCGGTGAAAGAGCGCCATCATCAACCCCACGGCGAACAGCGTCGCGACTCGGCGCATGGAGCGAAAATATCCGGGCGCACGGGACTTTTGACAATGCGCGAAGGCGCCGGTATCTTCCGCTCGTGCCCCCCCAAAACTGGATTGCGGCGGTGCGCGTCGGGGACGCTGGACTCGTCCCCGTCGTCGCTCAGGGCGCGTTCGCCGGTGCCGTCCTGTCGGTCGGCGAGGTTGACGCGCGCGTCTCCCGCTAGCGCCATGGCGTTCGTCCATCTCCACACCCACAGCGAGTATTCGCTGCTCGACGGTGCCAACCGCATTCCGGACCTCCTCGCCCGGGTCCAGGCGCTCGGCATGGACTCCCTCGCGATCACCGATCACGGCAACCTGCACGGCGCGTGGCAGTTTCACGCTGAGGCCCGGGCACGCAAGCTGCGGCCCATCCTCGGCTTTGAGGCCTATCTAGCGTTTGGAAGCCGGCACAAGCGAGAGCGGCCAGCCGACGCCCCGGGCCCCTACTCCCATCTCGTGCTGCTCGCGAAGAACCGCACCGGCTACAACAATCTCGTCAAGCTGTCCTCCATCGGGTTTCTCGAGGGCTACTACCGCCGGCCGCGCATCGATCGCGAGGCGCTCGAGCAGCATCGCGACGGCCTAATCGGCCTCGCGGCGTGCCTGTCGGGGGAGATCGCGCTCTACCTGCGGCAGGGCAACTACGAGGCAGCGAAGGCGAGCGCGCAATACTTCGCGCAGCTGTTCGGTCGGAACGGGTTTTGGCTCGAAGTGCAGGACCACGGCCTGGCGGAGGAGCGCGTCACGATGGCCGGGATGTTCCAGCTCGCGGCGGAGCTCGGTCTGCCGGTGGTGGCCACCAACGACGCCCACTATCTGCGCAAAGAAGACGCGGAAGCGCACGACGTGCTGCTTGCGATCGGGACGGGGAAAGACCTCGACGACCCCAACCGGTTCCGGTTCTTCGGCCAGGAGAGCTACGTCAAATCTGAGCCGGAGATGCGCGCGCTGTTCCCCGAGCACCCCGAGGTGCTGGCCGAGACGGCGCGGGTGGCGGAGCTGTGCGAGTTCGACTTCGAGAAGCGCTACTTCCTGCCGCAGTATCCGCGCCCGCCCGAGTTCGCGTCCGATAACGACCTGCTCGTGCACCTGGCGCGTGCCGGGGCGCGGGCCCGCTACGGGGAGACGCCGCCCCCCGCGGTCGAGGAGCGGCTCGAATACGAGCTGGGGGTCATCTCGCATACCGGGTATGCGGGCTATTTCCTCATCGTCTACGATATCGTGAAGGCGGCGAAGGACCGCGGCATCCCGGTGGGCCCAGGCCGCGGCTCAGCTGCCGGGTCACTGGTCGCGTACGCCCTCGGCATCACGGACATCGACCCGCTCAAGTTCGACCTCTTCTTCGAGCGGTTCCTGAACCCCGAGCGCGTGTCGATGCCGGACATCGACCTCGACTTCTGCTATGAGCGGCGCAGCGAAGTGATCCAGTACGTGCGGGAGCGCTACGGCCGCGAGTCGGTGGGGCAGATCATCACGTTCGGGACGCTCAAGGCGCGCGCGGCGTTTCGGGATGTGGCGCGCACGCTCCGGGTCGAGCCTGGCGAGGTGGATCGCTTCACGAAGCTCATCCCCGCCGGGCCGGGGGTGAGCGTCACGCTGGCCGAAGCGGCGGAGCGCTCCCCGGAACTGCGGCAGCTGGCGCGGCAGGACGAGCGGGTGCGGAAGATCCTCGACCTCGGGGCGCGCATCGAGGGCCTCGCCCGGCACGCCTCGGTGCACGCCGCCGGCGTCGTCATCGCGCCAGGGCCGCTCACCGACTACGTCCCCGTGTGCCTCGCCCCCCAAGAACCGGACGCCATCATCACCCAATTCGACATGGTGGCGCTCGAACACGTGGGGATGCTCAAGATCGACGTCCTGGGCCTCAAGACCTTGACGGTGATCCACGACGCCGGTCGGATGGTCGCCGAGCGTCACGGGACGACGCTCGACATGAACCGCCTCGATCTGGCGGACGCGAAGGTCTACCAGTTGCTCGGCTCGGGCCGGACCGCCGGCGTGTTCCAGTTCGAGTCACCGCTCGCCACTGAGTGCCTGCGGAACATGCGGTGCGACCGGTTCGACGACCTGGTCGCCGCCAACGCGCTGTTACGGCCCGGGCCGCTCGACACGGGCATGCACCTCGTGTTCATCAATCGCAAGCTCGGCCGCGAGCGGGTCCGCTACCCCCATCCCGCGCTCGAGGAGATCCTGCGGCCCACCTACGGCGTCATCACCTACCAGGAGCAGGTGATGCGGATCGCCCACGAACTCGGCGGGTTCTCCTTGGCCGAAGGCGATCTCCTCCGCAAGGCAGTGGGGAAGAAGGACCAGGAGCTGATGCGCCAGGAACTCGGCCGCTTCGTCGACCGGGCGGTCGCCCGTGGACATGACCGACGGGTGATCGAGGAGATCGCGGCGCAGATCGCCACCTTCGGTCGGTACGGCTTTACCAAGGCCCACGCCGTGGCGTACTCGGTCTTGTCCTATCAGACCGCGTGGCTCAAGACGTACTATCCCGCCGAGTTCATGGCGGCGCTCCTCTCGTCCGAGAGTGGCAACACCGATAAGGTCGTTCAGTACATGAACGAGGCGCGCGAGCTGGGGCTCGAGGTGCTGCCACCCGACGTGAACGAGTCGGGGTTCAAGTTCACGGTGGTGGGAGACCGGCGCATTCGGTTTGGTCTCGGGGCGATCAAGAACGTGGGCGCCGGCGCGATCGAGTCAATCCTCGCCGGCCGCCGCGCGGGGGGGCCCTACGGTTCGCTCGTGGATCTGTGCGACCGCATCGACCTCCGACTGTGCAACAAACGCGTCCTCGAGGCGTTGATCGACGCCGGCGCGTGCGACTCGCTCGCCAGCGGGAGCGGCCAGCGCGCCGCCCTGGTCGCGGCGCTCGACCGCGCGTTTGGCGAGGGTCAGGCGCGCCAGCTGGAGCGCCTGTCCGGGCAGCACGCCTTGTTCGGCACGGAGGTCCCGGGGCCCCCCAGCCCTCGGGCCCCGACGCCGCTGCCCGACGTGGCCCCGTGGACCGAGCATGAGCGCCTCACCCGCGAGAAGGCGGTGCTTGGCTTCTTCATCTCGGGCCATCCGCTCGAACGCTACAAGGTCGAGGTCGAGCTGTTCGGGACCCGGACCACCGCGACGCTGGGCCAGTGGAGCGAGCAGAAAGTCCGGATCGCGGCGGTCGTGACGGTGGCCAAGCGCCAGATCTCGAAGAAGAGCGGCGCCGAGTACGCGCGGCTCACGCTCGAGGATTTCCACGGCACCGCCGAGGCCCTGGTGTTCCCCGAAACCTGGGCGAAACTCAACGACGTGATCCGTCCCGACGCCGCCCTGCTGCTCACCGGGGGCCATAGCGGCCGCGACCGCGACGAGGAGCAGGCCCCCTTCATCGTGGAGGCGGCGCAGCCCCTGGCCGCGCTGAAGGCGACTGGAGCGATCGGCGTGGCGTTGAGTTGGTCACCGACCGCCCCGCCGCCCCCCGAGGCCACGCGGGCGGCGGCGGCGTTGTGTGCGGCGCACCCGGGGCCCGCGCCGGTGCTGGTCGAATGGGACGACGCGGCGCGCGGCGGCGGCAACGGCGGCGGCGCAGACGCGAGCAGCGACGGCAATGGCGCGGGCCGGACCGCTGCCCGACTGCGCAGTCGCTCGCTCAAAGTCGAAGTCGCCGATGAGCTGTTGACGGCGCTCCGGGATCTCCTCGGGCCCGACCACGTGCACCTCGTCCGCACCACCTGAGCGATGGCGACGCACACGTTGGATTTCGAGCGGCCGCTCCTCGAACTCGAACGCCAGATCGAGGAGCTGAAGCGCGTCGCGGGGGATACCGCGGTCGACGTCTCGAAGGAACTCGCGCCGCTCGAGCGCAAGCTCGCCGAATTGCAGGCCGAGATCTACAAGAACCTGACGCCGATGCAGCGGGTGCAGGTGGCCCGACACCCCAAGCGGCCCTACCCCCTGGACTACGTCAAGACGGTGTTCACCGATTTTGTCGAGTTGCACGGGGACCGACTGTTCCGCGACGACCCCGCGATCGTGGCCGGCTGGGCCCGACTCGACGGCATGAGCGTCATGGTGATCGGGCATCAGAAGGGTCGCGACACCAAGGAGAACCTGTACCGCAACTTTGGCATGGCGCATCCGGAGGGGTACCGGAAGGCCATGCGGCTGATGCACCTG
>DATBBW010000217.1:0-8157 GCA_036270795.1 Gemmatimonadales bacterium | reverse complement strand
GCCCCCCCCGCCCCCCCCGCCCCTCCCACCCCGCCCGGCGCAGCCGCGGCGGACGAGATCGAAGTGAAGGCCCGGGTTGAGCACCCCGAGGCCCTGCGCACCGCGCTCGAGCGCGCCGGGGCGACGCTCGAGTTCGCGGGCGACATGAGCGACCGCCGGTTCGACCGGGCCGCGACGCTCGCTGCGCGCGATGAGGTCTTGCGGCTGCGCGTCTACCGACCGGCCACGGGCGGTCCCGTGACCGGCGTCCTGGGATGGAAAGGGCCGCAGACGACACGCGGAGGCTACCGCCATCGGCGCGAGGCGGAGGCGCGCCTCGCCGATCCCGACCAGGTGGTGACGATCCTCGAACAGCTGGGGTTCACCGTGGCGCTGCAAATCGACCGGCGCGTGGAGGTGTATCGCCTGGGCGACACCGTGCTGCGGCTGGAATGGTATCCCGCGATGGACGTGCTGCTCGAGGTCGAAGGGCCACCCGCCGGCATCGAACGGGCGATCGCGGCGACCGGGCTCGCGCGCGAGCGGTTCGTCCCAGAGTCCCTGCCGTATTTCGTCACGGCCTATGAGGCCCGCACCGGCCGCCCGGCCGTGCTGTCCCGATGAATGCGCCGCTCAAGATTCCGATGCCCCTGCGCGTGCCCGAGCTGGCTCCGTCGCTCGGGCGCCTCCTCGTGCCGCGGCGCCTCGAGCCGCTGTGGGTGCCACTCGACGACGTGCGCGAGGAGCTCGCGACGCGCGTCTTGGAGCTCGGCGGCCTGGCGCGCGCCGCCGCCGCACGGGACGAGCGGGAGCGGGCGCTTGAGGGCGTGAGTCGCCGCGCCTGGCTCACGGCGTGGGAGCGCGCGGTGCGCCGTGCAGGCGAGCGTGTGAGCGCGGCGCTGGACGCCGAAATCGGGCGGGTCGCGTGGCGGGTGCGGATGCCCCGGCGCCACCGGCGGCGTGCCCGCTTGTCTGCGCCGGAGCGGCGGGCCATCGCCGCCCGGTTGTCGTCGGGAGGCGAGGGCCTCGTGGCCGCGTTGGACACGCTGGACGCCGCCGCGGTGGTCGTGCGCGACGCGAGCGTGGTCGACAAGGAGGCGCTCGCCGCGTGGCAGGAGGCGCAACGCACGGCTGCCCGGCGGCTGGAGGCCGCGTGGCTAGCGCTGGAAGCCGCGGTCACGGACGAGCAAGAGCGCTGGGCGGAGGAACTAGCCGCGGTCGGGCGCTGGCGACCGTCCCTGTGGCCCGTCCTCGCGGTGGTGGCGCCGCTCGCCGCGGCGCTCGTGTGGGTGGGCCTCGTGATCGGGGGCTACCTGCCCGCTCCCGCTTGGCTCGCCGCGCGTTTGGGCTTCTGACGCCGCCGTGAGCGCGATCGGCGTCGGGGTCGACCTGGTCGAGGTCGCCCGCGTGGCGGCGATCCTCGCCGACAAGGGGAGCCGCGTGCTCGCCCGGTTGCTCACGCCCGCCGAGCGGGCCTACTGCGAAAGCCGCCCCGATCCCGCCACCCACGTCGCCGTGCGGCTGGCGGCGAAGGAGGCGGTCTACAAAGCGCTGCAGGGGACGGACGCCGCGCGCGGCATCGGCTGGCGCGATATCGAGGTGGTGCGGGCCACCGATGGGCGCCCCGACGTGCGCCTCACCGGGCTCGCTGCCGCGCGGGGCCATGAGCTCGGCGTGAGCCGGGTCCTCTTGTCCCTGTCCCACACCCACGAGGCCGCGGTCGCGATGGTGGTGCTGGAGCGCGACTGAGGCGGCCGAGCGAGTTGGCTTGAATTCCCGAGTGAGTTGCTCTACTTTCTTGAGACCTCCTTTTTGAGAATCATTCCATCCCTCGTAAGCCCTTTCTCAGCTTGATGTTGAGCGTCTGTGTCGCAGCCGGTGCTGCGGCCCAGGCGAGTGACTCGCTGGCGGTGGCGCGCCGCATCGTGGCGGCGACCTCACTCGCCGCCAAAGAATACGCCACGGGAGTGGCCGCGCGGGGTGGCCGCGTGACGGCCGCGACGGAGGTGGAAGAGGCGCGGCAATTCCTGGAGGGGGCCCGTGCGGACGTGGGCGGGCTCCCGGCGGTGGTCCGGGTGCCCACGGAGAGCGGGCTCGTGGCCTTGCGGGCGCTGATGGACCGCGCCGCCCCGCCGGACTCGGTCGCTCAGCGCGCCGCCACCCTGGTGCAGCGCATCGCCGCCGTCGCGGGCGGCGCGCTCGACCCGTTTCCCCTCGCGCCCCCCTCGCTAGTGCGCGGGGCTCGGGTATTCCAGGAGCAGTGTGCCCCCTGTCATGGCCTCTCGGGCCGAGGGGACGGTCCCAAGGCGGCGCACCTCACGGGGCCGCCGCCCGCGAGTCTCGCCGACCGTGTCGCGATGGCCGGCGTCTCGCCGGTGGACGTGTACCGCAAGGTGACGATCGGGGTCGCGGGCACGGCGATGCCCGAGTTCGAGAGCACCCTCACGCCTGGGGATCGCTGGGCCGTGGCGACGTACATCGCGACGCTGCGCGCAGACGATCGCACCGTGCGCGAGGGTGAAGGGTGGTATGCGGCGCACTGCGCGTCCTGCCACGGGGCGAGCGGGGGCGGGGACGGCGTACTCGCCGGCGCGCTGTCGGTGCGGCCGCCAGCGCTCCGGGACCTCGCGGTGCAGGGCCGATTCAGCGATCAGGAGCTCGTCGAGCTGACGCTCCGGGGCCAGGCGGGCACGCCGATGCCCGGCTTCGCCCGCGTGCTCGACCCCGGCGCCGCCGCGAAACTCGTCGCGTTCCTACGCGTCCTGCCCGCGGCCGAGCGGCAGCGGCCGGAGGCGTCGCCCGCCGCCGCGACCTTCGCTGTGGTGCGACGCCAGCTCGACTCGGCCGTCGCGCTTCGCTCCGCCCAGCTGGCGTTTGACGCATACGTGACCTTCGAGGAAGTGGAAACCGCCGTCCGCGCCAAGAACGCCGCGCTCGCGAGCGACCTGGAAGACGCCTTCGCCGCCCTGCGCGCCCGGGCCGCCGCGGGCGCCAGCCCGACGGACTTGGAGGCGATCCAGGGCCGCTTGCTCGCAGGGCTCGAGCGAGCCGAACGCCTCGTCGCCGACACGAGCTCAGGCGCGAACTTGTTCATGCAGTCGTTCGTGCTGCTGCTGCGCGAAGGGTTCGAAGCGATCCTGATCGTGGCGGCGCTGATGGCCTTCCTCGCCAAGGCGGGAGCGCTGGAGCGCCGGCGCTACGTGGCGCGGGGCGCCTGGGCCGCCGTCCTGGCCAGCCTCGTGACGGCCGTCGTGATCCAACTCGTGTTCGAGATCACCCCGGGCCAGCGGGAGGCGCTCGAGGGCGCGACCATGCTGCTTGCCACCGCGGTGCTCTTCTACGTGAGCTACTGGCTGTTCTCGAAGATCGAGGCCGCCAAGTGGCAGGCGTTTGTGCGGGATCGCATGGAGGACGCGCTCTCGACCGGCTCCGCGTTCGCGCTCGGGTCGGTGGCGTTCCTGGCCGTGTACCGCGAAGGATTCGAGACGATCCTGTTCTACAAGGCGCTGCTCACCTCGGCGAGCGGCGCCGGGACGGCGGCGGTGCTGCTGGGCATGCTCGGGGGCGCCGCCGCGCTGGTGGTGGTGTTCCTGGCCATCAACCGCTTCGGCGTGAGGCTCCCGCTCAAGCCGTTCTTCGCCGTCACGAGCGCCATGCTGTACTACATGGCCTTCGTGTTCGCGGGAAAGGGAATCGCGGATCTCCAGGAAGCGGGGCTCGTCCGCACCACCGTGGTCGAGTGGGCGCCGCGGGTGCCGGTGCTGGGGATCTATCCGACGATGCAGTCGCTGGCGTTGCAGCTGCTCCTCGTCCTGCTGTTGATCGTCGCGGTGGCCTGGCTCGGGCGCACCCGCGTCACCGCGGCGGCGGAGCGGCGGCGACCGTCGTTCCCTTGAGGGC
Organism: Gemmatimonadales bacterium; assembly: GCA_036270795.1. Classification (GTDB taxonomy): domain Bacteria; phylum Gemmatimonadota; class Gemmatimonadetes; order Gemmatimonadales; family GWC2-71-9; genus AG41. The sequence continues at coordinate 4,278 of DATBBW010000217.1, read as the reverse complement.
CGGCGGCAGGGCGGTCGCCACCGCGGGCTCGAGTGTCTCCGGAGCGCGCCACCGCTGCATGAGGTAGAGTCCCACGAGCACGAGCCCCAGGCTAGTCACTTGGGCCAACGTGAACGGCCCGAGCAGTCGGTCATCCTTGGCGCGCACGATCTCCACCAGAAACCGCTCCGCGCCGCCGAGCACCAGATACACGCCAAACCGCCACCCCACGCCGTGCGTGTGGTCGCGCAGCCGCCACAGCCACCAGAAGACGAGCAGCAACGTGGCCGTTTCGTACAGCTGCGTGGGATGCACGGCGACGATCTCGGCCGGGTTCGTGCCCGGGGGGAAGTGGACGTGCATCGCCTCGAGATTGGCGACGCTCGTGGGGGGGAGGCCGGCGGGAAACTTCATCGCCCAGGGCAGCCGCGACGGGATGCCGTAGTCGTCGTTCACGAGGAAGCAACCGACCCGCCCCAAGGCGTGGCCCAGCGGCAGGGCCGCCGCCGTGAGTTCGCAGGTCCAGCGCGCCGGCACGCCCTTGCGCCACCCCGTCAACAGCACCCCGCCCACGCCACCCAAAAAGCCACCGTACCACACGAACCCGCCGCGCTGCAACGGGGATGCGCCCGTGAGTAGCACGAACCACAGCTTCGCGCCCACGATGCCGCCGATCACCGCCGCGAGCACGATGTCGGCGGCATAGTCCTCTTTCAGACCGCGACGGCGCAGCTCGAGCTGGATCGCCCACCCGGCCATCAGGAACGCGACCATCATCATCAGCCCGAACCCGGTGATCTCGCGGATGCAGAACACCGAGGGGATGCCGAGGCAGAAGGGCAGCTCGATCGTGAACGGGTAGATCGTCATGGCCGAGGGAGGTGTGCGGGGGTGGCCGGCACCGGGTCCAACCCCGGCAGCGGCAGATCGGCACGGGCGTCGAGCGTCCAGTCGCTGCGCTCGCCGCGGCCCAGGCGGTACCACCCGGCGCGCGCGATCATCGCGGCGTTGTCGGTGTTGAGTCGGGGGCTCGCGACGGCGACGCGCGCCAGCCCGGCGAGTCGCTCGGTGGCGAGTGCCGCGAGGGCACGGCTGCACGCCACCCCGCCGCCCAGGACCGCGGTCGCGTACCCGGTGGCCCGCACCGCGCGTTCCAGCTTCGTCACGAGCACATCGAGCGCGGCATCTTGGAACGCCCGGGCGAGGTGCGGGCGGTCCCGCTCGAGGTCGGCGCTGGCGCGGACGGCGTGCAGCACCGCGGTCTTGAGCCCGGAGAACGAGAACTCATAGCCGTGGTCCCGCATCGGGCGGGGGAAGTGGAATCGGCCCGGGTCTCCGGTCGCGGCCAGGCGCTCGATCGCGGGGCCACCCGGATACCCGAGCCCGAGCAGCGCCGCGACCTTGTCGAATGCCTCCCCGGCGGCGTCGTCGCGCGTCTGCCCGAGCAGGCGGTAGCGGCCCCACGCGGGGACGTCGAGCAGCAGGGTGTGCCCCCCCGAGACGAGCAGCGCCACGAAGGGCGGAGCGAGCTCGGGGTCCTCGACCACCGGGGCGAACAGGTGGCCCTCCATGTGGTGCACGCCGATGAGTTCGCGGCCACCGGCGTAGGCGAGCGCCTTGGCGTACACCACGCCCACGAGCAGCGCGCCCACGAGCCCCGGCCCGGCGGTGACCGCGACGGCGTCCACCGCGCTCCAGCTCACGCCTGCCTCGGCGAGCGCGCGCGTCACCACCGCCGGTAGCGCGGCGAGGTGGGCGCGGCTCGCCAACTCGGGCACGATCCCGCCGAACACCTGGTGCACGTCCTGGGACAGAATCACGAGGCTGGCGAGCTCGGGACGCTGCTGCTCGCCCACCAGCACGGCGGCCGAGGTCTCGTCGCACGAGGTCTCGATGCCAAGCACGACCTCAGCCACGGCCCGTCCGACGCTTCAAGGCGACCGAGTCGGGCACGGCGTGCGCCTTGATCCCGGGCGGGGCGGTGACGGTGAGGCGGGCGTAGCCGCCCGGTCCGGCCTTGCCGACGAGGTGGGCCACCACCCGCACGCTGTCGCGCGTCAGCGCGTTGACCTTCGACTCGGGGCCGTGCAGGACGACGCTCACCCGCTCGGGGGACAAGAGGAATCCCGTGAACCCCGACGCCGCGGTGGTGATCGGGATGCCCCCCATCGAGCGGTCGATGATCGCCACCACCTCGCCCGCCACGCGCACCTCCTTCGGGGTGATCCGCACGACGCCGAGCGGGGCGGTGTCGATCGGCACGGTGCGGAAGAAGGGGCCCGTCACGTTGGCGATGACGATGGGCATCGTGACGACCGAGTCCCGGGCGGCCAGGCTCTTCTCCGGCCCCACCAGGTGCGCTAGGCTCGGGACGATCGAGAAGGCGCGCAGCACGTACCCCGATTCCGCCTCGACTTTGACGAGCGGCACGATCTTCACGTCTTTCATGGCCACCGGGTCCAGCACCACGTCGAAGTCGCGCGGGGCGAGATCGGCGACCTGCACGTCGGCGCCCTGGGGGATCTCGACATCGCTCGGCTGCAGATGCACGTGCCACAGGGCGGTGGACAAGGTCTCGGGGACCACCTTGCGGATCTCCGGTGCGAACGAGCGGAGATTCATGATCTCCGCACCCTTGCCGCTGATCACGAGCGTCACCGTGGCGGGGTGCTGCTTGACGGTGCGGCCCGGCGGGGCCACTACGACGACCCGCAGGGCGAAGCTCTGGGTGAGCGGCTGCTGCGCCGCCACCGCGACATATAGCATGATGGCGAAGAACATGGCCGCGAGCTTGATCGGCCAGTTCCGCACGATCAGCTGTCCGAGTCTACCGGCCATCGGGATGGTCCGTGATCAGCCGGCGGATCAGGGCGACGTTCACGGGGCTGTCCCACTCCGCCGGCCCGATCACCTTCTTGATGATGCGGCCGTCCCGCTCGATCACAAAGCTCTCGGGCACCCCGCTGGTCTGATAGATCTGCTCGATGGCCCGTGACGGGTCGTGCCAGATGTCGAAGCTGAGGCCGCGCGCGCGCGCAAAGGCCAGCACCACGGAATCGCTCTCCACGTCGACGCTCACCGCGACCACCTTGAAGTCGTTCCCGCCCAGCCGCTGATACAGGCGTTCGAGCGCCGGCATCTCGACGAGACACGGTGCACACCACGTGGCCCACACGTTGAGCAGGACGACGCGACCGCGGTCGTCGGCGAGCGTCGCGGGACGACCGGTGCGCAGGTCGGTGGCCCGGAATGCCGGGGCCTCTGATCCGGCGCCGACGAGGGCGATCTGCGGCCACAGCCGCACCACGAGCGCGGTCCCGAAGACGAGGGCCGTGATCACGGCGATCCCGACGGTCCAGCGGCGCCGGTCGCTCACACCGTCACCAGGCAGCGGCGTTTGAGCTCCTGCACCTCGCGCCCGGGGTCGGGACTCGCGAACACGGCGTGGCCCGCCACGAAGGTGTCCGCCCCGGCCTGGTGCGCCGCCGCGATCGTGTGGCGCGTGATGCCCCCGTCGACCTCGAGGAACGCGCGCGAACCGTGCGCGGTGAGGAGCTCGCGGCTCCGGTGGATCTTGTCGTTCGAGGTGGGCAGATAGGTTTGCCCGCCGAACCCGGGATTCACGGTCATGATCAGCAGCAGGTCGAGGTCGGCGACCACTTCCTCCGCGAGCGCGAGCGGCGTCCCCGGGTTGAGCGCGAGCCCCGCGAGCATGCCGTGGCCGCGGATGGCGGCGAGTTGACGCTGCACGTGCCGCGTCGCCTCGGGGTGAAACGTGAAGCTGGACGCCCCCGCGGCCGCGAACGGCTCGACATAGTGCTCCGGCTCGACCACCATCAGATGCGCGTCAATGGGCTTGTCGGTGAGGCGACGCAGCGCCTCGATCATACTCGCCCCGAACGTGAGATTCGGCACGAAGCGCCCGTCCATCACGTCCACGTGCAGCCAGTCGGCGCCGGCCTCGAGCACCTGGCGCACCTGCTCGGCGAGCCGGGTCAGGTCCGCCGAGAGCACGCTCGGTGCGATGCGGATGCCCCCTCCCCCTCCATGGGTCATGGCGGGCTCCGGGCCACGACGATGTCGACGACGGTGCCGGGCGCGGCGAGTGTGCTCGCGGCCGGGTGTTGCGCCACGACGGTCCCCGGATTCGCCTCGCCGGTGCGGCGCCGGGTCACGGTGCCGAGCTGCAAGCCTTCGAGCTCGAGCCGGGCCCGCGCGTCCGCCTGCGACATGCCGAGCAGGTCGGGCACGGGGATCGTGGGCGCCCCGCGGCTCACCACGACCGTCACCGGAGCGCCG
>DATBBW010000216.1:0-2084 GCA_036270795.1 Gemmatimonadales bacterium | reverse complement strand
GCGCACTACCACCACGTTGCCCCGCGCCTCCATGTCGCCACTGCGCCAGTGGTAGGTGCCGTCGCGCCCGGTCAACGTCGACGTCGGGGCGCCGCGCGCGTCGTAAAACGTGATGTGGACGGCGCGCAGCTCCGCGGTCTGGACCGGCGTGTAAAAGTAGGCCGTGTCGGCGCGCACGCGCGCGCGCAGGATCCCATCGTCGGTCACATAGTGCGACATGTTCAAGAGGACCTGATCGGCCGAATCGGCTGCCGAGATCGTCGCCGTCGGCTTGATCCCGGGCTCGCACGCGGCCAGCACAGCGCACGCCGCGGCCCCGAGCGCCCGCGCCACCGCCCTCCCGCCCCGGGCGCGTCTCACGCGGCCCCCGCCTTCATGAGGTCGTGCAGATGCACGATCCCGACCACCCGGCGGCCGCCGTCGAGCACGGGCAGCGCCATAATGCCGTGGCGCTCCATGAGTCGGACGGCGGCGCCCGCGAGCTCGCCCGCCGTGGTGGCTTTCGGGGTGCGCGTCATCACGTCCGTCACGGGCATGTCGAGAAACTGATCTGTCTTCTCCATGAGGCGCGTCAGGTCCCCGGCGGTGATCACGCCCAGCAGGGCTCCCGCGCCGTCCACCACCGCCACCGTGCCGCGCTTTTCCGCGAGCAACACTACGCATTCGCGCATCGGCCGCTCGGGCCCGAGCGTGGGCAGGTCCCGCGTCAGCATCACGTCGCCGACCCGCACCAGCAGATTGCGCCCGAGCGCGCCGCCGGGGTGGAGCGCGGCGAAGTCCTCGCGCCGGAAGCCCTTCACCTCGAGCAACGTCACGGCGAGGGCATCCCCGAGGGCGAGGGCGACGGTGGTGCTCGTGGTCGGCGCGAGGGTCTCGGGACAGGCTTCCTCCGTGGCGCTCGCGTCGAGCACGACGTCTGCTTGGCGGGCGAGCGGCGAGTCGAGGTCGCCCGTCATCGCAATGAGGGGCACGCCGAGGCGCTTGAGCTGGCTCACGAGACCGAACAACTCGTCGGACGCGCCGCTCTTCGAAAGCAGCACCGCGACGTCGTTCCGCCCCACGATGCCCAGGTCGCCGTGCAGCGAGTCCACCGGATGCAGGAACGACGCCGGCGTGCCGGTCGAGGTGAAGGTGGCGGCGATCTTGCGCGCGACGAGCCCGGACTTCCCCACCCCGGAGACGATCAGCCGACCCTGCGCCCCTGCGAGCAGGCGCACGGCGGCCCCGAAGGCGGGCCCCAACCGCTCGGCGACCCGCCGGATCGCCTCGGCTTCGAGCGCGAGGACCCGGCGACCGCGCTCAACGAGGTCGGTGCGCTCCGGAGGCGACATCGCCACGCTCCAGGAAATACTGGGTGAGCAGGCCCTGCCACTCGCCGCGGGCCTGAAGAATCAGCTCGGCGACTTCGCGCACCGCTCCCTGACCCCCGGCGACGCTCGTCACCACCCGGGCCGCGGCCTTCACTTCCGCCACCGCGTTCGCCACCGCGATCGGGAGGGCGACGCGCGTGAGCACCGGCAGGTCGGCGAGGTCGTCGCCCACGAAGGCGCACTGCTCCCAGGCGAGGCCGCGCCGGGCGAGCAGGGCTTCGAACGCGGGCAGCTTGCGCGCGGTGGGGTCCTGAATCAGCTCGTCGACCGCCAACTCGCGGGCGCGCATCGCCGTCGCCGCAGACTCCCGCCCGGAGAGCCAGATCACGGGAAGGCCGGCGGCGCGCAGCAGCCGCACGCCCAGGCCGTCCTGAATGTGGAAGCGCTTGAACTCCACGGCGTGATCGCCCACCTGCCCCAAGTACACGCCGTTGTCAGTGAGCACGCCGTCGACATCGAAGCCGACGAGTCGGAGGCGGCGGGCGATGGTTGGGTCGAGCATCGGGATCACCGCTGGGCTGACGCGGTGGCCCGCGCGCGCTGCCACACGTCGAGCGCCACCGTCACCAGGCCCGGTAGCTCGTCGAGCGGGACCATGTTCGGCCCGTCCGACGGCGCGTGGTCGGGGTCGGGATGCGTCTCGAGAAAGAACCCGTCGGCGCCCGCGGCCGCCGCCGCCAAGAGCAGTGGCGCAATCCACTCGCGCTGGCCGCC
>DATBBW010000215.1:0-19964 GCA_036270795.1 Gemmatimonadales bacterium | reverse complement strand
CAAATGGACTGATGGCTTGGCGCGCCAGCCACTACGTCGTCGTCGGCGCGCTCACCGCCGGCGGGCTCGCCTGGGCCGGGCGGGCCGCGTGGCCGTGGCGGCGTCCCCTCACGGCGCCCGCCATCGTGGTGGCCGCGGCGTACACGGAGTTTGCCGACACCCTCGGCCGACGCGAGACCCTGGCCGATGTGCTGGAGCGCGCGGCCATCACGGGGCGCGACTACACCCGCTTCCTCGCCGCCGCGCGCCACCTCCCCGTCCGACGCCTCCGCCCTGGGCTCGTGTTCCACTTCCGCCGCTTGCGGACCGCGACGATCGCCGATCGTGTGACGGTGCGGCTCGCCCCTACCGAACGGCTCACCCTGGCGCGCGACGCCACGGGATGGACCGAGACGGTCGAGACGATTCCCTGGACCGTCACGCGGCTCCGCGTCACCGGCGTCATCGAATCGTCGCTGTACGACGCCCTCGACCAGGCGGTCGCGGACACCTTCCTCCCGGCGGGGGAGCGACGCACGCTCGCGTGGGCCATCGCCGACGTGTACGACTGGGAGGTGGACTTCACGCGGGACATCCGCCCGGGCGACCGCTTCACGGTCGTGCTCGAGCGACTCGAGTCGCCTGACGGCGAGCGCCGCTTCGGCCGCATCCTCGCCGGGAAAGTCGAGGTGGCCCACACGCCGAGCTACGCCTTCTACTTCGAGGACGCCGCCTCGGGCGTGGCGGGGTTCTACGACGAGGGGGGACGCTCGCTGCGGCGCGCGTTCCTGCGGGCGCCGCTCGCGTTTCGGCGTGTCTCGAGCCGCTTCGGCAACCGGTTCCACCCGATCCTGCACCGCTGGCGCACCCACGAAGGGGTGGACTTCGCCGCTCCCTACGGCACGCCCGTCCGGGCCACCGCCGACGGGCTCGTGACGCGGGTGGGTCGCGATGTGAGCGGGTATGGCAACCTGATCGAGCTGCGCCACGCGAACGACATCCGCACGCGCTATGGCCACCTGTCGGCCTTCGCGGTGGGGTTGCGCGTGGGCGCCCGCGTGGAGCAGGGCGAGACGATCGGCTACGTCGGTTCCACCGGCCTGTCGACCGGCCCCCACCTCCACTACGAGTTCTTGGTGAACGGCCGGCCCACCAACCCGCAACGTAAAGACATGGGCGCCGGCACGCCCGTCCCGCGGGCGTTGACGTCCGCCTACGACACCGCGCGCGACGGTCTGCGTGCCCAGCTCGAGCCCAAGCCGCGGGTGGCCCCGACCGTCACCGCCGCCACCGCCGCGCGCGATTAGTTTCCTCACACAACCGTGGAGCTCTACCCCGCCATTGACGTCCAGGGCGGGCAGGTGGTGCGGGTGCGGCAGGGCGACGCCGCCCGCGCAACCGCCTACGCCGAGGACCCGGTCGCCCTCGCCCGCCAGTTCGCACGCGACGGCGCGCGCTGGGTGCACTTCGTCGATCTGGACCGCGCCTTCGGTACGGGCGACAACCGCGCGCTGGCGCGGCGCGTGCTCGCCGCCGCGGGCCCCGCGATCCAGGTCGGCGGCGGCCTGCGCACGGAAGCGGCGATTGCGGAGATGCTCGACTGGGGGGCGACGCGCGTCGTGATCGGCCCCAAGGCGGCGACCGACGCCGCGCTGGTGGACCGGTTGCTCGCTCGCCACGGGCCCGCGCGGCTCGCGCTCGGCATCGACGCGCAGCACGGCCAGGTCGTGATGCGGGGCGGGACCGAGGTGTTCGACACCACGCCGCTCGAGCTCGCCCGTCGCGCCCAGGCGCAAGGCGCCCGCACCGTGATCTACACCGACGTGACGCGCGATGGGATGCTGGCGGGGCCGGACGTCGAGGGCGCGCGCGCAATCGCAGCGCTGGGACTGGACGTGATCGCGTCGGGAGGGGTCGCCTCCCTCGACGACCTCAAGCGCGTGCGGGCCGCGGGCCTCGCCGGCGCGATCGTCGGGCGCGCCCTGTATGAGGGACGGTTCACCGTGGCGGAGGCGCTCGCGTGCGGCGCCGCGTGACCCTGGGGCTCGGCCTGCTCCGCGTCGTTGGCGTGGGCGCGCTTGTCCTCGTCCTGTGGAACCCCGCCGTGGCCCGCGTCGAGCCGGCGGGTGCCCCGCCGCTCGTCCTGCTCGACGCGTCGCTCTCGCTCGCCGGGCACGGCGGGCAGTGGCCCCGCGCGCTCGACACGGCGCGGGTCCTCGCGCGGGGCGGCGTGATCTGGCGCTTTGGGGCGCGCGTCACCGGATTCGACACCCTCCCGCCCACGGACGGCGCCAGCCGGCTCGCGCCGGCGCTCGCGGCTGCGGCGGCCCGCGGCGGACCCGTCACCGTCGTGACCGACGGGGCGATCACCGACCTCGCCGACGTGCCCCCCGATCTCGCCCACAGCCCCCGCATCGTCGTCCTGCCGCGCGCCCCGTTCTTCGACGCGTTTGTCGCGGCCGTCGACGGACCGCGCCACGTCGCGGCGAGCGATACGGTCCGGCTCACGGTGAGCTACGGGGTCGCCGGTCCGCGGCCGGCCGGACGCGGCGCGGGCCGGGCGACCCTGACCGTGCACCTCGCGGGACGACAGGTCGCCGCGCGGCCCGTTCCCCTGCCCGACAGCGGCATCGTCGCGACGGAGCTCACGTTTCCGGTGGCCCGGTTCCCGACGGGCTGGTCCGCCCTGGAGGTGCGGCTCGAGGGCGTGCCCGACTCCGAGCCGCGCGACGACGCGCGTATCTTCCTGCTGGAGGTGAGCCCGCAGCCGTCCGTGGTCCTGCTCGCGTCCCCCCCGGATTGGGAGTCGCGCTTCCTGGCCCGCGCGCTCACGGAGGTCGCTCGGGTGCCGCTCCGGACGTTCGTGGCGGCCGAGCCGGGTGGCGCGCGCTGGCGCGATGCCGCAACGCTCGCCCTGGTCGCACCGGCCGACGTGCGGCAGGCGGTGGCGGCGGCCCGGCTCGTGATCGAGGCCGGGGACCCGGCGGCCTTCGGGCGATTCGCCCCCCGGGGCGCGCTGCTCGTGTGGCCGCTCGCGCGGCGCCAGGACGGCGACTGGTACGTCGAGCCCGCGGGGCCCTCCCCGCTCGCCGGGGCGCTCGCGGGCGTCGCCTGGGACTCGCTCCCGCCCGCCACCTGGCTCAGCGGACTCGCGCCCGACCCCGCGGCCACCGTGGTGCTCACCGCGCGGCTCGCGCGCCGCGGCGCGCCGCGCCCGATCGTGGTGTTGGCGGAGCAGGCAGGCAGTCGCCGGGCCGCCATCGCGGCGGGCGGGCTGTACCGCTGGGCGTTCCGTGGCGGGGCGAGCGCCGAGGCATACCGCGCGCTGGTCGCCGCGCTCACCGACTGGCTGTTGGCGAGCGGCCCGGCCACGGCGGACGAGGTCGTGCCGGCGGCCCGCGAAGTCCCGAACGGGACGGCCGTGGCGTGGCGCTGGGCGGGCCCGGGGGCGCCCCGCTCAGTCGCGCTCGAGCTCGTCGGGCCGCGGGGCGCGCGCATCGATACGCTGCGCTTCGACGCGGACGGCCGCGCCGAGCTCAGACTCCCCGCGGGCGTCTACCGCTACGCGCCGGCCGCGGGCGGGCAAGCGCCGCGGGGCATGCGAGCGGCGCGAGCGGCGGGGCTCGTGGCCGTGGACCGCTACTCCGATGAATGGCGGCCCAGCGCATCAGTGCTCGCGCCGCAGGCGGGGGCACCCGCCGCGCGCCACGTCAGCGTGGGATTACGCGAGCGGTGGTGGCTGTTCCTCGTGGCCGTCGCGGCATTTGCCGCCGAGTGGGCCTGGCGGCGGGTGGTGGGACTGCCGTGACCGGCGCGAGCGCACCTTAAGGATTGGGGGACAGGGGAACGCCGGTGACGTTGGCGCGCACCACGTCGGTCAAGTACTTGAAGGGCGTCGGCCCCAAACGCGCCGAGGCCCTGGCCCGGCTCGGCATTCGCACCGTCATCGACCTGCTGTATCACGCCCCGCACCGCTATCTCGACGCCACGGCCGTGACGCCCCTCGCCCGCGCGGTGGTGGGCGCCGAGGTGAGCACCGTGGGCCTGGTGGTGAGCACCGGCGTCTTGCCCACGCGCAAGGGGCTGCGGGTGTTTCGCGCCGTGCTGCGGGACGAGAGCGGCGTGCTCGAATGCGCCTGGCCGGGACAGCCGTTTCTCGAGCGCCAGATCAAGCCCGGCCAGCTGCTGCTCGTCACCGGTCCGGTGCGCTACTACCACGGACGCCAACTCGTCCCGCGCGAGTTCGTGATCTTGGCCGACGTCGGCGAGCAGGGGCCTGAGCGCGGCCTGGTGCTCCCCGTCTACCCGGCGACGGAAGGCCTGAGCCACCGGCAAGTCCGCGGCCTCATTCACCAACACCTCGACGCGCTGCTGGCGCTCGCCGACGACCCCCTGCCCACGGCGCTGCGCACGGCGGTCGGCGTGCCCGACCTGCACACCGCGCTCGCGGCGGTGCACCGGCCGGGCACGGTCGCCGACGCCGAAGCAGGGCGCCGCCGGCTCGCGTTCGACGAGCTGTTCGATCAGCAGCTCGTGCAGGCGCGCGCCCGCGCCCTCGCGAAGCGACACCGGGCAGGTATTCGCTTCGAGCTCAAGAAAGCCCTCACCACGCGGCTCAAAGAGCACCTGCCCTTTGAGCTCACGAGCGACCAGCGCCACGCCGTGCGCGAGATCGCAGACGACATGACGGCGCCGGTGCGCATGCACCGCCTGCTGATGGGCGACGTGGGGACGGGCAAGACCGTGGTGGCGCTGTTCGCCATGCTGCTCGCGCTGGAGAATGATTACCAGGCCGCGATCATGGCCCCGACCGAGCTGCTCGCCGAGCAGCACGGCGCCACGCTCACCCACCTGCTCGCGCCGCTCGCCGTGCGCCCTGAGCTCCTCCTCGGGCGGCTCACGGCGGCCGACAAGGCGGCGGCGCGCGAGCGGATCGCCGCCGGCGCGTCGCGCCTGATCGTGGGCACGCACGCCCTCATCCAGGAGTCGGTGCGGTTCCACCGCCTCGGCCTGGCGGTGATCGACGAGCAACACCGCTTCGGGGTCGAGCAGCGCGCCGCGCTGGTCGAAAAGGGGGACGCCCCGGACGTGTTGCTGCTCACCGCCACTCCGATCCCGCGCTCGCTCGCGCTCACGTGGTACGGCGACCTCGACGTGACCGAGCTGCACGAGCGGCCGCCGGGGCGGGGCGTCGTGAAGACGGCGCTGCGCACCGACCGGGCGCGCTCCAAGATCTACGAGTTCATCCGGGCCGAATGCGCGGCCGGCCGCCAGGCCTACGTCATCTATCCCGTCATCGAGGAGTCGGCGCGCGCCGACCTCAAAGCGGCGACCACGATGGCCGACACGCTCGCCCGCGTGTTCCCCGAGTTCCGCGTGGGCTTGGTGCACGGCCGGATGAAGCCCGCGGAGCGCGACGACACCATGCGCGCGTTCCGCGACAACGCGGTCCAGGTGCTCGTGGCCACGAGCGTGATCGAGGTGGGCATCGACGTCGCGAACGCCACGGTGATGCTCATCGAGCACGGCGAGCGCTTTGGGCTGGCGCAGCTGCACCAGCTGCGCGGCCGCGTGGGGCGCGGCGCGGCCGCGAGCCACTGCATCCTGCTCTCCGACGTTCCTGAGGCGGCGGCCCGCCTCCAGGCGTTTGCGGAGACGAACGACGGGTTCAAGATCGCCGCCCTGGACTTGAAGGAGCGCGGCATGGGTGAGTTGGCGGGCGCGCGCCAATCGGGCGGCGTGCCCCTCAAGTACGCCGACCTGGAGCGCGACCTGCCGCTCCTGGAGGCGGCCCGGCACGCCGCCGCCGAGCTCCTCGCCCGCGACCCGACGCTGTCCGACCGCCCCCACGCGGCGTACCGCACACGCCTGCTGGAGCGCTACGAGCGAGGGTTCGAGCTCTTCCGGGTGGGCTAACCGCTCAGAACGCCAGACGCACGCCGAGCCGCGCGAGCCCCGTGCCGACATCCCCGGAGAGCTCGAGCGGCGCGAACGGAATGTTGCCGGGACCGCCGGAGTGGTGCCGCAGGTCGAGGATGAACAGGCTCGCCGCCACGAGCAGCGACGCTTGGCCCGCGAGCAGCCGCCCGCGCGCCCGGCGGTCGAACGTGAGGGACGACTGGTACAGCTGCTCCGCCGCCGGGTTGGCGTAGCGGCCGTCGGCCCCGAGCCGGCAATCGGCGTTGTTGGCCCGGCACAGCGAGAGCAGCTCGGTCCACACGCGATTCGAGTTGCTGTGCTCGTGCGCCCCGAGCGCGGTGAACGCCACCGCCGCGGCGGCGGCGACCCACTTGCCGTAGTGGACCAGGACGGGCGCCCCTTGCTCTCGTCGAGTCGCGCCGCTGTCCACCTGCGCCCCGAGCGGTGGCGCCGCGGCGAGCGCGAGCGCGAGGACCCAGCACCCGGGACGGATCATCGATACGTGTGAAGATCGCCGCGGCCCGCGATCACCACCAGCTGGCGGTCGCGCACCAGCGGCGGCTGCTCGATGGGGCCGTCCAGCTGGACCCGCCACAGCGCCGCGCCCGTGCCGCGCTCCACGAGCACCACGTCGCCGCTCACGCTCGCGACGAGCAGGCCCGACGCGGTCGGCGTGGGCCCCGCGACCGTCGTGAGGTTCAGCGCGATCCCGTGCGCTCGCACCGCGCTGTCCGCGGGAACCACCCACAGCATTCCGTTGCGCGCCAGCGCATACACCGTGTCCCGCGCCACGGCGGGCGCGCCATACACCGCGTCGCCCGTCGGCAGGTCCCACGCGATCCGGAGGGTGGGGAGGTCCACGGCGACGAGGTGCCCCGCCGTGGTGCCGAGGTAGAGCCGTTGCCGGTCCAGCGCCGGCGTCGCGAGCGCCGTCCCCGGCAGCGCAAGGCGGGCGCGGACGACCCCGGAGGCGCGGTCTAAGAGAAACAGGCTGTCGCTCGTCGTGGCGACCGCCACCCCGTCGCGTGTCGGCACGGGGCCGCCGCGCACGGCGCCCGATAGCTGCCGCCGCCACGTCACGCGGCCGTCCTCGGCCGCGAGCCGCAGCACGAGGCCCGTCTCGGTCGCCGCATAGAGCGTGTCGCCGTCGAGGGCCAGCGGCGCGACCACGCTCGCCGTGCCCCGGCTCCACAGCCGGGAGCCATCCCGCAGGCGCAGCGCGTAAATCCGGGCGTCGGGCGCGGCTTCGGTGGCGACGAAGACCCGGTCCCCGTCGAGCAACGGCCCGCCGTGGATCGTCCCGCCGACCCGCGCCCGCCAGAGCACTTGGCCGGTCGCGCGGTCCAACAGCGCCACCACCCGATCTGCGGCGCCCACCACGATCACCGTTTCCCCCAACGCCGGGCTGCCGCGCACCGCGCGGCCCACGCCGCTCGTCCAGAGCGGCCGCGGGTCCGCGTTGAGCGATTCGGCGGCGCACATGTCGTGGCGCGGCGTACCCAGGTACACGGGCCACGCCAGCTCCTGGCGGAGCGGCCCGAGCTTCGCGCCGGCGGCGGGTGCATACGCCGTGCAGGCCGTTGCGTTGACAGCCCAGAGGGCCGCCACTAGTATGCCGCGCCTATGCCCCCGCTGTCTCGCATCGATGAGCTGCCGCCGCGCGTGGGCGAGACCGTGGTCGTGCGAGGCTGGGTGATGACCACGCGGTCGAGCGGCAAGATCGCCTTTGTCGCGCTGCGGGACGGCACGGGGTACTTGCAAGCGGTGCTCTCCAAAAAAGACGTATCGCCTGCGGCGTGGGAGGCGCTCGCGCGGCTCACGCAGGAGACTTCGGTCGAGCTGACGGGCGCGGTGCGCGCCGACCCGCGGGCCCCCGGCGGCGTCGAGCTCACCGCGGCGGACTTGAAGATCCTCGGGCCCAGCGTCGACTTCCCCATCACGCCGAAGGAGCACGGCACCGCCTTCCTCTTCCAGCACCGCCACCTCTGGCTGCGGAGCCGGCGGCAAGTGGCGATCGCCCGGGTGCGCCATGAAGTGGTGCAGGCGATCCGCGATTTCTTCCACGAGCGCCACTTCGTGCTCGTCGACACCCCGATCCTCACCGGGTCGATCGGCGAGGCGGCGGGCCACTTGTTCGCCGTCGACTACTTCGACTTGGGCACCGCCTACCTCGCTCAGACGGGGCAGCTGTATGTCGAAGCCGCCGCCGCGGCGCTCGGCAAGGTGTACTGCTTCGGGCCGACGTTCCGCGCCGAGAAGTCGAAGACCCGGCGCCACCTCACGGAGTTCTGGATGGTCGAGCCCGAGGTGGCCTGGAACGACTCCAACGACAATATGACGCTGCAGGAGGAATTCGTCTCCTACATCGTGGCGCGCTGCCTCGAGCGGCGCCGGCCGGAGCTGGCCGAGCTGGAGCGCGACCCGGCGCCGCTCGAGCGCGTCCGGCCGCCGTTCCCGCGCATCTCCTACACCGACGCGGTGACAAAGCTCACGAGCCTCGGGAGCGACCTGACGTGGGGGCGCGAGCTGGGGGGGGACGAGGAGACGCTCTTGGCCCGACAGTATGACCGGCCGGTACTGGTGTTCAACTACCCGCGCGCCGTGAAGGCCTTCTATATGAAGGAGAATCCGGCCGACCCACGCACTGTGCTCAACAACGATATGCTCGCCCCCGAGGGGTACGGCGAAATCATCGGCGGCAGCCAGCGCGAGGATGACTACGACAAGCTGCTCGCCCGCATCCGCGAGGAGCGGCTCCCCGAGGATGCCTACAGCTGGTACCTCGACCTGCGCAAATACGGCACCTTCGTCCACGCGGGGTTCGGGCTGGGCGTCGAGCGCACGGTGGCCTGGATCTGCGGCATTCCGCACATCCGCGAAGCGATTGCGTTCCCGCGGACGCTGTACAAGCTCTGGCCCTAGCCGCGGGACGCGCGCGGGCGCTCACGAGCGACCGCGCCCGGTCTCACTCGGCCTTCACGTCGTCCCATAGCCGGTCGAGCTCCGCCAGGCTCGCCCGCCCGATCTGCACCCCCCGCTCGGCGGCGAGCCGCTCGAGCGCCGTGAAGCGGCGCGCGAACTTGCGGTTGGCCCGCTCGAGCGCCGCCCGCGGGTCGATCGCGAGCTTGCGGGCGAGGTTCACGACCGCGAACAGGAGGTCGCCGAGCTCGTCCGCGAGCGCCTCGGGCGTTGCCGCGCGCAACTCCCGTTCCAGCTCGGCTGTCTCTTCCTTGACCTTGGCGAGCGGACCCTGGGCGCTCGGCCAATCGAACCCGACACCCGCGGCCCGCTCTTGCAGCCGAAAGGCCATCAGTAAGGGCGGCAAGGTGCGCGGCAAGCCGCCCAGGACCCCGCCCGCCGCGCCCGCCGCGCCACGCTCCTCTTGCTTCACCCGCTCCCAGCCCGCGGGATCGGGTGGGGCCGCTCCGGCGAACAGCTGCGGGTGGCGGCGCCACATCTTGCGCTCGAGCGCTCCGGTCACGGCTTCGGCGTCGAACTCGTGTTGCTCCTCCCCGATCACGATCTGGAACGCGAGGTGGAGCAGCAGGTCGCCCAATTCATCGCACACGGTGGCGGGCGTGCCGTCCGCGAGCGCTTGATCGAGCTCGAGCACTTCTTCCACGAGGTAGGGGCGGAGCGTCGCCCGGGTCTGGGCGCGGTCCCACGCGCAGCGCGTGCGCAGGTCGCGCACAAGGCTGAGCGCGCGAGCGAGGGCAGCATCGTTAGCCACGGAACCTCCACCCGCCACCGCACGGGCTGGCGGGGCAGCGCAAGGGAAACGGAAATGTAGTGCGCTCCGCGGCGCGGATTCACCCCAGCAGCCCCGCGCGGCGCGGGGCCGAACCCGCCCGGCGCGACCCGGCCTGAGGGCAATCGTGTTGCCTCTGGGACGCGGGGCGGGTTAGCTTACCGCGCCTGTGAACGTGTCAGTCCGCGGGCGCGATCAGCGCGCTTGGGTCGAGGTGGACCTCGCCGCCGTCATCGAGAACGCCCGCACGGTGGCACGGGTGTCCGGCACACGGCTCCTCCCGGTGGTGAAGGCCAATGCCTATGGGGTGGGAGCCGTCGCCGTGTCTAGAGCCCTCGAGGCCGTCGACCCGTGGGGCTATGGGGTGGCGACCGTCGAAGAAGGTGCTGAGCTGCGCGCGGCCGGCATCACGCGCCCCGTCGTGGTATTCATGCCGGCTGGGCCGGCGCTGTTCGCCGACTTCGAGCGCGCGGCGGTGACGCCCGTGCTGGGGGACGCCGCCGCGATCCGCGCGTGGACCGCGCGCGGCGCCCACGCCTTCCATCTGGAGATCGACACCGGCATGGGCCGCTCGGGGGTGCGGTGGGATGAGATCGCCGCGCTCCGCGACGCGGCCGACACGCCGTCCCTGGAGGGCTGCTACACCCAGTTCCACTCGGCCGATCGGCGCGACGGCACCGCCGAGCAGCAGCTCGAGCGGTTCCAGCAGGCGGTCGCGCAACTGCCGCGCCGGCCGATGCTGCTGCACGTGGCGAACAGCGCGGCGGCGCTCGCGGATCGACGGTTCGCGCTCGACCTGGTCCGGCCCGGCGTGTTCCTCTATGGGGGCTCGCCCGGGGCGGGGTTCCCGGAGCCGCGGCCGGTCGTCAGCGTGCGCGCCCGCGTGCTCGCCGTGCGGCGCGTCGCGGCGGGGGAAAGCGTGAGCTACCACGCCCTGTGGCGTGCCAGCCGCGCCACCACGGTCGCGACCCTCGGGATCGGCTACGCTGACGGCGTGCGCCGCGCCCTCGGGTTGTTGCGCCGCGGCGCGGTGCTGATCCGTGGCCGCCGAGTCCCGATCATCGGCGCGGTGACGATGGACCTGACGATGGTCGAGACCGGCGATCACCCGGTGGCGGTGGGGGACGTCGCGACCCTCATCGGCGCGGCGGACGGCGAACGGATCACCCTGGACGAGTTCTCGGGCTGGACGGACGAGCTGCAGCGCGCCGTGCTCGCCTCGCTCGGGACGCGGTTGCCGCGGCTGTACGATTGACGCGCGCCGCGATCATCGTCCTCGACGGCGTCGGCATCGGGGCGGCGCCCGACACCACGGCCTACGGGGACGCCGGGTCTGATACGCTCGGGAACGTGGCGCGGGCGGTGGGGGGCCTCCGGCTGCCCAACCTGGAGCGCCTGGGGTTGGGGTGGTGCCGGCCGCTGGCGGGGCTCAATGCCAGCGTCGCCCCCGTCGCGGCGTACGGCGTCGCCCTGCCACGCTCGCCCGGCAAGGACAGCACGACCGGCCATTGGGAGATCTGCGGGGTACTGCTCGACCGGCCGTTTCGGACCTACCCGCACGGCTTCCCGGCGGACCTGATCGAGGCGTTCGCCCGCCGCACCGGTCGCGGCGTGATCGGCAACCGGGCGGCGTCGGGCACGGCGATCATCGCCGAGCTCGGGGTCGAGCACCAGCGCACCGGGCAGTGGATCGTGTACACGTCGGCGGACTCGGTGTTTCAGGTCGCGGCGCACGAGGACACGGTGCCCCTCGCCGAGCTGTACCGGGCCTGCGCCGCCGCCCGCGACCTGCTCGTCGGCGAGCACGCCGTGAGTCGTGTGATCGCGCGCCCGTTCGCGGGTCGGCCGGGCGCGTACCAGCGCACGGCGCACCGGAAGGATTTTTCAATTGCTCCGGTAGGGACCACGCTGCTCGACCGGCTGGCGGCGGCGGGCGTGCCTCGGGTGGGGATCGGCAAGGTGGACGACCTGTTCGCGGGACGCAACATCACGAGCGAGCACACGCCGACCAATCGCGACGCCTACCGGCTGATCGAGCAGGCGTTGGACCGGACGCCCACGGGGTTCATCTTCGTGAACGTGATCGAATTCGACCAAACGTGGGGGCACCGGAACGATGTCCCGGGGTTTTATCACGGATTGCAGGAGCTCGATGCCTGGCTCCCGCGGCTCGAAGCCCGCGTGCGGGGAGAGGACCTGATCATCATCACGGCAGATCACGGCAACGATCCGACCACACCGTCCACCGACCACTCGCGCGAGGCCGTGCCGATCCTGGCGCTCGGCGGACGGGTCCGGGCGCGGCCCCTCGGCGAGCGTCCGAGCTTCGCCGATATCGGCGCGACGGTGGCGGAACTGTGCGGTGTGGCGCCGCTCGCGGCGGGGCGGTCGTTCCTGCAGGAGATCTGGGCGTGAGCGCGGAGCTGGTGCGGCGGGCGCGTGAAGTGCAACGCCAGGCGTACTGCCCCTACAGCCGGTTCCGCGTCGGGGCGGCGCTCGAGGCCACCGATGGCCGAATCTTCGTGGGCACGAACGTCGAGAGCGCTTCGTACGGGCTCACCATCTGCGCCGAGCGGATGGCGATCGGCGCCGCCGTCGCCGGCGGCGCGCGGAACTTCGCACGCCTCGTGGTCGCGACCGACGTCGATCCGCCCGCGTCGCCCTGCGGGGCGTGTCGCCAGCTCCTGGCGGAGTTCGGGCTGGAGCTCGAGGTGATCGCCGCGGGACCGCAGACGGAGCGGCGATGGATTTTGCGCGACCTGCTCCCCGACGCCTTCGCCAAGACGGCGCTCAACCCGTGAGGGGTCGCCCGGGCGCCCTCCTCGCGATCGTGCTCGCGGCCGCCGGCTGCGTGGAGCGCGTGGCCGCTCCGGGCACGTGCCCGGCGTACTGCCCGAGCGCGGGCCTCACCGTGCTCGACACCCTGCTCGTCACGAACGTCTCGAAGGACAGTGCGTATCGCGGCTACGTGCTGGCGTACCAGGCAGCGGTCATGCTCGTCTCCGATACGCCGTTGGTCGACAGCCGGGCGATTTTCCAGTTCTCCTCCTACGGCCCGCGCATCGCAATCCGCACCAACGACACGACCACGAGCGCGATCCCCTCGCTCGACTCGGCCCAGCTCCGCTTCTACGTCACGCACCGCGACACGGCCGCCCACAACCTGACGGTGCGGATCTACGGGCTCCCGGTGCCGATCGACACCCTGACGCCGTTCGCGACCGTCGCCGGGCCATTCGCCGCCGCGCCGCTTCGCCGGGTCAACCTCGACAGCCTGTTCGCCCGGGCGGGGCACAAAGACTCCGTCGCGGGCGACAGCGTGCAGGCGGACACGGTGAACAACCGGTGGTTGGTGTTCCTCCGGCTCGACTCATCCCAGGCCCACTACGTGGTGGCCGATACGGGGCGTCTCGCCTACGGGGTGCGGGTGTCGGCCAATCGGTTCGCGAGCGCCACCCTCGGCAAGGGCGATCTGGGCCCGCAGTTCACGCCATTTACCACGCTCGACTCCGCCGGGACGCCCGTGCGGCGGACCCTCCCGGTGCGCGGGGCGACCGTGGCCACGTTCGTCTTCGACCCGCCCCCTCGACCGCTCGACTCGACGCTCGCCGTGGGTGGTGTGCCGGCGACGCGCAGCATCCTGCGCATCGCGCTGCCGCGCGCCCTCAGGGACTCGACCCAAGTGATGCGGGCGACGCTGATCCTCGTGCCGGCCGTCGCCGCGCGGGGCGCTCCGGCGGACTCGTTCGTGATCGAGGCGCACACCGTCCTGACGGACTTTGGGGCGAAGTCCCCGATCGCCGTCGACTTGACGCGCGTCGACACCACCGTCATCCACATCGGCGCGACGGACACCACGCAGATTGAGATCACCAACCTGCTGCAGTTCTGGCAAACGGACACGACGCAGGTGACGACTCTGGTCCTCACCGCAAAGCCCGAGGCCAACGACCTGGCCGAGATCCGGTTCTACCCGTCGCAGGCCGCTGGCCTCCGACCGGCGATCCGCGTCACCTACGTGCCCCGCTACCCCTTCGGGAAGCCGTGACCGGCCCGCGCGCCCTCGGCGTCGTAGTGCTCGCCGTCGTCGCCGCCGCCGGGAGTGGCGCGGCGGGCCTCGCGGCGCAGGATTCCCAATACGGGATTCGGGGTCTCGGGACGCCGGGGCGCTGGGAATCGGTGCGCGCGCGGAGCACGGGCGGCGCGTTCGGGCCGTTTGATGCGGTGTCGCCCCTGATGGAGGCGTCACTCGCCGACCTGGATCACATCACCGCCGGCGCGATGGCCGGCGCGTCGTATCGCACCGTGGACGCGGGCGGTACGAGCAGCGCGCTCCGGGCCACCCGGTTTCCGCTGCTCGCGCTCGGGGGGCCGGTGTCTGCGCGCCTGGTGCTCGGCGGCGGGTTCACGACGTACCTCGACCGCTCGTGGGGCGTGACGAGCCGGGACTCGGCCGTGCTGCGCGGCGTGAATCAGCGATACACCGATTCGCTCACGAGCGACGGCAGCGTGGCCGACCTGCGGCTAGCGCTGGCGGGCCGGGTGGGGCCGCGCCTGGCGTTAGGGGGCGCCGTCCACCTCCTCGCCGGCTCGACCCGCGTCACCGCGCAGCGGCGCTTCGACGACACGACCTATCACGTCACGCAACAGATCGACGAAGTCCGCTACGACGGGTTCGGCGTGTCGGGCAGCGCGTTGCTCACGGTCGTCCCGGGCCTGCGACTCGCCGCCTGGGCGCGGAGCGACAACCGGCTCCGTGCCAGGGTGGGGGGCGCGACTGTCGCCGAGAACGACCTGCCGCGCATGGCTGGCGGGGGCGTGCGCTTCGCCCCGAGCCCGACCGCGCGCTTCGCCGTGGCGGCGGCGTGGCGCTCGTGGTCGCGCGCCGGCGCGGGCGCGTTCAACACGTGGAACTGGTCGGCCGGCGCCGAACTCGGCGGCCAGGCGCCATTCCGCTTCGGCGTGCGCGGCGGGCAGCTGCCGTTCGGCCCCGGGACGACGCCGCCCACCGAATTCGCCGTCGCCGCCGGCCTCGGTCGACTGTTCTCCGCAGGCCACGGCCTCATCGACCTCGGGGTGGAACGGCTGAGGCGTCAGGGCGGGGGGCTCACCGAACAAGTGTGGACCCTGCTCGTCGGGATCACGATCCGGCCGTGAACGTCTACCTCCATACGTTCGGGTGCAAAGCGAACCAGTACGACACCGAGTTGGTGCGCCAGGCGTTCGCCGACCAGGGTGCGGCGGTCGTGGACGACCCCGCGACCGCCGACCTCGCAGTCGTCAACTCCTGCACCGTGACCCAGGAGAGCGAAGCCAAGCTGCGCCGCTTCGTGCGTCGCCTCGCGCGCGCCGGCCAGGGTCACGGGCTCGAGACGATCGTGATGGGCTGCGCGGCGGCGCTCGACGACGGCGCGATCGCCGCCCTGCCGGCGGTGCGCGCGGTGGTGGGCGGCGCGGACCCCGCCCGGGTGCTCCGCGCCGCTGGCTTCGCGGCGCCGCGCGTCGACCCGCAGCTGCGCCACTTCCAGACCAACGCCCGGGGCTGGCTCAAGATCCAAGACGGCTGCGACGAGCACTGCACGTTCTGCGCAACGACGGTGGCGCGCGGCGCCAACCGCTCGCGGCCGATCCCGGAGCTCGTCGCCGAGGCGCAGGCGCTCGCCCACCACCACGCCGAGATCGTGCTCACTGGGGTCCACATCGGCACCTACGGTCGGGATTTGCCGGCGGCCACGCTGGGGTCGCTCGTCGAGGCGCTGATCGCCGCCGTGCCCCAGGTGCGGTTCCGGCTGTCCTCGATCGAGGCGACCGAGGTCGACGACCAGATCGTGCGGCTCCTCATCGACGCGCCGCGCCACCTCGCCCCCCACCTGCACGCGCCGCTGCAGTCCGGCGCGAACCGCGTGCTGCGGCGCATGGGCCGCCACTGGTACAGCGCGGAGGCCTACGCCGCGCGCCTCGCCTGGCTCGCCGAACGGCTGCCCGCCTTCGGCCTCGGCGCGGACGTGATCGCGGGGTTTCCCGGGGAGACCGACGCCGACCATCAGCAGACGCTCGCCTTGGTGCGCGCGCTCCCGTTCACCTACTTGCACGTCTTTCCGTTCAGCGTCCGCCCCGACGCGCCGGCCGCGCGCCTCACCGCCGCCGTCGCGCCGTCCGTGGTGCGCGAGCGTGCCCGGGAGCTGCGGGCCCTCGGGGAGACGAAAGCCCGGGCCTACCGCGCCGCCCGGCTCGGGCAGCGGGCGGACGGCGTGGCGAGCGGGCGCCATACAGGACAGCTCGAAGTCCTCACCGAGGACTACCTTTCCGTCTATCTTCCAGTCGCGGACTGGCACGGGTGCCCCCGCTTCGACGTCACGGTCGATTGACGAATGCCCAAGATCTACATCGAGACCTACGGCTGTCAGATGAACGTCTCGGACTCGGAGCTGATGCTCGGCGTCCTGGGCCAGGCGGGCTACGTCCAGACGGCCGATCCGGCGCTGGCCGACGTGCTGCTCGTGAACACGTGCGCCGTCCGCGACCATGCCGAGCAGCGCGTGCTGTCGCGCCTCGGGGAGCTGAAGCGCTACCGGCGGCCGGACAACGTGCTGGGCGTCGTCGGCTGCATGGCGCAGCGGCTCGGGCCGCAGCTCTTGGAGCGGGTGCCGGAGGTCGACCTGGTGATCGGGCCGGATGGCTACCGCGGGCTACCCGAATTGATCGCGCGCGCCCGGAGCGGAGCGCGCACGACCGAGCTCGAGTTCAAGGCCTGGGAGCACTACGACGACGTCCCGCCCGCGCGCGAGGCTGGGGCGTCGGCGTTCGTGACCGTGCAGCGCGGCTGCGACTATCGCTGCACCTTCTGCATCGTGCCGATGACCCGCGGCCCGGAGCGGAGCCGCCCGCTGGACGCCGTGGTCCGGGAAGTCGCGCAGCTCGCCGCGCACGGCACGACGGAGGTGACCCTCCTCGGCCAGACCGTGAACAGTTATGCCGACGCCACGCATGACTTCGCCGACCTGCTGCGCGCCGTGGGCGCCGTGGCGGGCATCCGCCGCATCCGGTTCACGTCGCCCTATCCCACAGACTTCACCGAGCGCGTGTTCGCGGCGATGGCGGAGACGCCCGCCGTGTGCGAGCACGTGCACCTGCCGGCGCAGAGCGGCAGCTCGCGCGTCCTCAAGCGGATGCGGCGGCGCTATGACCGGGCGCGCTATCTCGCGGTGGTGGCGGCGCTGCGGAACGCCCTCCCCGGGATCGCCCTCTCGACCGACTTGATCGTCGGCTTTCCGGGTGAGACGGAGGAGGATTTCCAGGAGACGGTCTCGCTCGTGGAAGCCGCCGGGTTCGATGACGCCTATACCTTCAAGTACTCTCCCCGCGACGCGACGCCGGCCACGCGCTTGCCCGAGCGCGTCCCGGACGCCGTCGCCGGCGAGCGGTTGGAGCGGCTGATCGCCGTGGTGCGGCGCCGCGCCCGTCGCACAAACGTCGCGCTGGTCGGCACGACGCACGAGGTCCTGGTGGAGGGGAAGGCGAAGCGGGGCGAGCTGTTGCAGGGCCGGACTCGGACGAACAAGGTGGCGCTGTTTGCGGGCCCGGAGTCGTGGATCGGCGGCTACCGGCGCGTGCGGCTCACGGGCACGACGGGATCGACCTTCACGGCGTGGCCCCTCGACGCGGAGCGCGTCGCCGTGGGGTGACGAACGTGGCGTTCGAGGTGGTGCAGCGGGAGTACGAGAAACTCCGGCTCCAGCTGCCCCGGTTCTGCGGCTGCGACACGTGCCGCGGGGACGTGGTCGTGTACGCCCTCAATCGGCTGGCGCCGCACTACGTCTCCACGCCCCAGGGGGAGGTGCTGACCGAGCTGCGCCTCGGCAGCGACCAGGAGAAGGCGGCGCTCGACGTCGTGCTGCTCGACGGGTTCCGCAAGGTGGCGCTCGCGCCCCGGTGTGGGACGAAACCGATGCAGCTCGCCTGAGCCGCCGCGGCCGCCCGATCACCTTCGCCACGGACGACCACCGTGCACGGCTCCGAAGTCATCACCATCGAGCGGTTCATTATGGAGCAGGAGCGGCTCCACCCCGAGGCGACGGGGGAGCTCTCCAACCTGCTGTACGACCTCTGCCTCGCCGCCAAGATCATCTCGCGGCACGTGCGCCGCGCGGGACTCACCGATATCCTCGGCGCCGCCGGTCCCGTCAACGTCTCGGGCGACCTGCATCAAAAGCTCGACCTGTTCGCGAACGAGACGGTCCGGCACAGCGTGCAGTACACAGGGCGCGTGTGCATCACGGCCTCCGAGGAGGACGAGGCACCGGTCCCGGTCCCTCCCGACACGCCCGCCGGCAAGTACGTCGTGCTGTACGATCCGCTCGACGGCTCCACCAACATCGACGTCAACGTCTCGATCGGTACGATCTTCTCGATTCACCGGCGCGTCTCGAAGCCGCACGGGCCGGCGGGACTGGCGGACTGTCTCCAAGCGGGGAAGCAGCAGGTCGCCGCGGGTTACATCCTGTACGGCTCCAGCACGATGCTCGTCTACACGACGGGCCAGGGCGTGCACGGCTTCACGCTGGACCCCACGATCGGCGAATTCCTGCTGTCCCACCCCAACATCCGGACGCCGCCGGTCGGTCGCTACTACAGCGTGAACGAGAGTAACTGGAACCGCTGGAGTCCTTCGGTGCAGCGCGTCGTCGCGGCGTTCAAGAACGGCGAGGGCCCGATCCAACCCCGCACCACCCGCTACATCGGCTCGCTCGTCGCCGACATCCACCGCAACCTGATCTCGGGCGGCATCTTCCTCTACCCGGCGGACGCCAACAACCCGCTCGGCAAGCTGCGGCTGCTGTACGAAGCGGCCCCGCTCGCGTTCGTGGTCGAGCAGGCGGGCGGCCGGGCCACGGACGGCTGCCGGGCGATCCTCGACCTCACGCCCACGGCGCTGCACCAGAAGACGCCGCTTGTGATCGGGAGCAAGGACGATGTCACGTTCGCCCTGACGGTCCTCGCGGGGGCGGCGTCGGCCGCGGTGGCGGCCCCGTGAGCGAGCGCAAGCCCGTGTATGGCCCGGAGGACTGGCGGGGCGATCCGGCGCGCGCGCTCGGGGCGCCCGGCGCGTTCCCCTACACGCGGGGCATCCATCCCACGATGTACCGCGGCAAGTGCTGGACGATGCGTCAGTACGCCGGGTTCGGGACCGCGGAGGAGACGAACGCGCGCTTCCGCCATCTGCTCGCCGCTGGCCAGACGGGCCTGTCGGTGGCGTTCGATCTCCCCACCCAGATGGGCTACGACTCGGACCACCCCTTGGCCGAAGGCGAGGTGGGCCGCGCCGGCGTGGCGATCGACACGGTGGACGACCTGGCACGCCTGTTCGAGGCGATCCCGCTCGAGAGCGTGTCCACGTCCATGACCATCAACGCGACGGCACCCATCCTGCTCGCGATGTATGTGGTGGTGGGCGAAGAGCACGGCGTGAGCCGCGCCGGGCTCCAAGGCACGGTGCAGAACGATATCCTGAAAGAGTTCATCGCCCGCGGGACGTACATCTATCCGATCGAGCCGTCGCTGCGCCTCGTCACCGACGTGTTCCGGTTCGTCACGACCGAGGGCATGAACTTCACGCCGATCTCCATCTCGGGCTACCACATGCGCGAGGCGGGGGCGACCGCCGTGCAGGAGCTCGCGTTCACGTTCGCCAACGCGCTCGAGTACGTGCGCCGCGCCGTGGCGGCGGGACTCGACGTGAACGGCTTCGCGCCGCGCCTCTCCTTCTTCTTCGCGGCGTTCACCGACTTGTTCGAGGAAGTCGCCAAGTTCCGCGCCGCGCGGCGCCTGTGGGCCCGTCTCATGAAGGAGCGTTTCCAGGCGAATGACGCGGCCTGCCGGCTGCGCTTCCACACCCAGACTGGCGGCTCGACCCTCACGGCGCAGCAGCCCAAGAACAACGTGGTGCGCGTCGCGATCCAGGCGCTCGCCGCCGTGCTCGGGGGTACGCAGTCGCTCCACACGAACGCGTACGACGAGGCGCTCGCCCTCCCGACGGCGCCGAGCGCCACGCTGGCGCTCCGGACCCAACAGGTCCTGGCGCACGAGACGGGCGTGCCCGACACCGCCGATCCCACGGGCGGCAGCTGGTACGTCGAGGCGCTGACCGACGAGATCGAGCACGCGGCGCGTCGGGTGTTGGACGAGATCGAACAGGCGGGCGGTGCCGCGCGGGCGGTCGAGCGGGGCGTGTTCCAGCAGGCGATCGCGGCGAGCGCCTACGCCGAACAGCGGGCCGTCGAGGCGGGGGCGTCGGTCGTCGTGGGGGTGAACCAGTACA
>DATBBW010000214.1:0-3006 GCA_036270795.1 Gemmatimonadales bacterium | reverse complement strand
TGCTGCAGCCGAAGCCGCTGGCGAAGCCTCGCCCCGTCCTCTACGCCGGCGGCGAATCGGAGGCGGCGAAGGAGCTCATCGCCCGCCGCTGCGACGCCTACCTGATGCACGGCGACCCGCCCGAGCGCGTCGCCGCTAAGGTCGCGGACATGCGGGCACGGCGCGAGCGGCTCGGGCTCGGGCCGTTGCGCTTCGGCGTGGCCGGGTACGTCGTGTGCCGCGACACGGAGGCCGCGGCGCAGCAGGAGGTGGCGCGCATTACCGACGTGCACCAGAGCGCGGCGGGCTACGCGAACTATCAGGAATGGATCGCCAACACCCAGCTCGAGCAGCGGGTCAGCCTCGAGGACTACTCCGTGTCGAACCGCGGGCTGCGCGCCGGGCTCGTGGGGACGCCCGCGCAGATCGCGGAGCGCGTCGTCCAGTTCGAACGCGCGGGCGTCGAGCTCCTATTGCTGCAATTCAGCCCGCAGCATGAAGAGATGGAGCGGTTTGCCGCGGACGTCATGGCGCTAGTGCGCCCGAGGCGTGCCGCCGCCAGGACGTCCGCAGGCTGAGCAGGCAGCAGGCGGTCAGCCCCGCTCCCAAGGTGAGCGCGTAGCCCGGTCGATACCGCGAGCCCAATTCTGTGGTGGCCCGGGCCGCTCCTAGCGATACACGTCTCGTCGATGTCCAATCTTCACGACCGTGACTGTCTGGTCGGCGTCCTCGATCGTATAGAGCACGCCGTAGTCGCCCTGACGGATCCGATATTTCTGCTGCCCCGACAGCTTCTCGACGCCAGGGGGTCTGGGCTCAGCGGCAAGCGTATCAATTCTGTTGACGATTCGGCGACGGACCTTGGCGGGAAGCTCCTCAAGCTCCTTCGTGGCGGAGCGCTTGATGAGGAGCCTATAGTTTGCCACGGCGCTTCAGGTCTTTCAGCACTTCCTCGAACGCTAACACGGGCTCGCGAGCGCGAGCTTCGAACACGGCGAGGTCCGCCGCATCCTCGGTCAAGCTTTGCTGCACGGCAGCGTTGACGAGGTCCGAGACGGTCTTCTCAGTCTCGGCGGCCTTCACCCGCAGCGCCCGGTGCAGCGTCGGATCGAGGTAGACGGTAGCGCGCTTACGCTTCGTCATGCGGGGAAAGTAGCGTTAAGACGTCATAGCGTCAAGACGTCAACATCTCATGCGGCGCTGGCCACGATCCCCACCGACAACCCCGTCAGGCGTCACTCGGTGGCGGCGGGCCGTGGATGGAGTGCCACGAGTCCTACGCGCACCGCATAGCGGGCCAGCCCGGCCACGTCGTGGATGCCGAGACGCCGCATCACCTCGCTCCGGTGCGCCTCCACGGTCTTTGGGCTCAACGTGAGGCGGCGGGCGATGGCCCGGGTGCCCGCGCCCTCCGCCATCAGCCGGAGGACCTCGAGCTGGCGGCGACTCAGCCGTTCGAGCGGCCGGCGCACCGCGAGGGCCGCCGCGATCGCGGCGCCGAGGCGGCTCAAGTCGGACTTCAAGAGGAGATCCTCCGCGCCCGCTTTCAAACTCGCGACCGCTGTGACGGCGTGCAGTGCGCCGGCCACCACGATGAGGGGGGCCGTCGACGGCGCCGCGCGCAGCAGCTCGAGCGCCGCCGTGGCGCTGAATCCGGCGATATCGTTGTCGGCCAGCACGACGTCGGGCACGAACTCCTGGAGGGCACGGCGGAAGGCCGCCTCGGAACCGACCCGCTCGACGACCACGTCGAGGCCGGCGCGCTCGAGCGCCCGCGTCACCAGGTCAGCGTCGCCGGCATGATTCTCTAAGTGCAAGACCCGCAGCCGGTGCGCGATGGTGCGGTCCCCCGGAGCGCGACTCTGCGGAGCGGGGCCTGCCCCGTCGCTTGACGGGTTCGTGTTTGGTCCCATATTAGTGATAGTCTCATTTATACTTTGATATCCTTTGCTAGTCAATGGCGAATGGCCGGGGAAGTCGAGCGACCCTCGCCCTAAAGGATGCGGGAGCGGATGAGCGATCACGACGCGTGGCTGGACATCGGCGAGGCCGCCCGGTTTTTGGGGGTGAGCGCGACCTCGCTGCGGCGGTGGACCAACTCGGGACGGCTGGCGTGTGTGCGGGTCGGGCAGCGTCGCGAGCGGCGGTTCCGGCGCGCTGACTTGCTCGCCTATCTGGAAGAGCAACCGGTGGGGGCGCTTCCGCGCGGCGCGCCCGGGACCACGCGCGCGCCGCGCCACGCCGCGGCGCTGCCCCTCGGAACCCACCTGTGTGGCTTGTATGCGTCCGATCTCGGCCGGGCCACGTTGGCTGCCGGATTCCTGGCGCACGGCCTCGGGCCGGGGACCGTGTGCTATCTCGTTGGGTCCGCGGACGCCCGTAACGCTATTCTGGGGCGGCTTGAGGAGGAGCATCCCGGCGTCGCGACCGACCTCGCGGCGGAGCGGCTCGTCCTGCGAGACACCGGGGACTACGCGTTCTTCGAGACGGCGTTTGGCGCAGCCGTGCAGCGCGGCGTGCGCGCACTGCACGTCGTGGGTGACATGGCGTGGTGCCTCGAGCGGGGCATGACGCTCGATGCGATCGTCGACTTCGAGCACGGATACGACACCGTCATCGCACCACGGTTTCCCGTCGTGAGCCTGTGCCAGTACGACCTGAGGCGCTTCTCCGGCCCGGCCGTCGTGGAGGTGCTCAAGGTGCACCCCGATACGCTTAGCTATCCCGGTGCCACCCTAGCCCCGCTCACGCCATCTGGGCCCTCGGCCCGCGCCGTGTAAGCGTCACCCTTAAGTCTGATCTCATGTCTGCTGTAGTATTCGTGACGCATCGTTCAGCGCGTGCGCGCGGATGCGGTCTGCGGGCGCCGACGCGGGATGCCCATGTCGGCGCGGGACGGAGCCCGAGGGATGCTGAGGGCAAGCGATGAGTGATGCAGGAGGCCTCCTGGATATCCGAGAGGCCGCCACATTCTTGAACGTCAGCGAAGTCTCGCTGCGCCGCTGGACCAACGCGGGGCGGCTGGCG
>DATBBW010000213.1:0-24489 GCA_036270795.1 Gemmatimonadales bacterium | reverse complement strand
CGGGCCAGCTATCAGGCGATCGCCGACGAAGTCGGGCTGTCGCGGCCTGCAGTGATGGAGCGCGTGAAGCGCCTGGAGGAAGCGGGCTTTATCACGGGGTACGGCGCCCAGCTCGACCGCGCCAAGGTGGGGTTTCCCGTGACGGCGTTCGTCGCCGTGCGCTATGCCAACTCCGACTACGTGGGCGACGAGCCGCGCATGCTTGACATGGCGAAACATTCCGGCGTGCTGGAATGCCACCACGTGGCCGGGGAAGACTGCTACATCCTTAAAGTGGCGGCGCCTGATCTCGAAAGCCTCCAGGACGTGCTGCGTAATCTCCGCGGCTCCTCCAAGACCCAGATGAGCACCCGCACGACGATCGTCCTCAGCACGGTGTTCGAGAAGCCGGGGTTCGTCCCGGTGGAGCCCGACTGATGGCGGGGCTGCGGGGCAAGGCGCTGGGCGCGTACCTCGTGGTGTGCGTGTTCTGGGGCTCGACCTACCTCGCCATCCGTGTGGGGGTCGCGGTCCTGCCGCCGTTTCTCTTCGCGGGCATCCGCTTCTTCATCGCGGGGGCCATCCTGCTCGCGGTCGCGCTCGCCTTGGGGGACCGGCTGCCGCGCCGCGCCGCGGACTGGCGCACGCAGGCGATCGTGGGCGTGCTGCTGCTCGCAGGCGGCAACGCATTCGTCGTCTGGGCCGAGCAGTACACGGCCTCTGGGGTGGCGAGCATCTTCGTCGTCACGGTCGCGCTCTGGATGGCGTTTTTCGACGCGATCATTCCGGGGGGCGCCGGGGATCTCAACTGGCGGGTGGTGGTGGGCCTCCTGATCGGGTTCCTCGGCACGGCGCTGCTCGTGGGGGCGAGCCCGGCAGCGATCGTGCACGCCGATCTGCGCGGTCCGATCGCGCTCACCGCGGCGAGCGCCTCGTGGTCGCTCGGCTCGGTGTACGGCAAACGTCACCGCACCGAGACGAGCCCATACGTGGGAGCGGCGTTGCAGATGCTCGCCGGCGGGCTGACGGTCGGGCTGCTCGGCTCGGTGCTCGGGGAATGGAGCCGCTGGCACCTGAGCGGCCGCGGCGCCGGCGCGATCGCCTATCTCGTGGTGTTCGGCTCGATTCTCGGCTACAGCGCCTACACCTACGCGCTGCGGCACGCCTCACCCACGATCGTCGGGACCTACGCCTATGTGAACCCGGTGATTGCGGTGCTGCTCGGGTGGCTGATTCTGCAGGAGCCCGTGAGCACGCGCACGTTCGGCGCCATGGCGCTGATCGTCGGGGCGGTGGTGTGGATTCAGTTGTCCCACAAGCTGCGGGCCGGCGGGGGACGGGCGGCGGAGGACCGCCGGGCACTCGAGGCGACGCCCTCGAGCGCTGCTGCGCCCACACTCCCCGAGACCGCGTCGTAGGAGGTACGATGCTGGCGCTGCCCCACAACACGGCGCTCCTGATCATCGATGTGGTGGCGACGAGCGCAGACGGGCCCCCCGTGCCCGGCCGCAACAACCCCGGCATGGAGGCCAATATCGCGCGCCTCGAGGCCGCCTGGCAGGAGAGCGGCCGGCCGACGATGCGGGTCAAGCACCAGGCCCGCTGGCCCGGCGCCCGCATCCACTACAGCGCGTTCCTCGGCACGGACCTGGAAGGCCAGCTTCGGCGGCGGGGAGTGGCGACGCTCATCCTCACCGGCCTCGCGACCGATCGCTGCGTCTCCACCACGGCGCGCCAGGCCGCGAACGTCGGCTACACGACTTACGTGGTCTCGGATGCGACCGCCACGTTCGACCGTCTCGGCGCCGACGGCTGGTGGCACGGGGCTGCGGCCGTCCACGCCGTCGCGCTCGCGGAGCTGAACGGGGAGTTCGCCACGATCATCGATACGGCGACGGTGCTCGCCGCGCTCGGAGCGGCGCCATGCGCCGCGTGAACCTCGCCGCTCAATTCGATCGCTTCCACGACTACTGGAGCCCGAAGATCGTGGGCGAGTTGAACGAGTCCTACGTGAAGCTCGTGAAGCTGAAGGGCGAGTTCGTCTGGCACCACCACGACGCGGAGGACGAGCTGTTCTTGGTCGTGAAGGGCCGGCTGCTGCTGCGGTTCCGCGACCGCGACCTGTGGCTGGAGCAGGGGGAGTTCGCCGTCGTGCCCCGCGGCGTCGAGCACCTGCCGATCGCGCCGGAGGAAGCCCACGTGCTGCTGTTCGAGCCCAAGTCCACGCTCAACACCGGGAACGTCCGCAATGCGCGCACGGTCGACGACCTCGAGCGGCTCTAAGCGCAGCGGCGGCGGCGGGATCGCCCGGGTGTGGCACGGCGTCGTCCCGGCCGCCCAGGGCGACGCCTACGGCGCTTACCTCCAGACGACAGGCGTGGTGGATTGTCGCGCCACGGCCGGGAACCGTGGGGTCCAGGTGCTGCGCCGCACCGTGGGCGACACGACCCACTTCCTGTTCATCTCGCTGTGGGACTCGATCGAGGCGATTCGCCGCTTCGCGGGTGAGGATGTGGAACGGGCGCGCTACTACCCCGAGGACCGCGCGTATTTAGTCGAGCTCGAGCCCACCGTCCTGCACTACGACGTGCTCGAGTCGTAGGCGTCGCGCCGCGCCGCGGCGGTCCCCGCAGAGCGGCCGCGCGGACGCGCCCCCTTCCCTTCGTCGGTGAGCTTGAACGAGCGCACCGTGTGGTAGGCGAGGTCGACGTCGGGGCACGCGGCGAACTCGGTGAGGATGTCTTCCCAGATGGCATGCTCCGTCCCGCGTCGGCGTCGCGGCTCGATCAGGTAACGGATCGTGAGCCGGACGCCCGAGTCGACGACGCTCGTGTACACGATCGGGGTGAGCTTCGTGTAGTTGATGAGGTACTGGCGCGACGCCGCCAGGAGATCCTCCTCCGCCTGCGTCGTGAGGTGCTCCGCGTGCTTGAACGCGATCCGCGTGAGAATCTCCTTCGCTTTCTTCCAGTCGCTCTCGAAGGTGACGAGCACCGGCACCTCATTCCAGATGTAGCGGAACCCGCGATCGTAGTTCGCGAGCGGCTCGGTGAACACCCTGCCGTTCGGAATGTGGATGATGCGCCCGCTCGACTGGTCCGCCTCCACCCAATTGCCAATCTCGTTGAGCGTGAACTGCTGCAGGCGGATGTCGATCACATCGCCCTTGTGCCCGGCAATCTCGATGCGGTCGCCGACCTCGAAGGGCCGGCGCCACACGACGAGGACCCAGCCGACAAGGTTGCTGATCGGATCCTTGAGGGCGATCGCGACGCCCGCCGCGAACAGCCCCAGAAAGGTCTCGAGCCGGAGTCCGGGGATCCACGTCCGGCCTACGACGATGGCACCGAGCGCGAGAGCGGCGTAGGTGGTGCCCTTGCGCCAGCGGTACCGGCTCCACGGATCCGTCACCCGGCGGTACACCACGGCCAGGACGATCCGGTGCAGCAGCCACAGCCCGAAGACGACCAGCAGTGTGGCGAGCAGCTTTACCTGCAGGTCGGGCGGTATGCCCAGCCGGGTCTGCAGCCAGTCGGTCATGCGCCGCGTCGGTGAGTGGCGGGGACAAGGTAGGGAAAGGCCGGGCAGCGCGCCAGCAACCTGCTATCCTGGGGGCGTGATCCCGCCGACTTGAGCCCTAGGAAAGGGCCCGTTGCGGCGCGGCGTGCGCCGCCTGCCATGCGGGCGGCAACGCCCCCGCGAGCGCGGCGCCGATCAAGAGCGGTGCAATGCGCAGCGCGGCCTGGGGATCCCACGGTGGCAGCCCCGCAAACACGGCCGCCAACTGCTCCCACGCGATCAGCCCCGCCCACAGCGCAAACGCCACTCCCCCCAGCGCGACGCCCAGCGCCCGCCACAGGACGAAGCGGAGGATATCGCGGCGGCGGGCGCCCACGGCCCGTCGCACGGCGAGCTCGAAGCGCAGCGAGAGGACCCACAGCCGCATCGCGGCGAACGTGCCGAGGGTCGCGATCCCCAACATGACCCACCCCTCCAGTCCGAATAGGTCACCCAGCCACCGGGTGGGCGCGGCCTCCCGGGCCGCAAACCCCGCGGCGCTCGTGCGCGTGAACCGGGCGCGCCCGCCTAGCGTATCGTGCAGCCCGCGCTCCACGGCGGCGAGCGTCGTGGAATCAGTCGGCGCGCGCACCACGAGATCCACCGACCGCGCGGGGTGTTGCAGCACGCTCAAGTAGACGGCGTAGGGGGGCTCGAGGCCGGCGCCGAATCCCGTGCGCGGTTGATCCTCCACGACCCCCACAACCTTATACCAGGCCGCGGTTGCGCGACTCACGAAGATGAGCCGGCCCACGGCCTCACCGTACTGAAAGTTGTCTCGCGCGAGTGATCGGTTCACCACGGCGACCAGCCGCGCGCCCCAGGCGTCGGCGTCCGCGAGGGGGCGCCCCGTCACGAGCGGCTGTCCCAGGGTGCGAAATGTGTCGGCGCTCACGAGATAATGCGTCGCCAAGACCGACTTCCAAGTGAACATGCCACACTTCCCGCAGTCGGTCGTGACGATGTCCACCATCCCGAGCCCCACGAGGGTGCCGGGGCTCGTCAAGCTGGCGGCGATGCGCTCGGAGGGGTTGTCGAATCGGCGGAGCAGCGAGCGGTAGCTCGCGGCCCTGGAGGCGGGGGGCGCATCGGGCGCCGTCACTTCCATCACCTCACCGGTCGATGGCGCCGAGCCGCCAGCCGCGAGTAGGTCGCCGGCCCGAGTGTGCAGCAGGGTCGCCGCGGTCAACACCGTGAGACTCAGGCCAAGCTGGACGGCCGGCACGAACAGTTCGAGCGGTTTCCCGTGCGGCCCCGGAAGCGCCGAGCGGCGGGGCTGGAAGGCAAGAGGGACCGTGGCGCCGAGGATGAGGCCCGCCACGGTGGCGCCGACCGCCTCGAGGGTGACGGCTGTAGCAGCGTGGCCCACGCTGCCCGGCCACGCCGCCGCCATAAGACTTGAGGCGACCGCCCCCGCGACGCCCCCCAAAACGAGCGCGGCCGCGGCGAGTGTGCCGCTTTCGAGCAGTCCGGCCGCGAGCAGCTGGCGCCGCGACGCGCCGACGGCGCGGCGGACGTTCACCTCGCTGGCGCGTTGCGACGCGCGCGCGGCCGACAGGGACAGAACCGTCACCGTCGCCACGGCGAAGACGCCAGCCGCGACGCCCGCGAGCAGCCGGAACAGCGTCATGAGCGCGACCTGGCGGGTCGCGGTGGGGCTCGACGCGAATGGACTCCAGGCCATCCCCAGGTCGTCCCCTCGCCACGGCGCCAGGCCAACCCGCGGAGCGAGGCCCGTGATGCCCGGCGCGAGGAGCGACGCGACCGGCAGCAGCGCGGCGAGCGCGCCCGCGGTTGTCGCCACCAAGAGTACGGCCGTGCCCCAATCGGCCCGCAGGCCCCACAGCGCGGGTGCAACGACGCGGCGCAGCGCCGCGAGAGGACCAGAGCGTCCGGGCACGCGCGACCTCCTCCCGAAGCCAGGGAGTGCTAAAGCTGGGGCGCGCCGGTGCGTCGCTCAAGGGCAGCGCGGCAGCGCGGGCGCGCCACACATTACACTTCGCGCGGTGGGCATTGGCGGGGCGGGCGCGCGCCACTGGCGCCGCGCTGGCCGCTAGGGCAAACCGCGTGCGGGCACGCAACCGAGGGACGATTTCCGAGATGCCAGAGATCACCTGGGATGATTTCGCGAAGGTCGAGATCCGCGTCGGGCGCATTGTCGCGGTCGACGACTTTCCGAAGGCGAGGAAGCCGGCCTACCGGCTGCAGATCGACTTCGGCGCGCTCGGGACGAAGTCCTCGAGCGCGCAGATCACGAAGCATTACACCAAAGCCGACCTGCTCGGCAAGCTGGTGCTCGCGGTGGTGAACTTCCCACCGCGCCAGATCGCCACGTTCTGGTCTGAGGTCCTGACGCTCGGCGTGGTGGTGGGCGAGGGGGACATCGTGCTGGTGCACCCCGAGCGCGACGTGCCCCTGGGGAGCCCGATCGCCTAAGGCGCCGCGGCTCCGGCGCCGGCGGCGAACCGGGTCTCGACGTAGTCGTCGAGCAGCTTCAGGAAATCGGCGACGATCGTGTCGCCCTTAAGTGTCACCTTGAGCCGTCCGTCGACGTACACCGGCGCCTTGGGTTCCTCGAACGTGCCCGGGAGGGAGATGCCGATGTCCGCGTGCTTGGACTCGCCGGGCCCGTTCACGACGCACCCCATGACCGCGACGCGCAGGTCCGCGACGGCCGGGTAGCGCGCGCGCCACACCTGCATGCGCTCGCGCAGGTACGTCTCGATCTCGGCGGCCATTTGCTGGAAGAACGTTGAGGTGGTGCGGCCGCAGCCCGGGCAGGCGGACACCTGGGGGGTAAAGCTCCGGAGCCCGAGCGACTGCAGCACTTGCTGCGCCACCTGGACTTCTTCGGTGCGATCGCCGCCCGGCCGGGGCGTGAGCGAGACCCGAATCGTGTCGCCAATGCCTTCCTGCAGCAAGATCGCGAGGCCCGCGGTGCTCGCGATGATCCCCTTCGTGCCCATCCCGGCTTCGGTGAGGCCAAGGTGCAAGGGGTAGTCGGAGAGCCGCGCCAGCCGGCGATAGACGTCGATCAGGTCCTGCACGCCCGAGAGCTTCGCCGACAGGATGATGTCGTCGTGCGGCATCCCGCACTCCTCGGCGAGCTCGGCGGACCGCATCGCGCTCGCGACCATCGCCTCGAGCATCACGTCGCGGGCGTCGAGCGGGTCGGGCCGGCGGGCGTTCTCGTCCATCATCTCGGTGAGCAACTGCTGGTCGAGGCTGCCCCAGTTGACGCCAATCCGGACCGGCTTGCCGTGGCGCAATGCCACTTCGATGATGGTCCGGAAGTTCTCGTCGCGCCGCTTCGCGCCGACGTTGCCCGGGTTGATGCGGTATTTGGCGAGGCCCGCGGCGGCGCGGGGAAACTTGGTGAGCAGCAGGTGACCGTTGTAGTGGAAATCGCCGATCACCGGGACCGAGACGTGCGCGACGATGTCGGGGACGGCCGCGGCGGCGGCTTCGTTGTTGACCGTGATGCGGACGAGCTCGCTCCCCGCCTGGTGCAGGGCCTCGACCTGCGCCACCGTGCCGGCGACGTCCGCGGTGTCGGTATTGGTCATCGACTGGACGACCACCGGGTGCGCGCCGCCCACCTTCACGCCGTCCACGTCTACGACGACCGTTTGCCTGCGTCGCGCGCCGTTCACGCGTCCAATATAAGCCGGCCGGGGGTGGGGCTGACACGCCGCAGCGGCGGCCCGCCGCTGCCGCGCGGGGCGTCCGCGGCTCAGAAGATCTTGGCCGTCAGCACTACGGTGAGGGTGAGCGACTGCAGCACCATCTTGCCTTGGAGCGCGGTGGCGCTCGAGTTGTTGCCTTGCGCGATGACTTGCGCCCAGATCGTCGACTTGGTGAACAGGGTGTCGACGCCCGGCCGCAGCCTGCCCCGGACCGTGTCGGGGACCGTCTGCGCCCCGGACACCGGCTTAGGAACGACCGTAAGGGCGGTGTCTCGCGGCGCCCCCGGGGTAGTGTCCGCCGTCATGACGAGCTGCAACCCGATGGTCCCGGGGCCGCCGCTCGCGTTGTGGATGCTGTCGGTACCGAGGATCACGATGGAGTCGACGAGCGAGGACCCGGCGCCCGGGAGGCTGATCTTCTGCCACGGGCTCGCGACGCTCACGCCCGAGAGCGGCGGCACGATGTACGGCACCGTGTCGTCCTTGGGCGCCATGAAACTGTACACATCCACGTTAAAGATCGCGTGTCCCCCACCGCACCCCACCGCGATGGCCGCGAGCACCGTCACCCCGAGCCCAAGCGCGCGCATCGAGCCTCCTAATAGATCGAGAGCGACGTCGCCATGGTGATGGCGCGCGCGTTCGACAGCGAGTTGGTGTGCGTCCAGAATCCCACGTCCAGGCCGAGACCCCCGAACCGCAGCCCGCCCCCCCAGCCGAATTCGAGCCGCTTGCGTTGATCGCGCGCGATGCCGCCGCGCACCGCGAACACGCCCAGCCGTTGCTCGCCACCCACGTGCACGACGGTCCCCACGCCCGTGTGCAGGATGTCGGCCCCGAGGACCGTCTTGCCGACCGTGTAGGCGAGGTTGGCGATGTAGGTCACGGGCAACTTGGTCTGCGTCTCCACGTGCATGCCGACGGGGCGCGAGTAGCTGACGGTGGGGCCGTTCTTGGCCACGGTCGAGTCGCGGTAGAACGCGCTGTCCTGGCGGGTGTCGGACCAGGTGATGGTGGCGCCGATGTCGTTCACGCCCAGCCCGAGCTCGAGCGGCCCCGAGACCCAGGCGACGCCCACATCGCCGCCGACACCATGCCCCAGCGCGTTCCCCGGCTTCGAGTACTGGGTCAGGGTCCGCCCATCGGGCGTTACCGGATTCGGGCCGGTGAAGATCGAATCCCCCGTGACGAACCCGGCGGACCCGTCGCTCCGGAAGTACCCGACGCCCAGGTAGTAGTGCACCGCGCCGCCGACATAGAACCCCGACGCCGTATCGCCGGCGATGCGTCCCGCGTAGCTGATCGTCGGGGCGAACCCGCCTTGGACGATGGCGTGGGCGAGGACGTTATACGTGGTCCGGGGGCGCGCCGGCTGCGAGTCGGCCAGGAATCCGAGGAGCGTGTCGCCGAGCTGCAGCTGCACTTCGTCGTGCAGCCACCCCATCACGCCGATGCGCACGCCCTTGATCTCGATCCCGGGGTCCAGCGGCCGGCTCGACCCGCTGATGCCGAATTGATCCTGGGGGACGATCTGCGCCGCCTGACCGAGGTTCACGCGCAGCGAGTCCCGGCCGATGCCGAACACGACGTCGTTGGTCGGCGTCGGCGCCTGCTTGACTTCGAGAAAGAGCGGCAGGTTGAGGAACGTGTTCACGACGAGCACGGGGTTGAACCCGGACGAGTCGGGGTTGAACGCGGGGTCGTGGCTCAGATGCGGGTGGTCGTGGAGGAACTGGATGATCCCGAGCGGAATGGGGATCGTCACCTTGGGCTGGCCCCGCCGGTCCGCTTCCGCCGGCACCGCTCGGTAGGCGGGGTTGTAGCGCACCAGGCCGCTCGAGCGGCCGAGACTCAGACCGCCGAGACCGACGCGGCGCGCGTCGGTCACGACCCACTGGGCCGACGCCGGTGCCGCATAACCGAGGACGAGAGCGACGAGCCCGAACCCCACGACGGATGTCCGCACGGTGCTCCCCGAGAGGAATCTCGCTGACAACGTTAATAAGGATCGCGAATTGCGCCACGTGCAGGCGTGAGCCCGGTCACGCCGCGCGCTCCGGCGTGCCTGGCAAGGTGATGGTTACGCTCGTCCCCTCCCCCGGCGCGCTCTTGAGGGTGATCGTCCCCCCCCAGCTTTCCACCAGCCGGCGGGCGATCGCGAGCCCCAGCCCCGCGCCGCTCGACGTCGTCGAGAAGGTCGGGTCGAACAGGCGCGGCAGCGCGTCGTGGGCGATGCCGCGCCCGTCATCGGCGACCGTGAGGCGGCGGCCTCCTTGGTCGACCCGCACCGAGACGCGCCGGGCACCTGCATTACGCGCGTTCTCGAGCAGGTTGACGAGCACTTCTTTCACCTCGTCCGCGCGGGCCAGGGCCGGCGGGCCACCCTCCCCCGCGACCTCGAAGCGGGTCGCCGCCTCCGTGCCGCCCAGCGCGTACAGGCGCACGACCTCGCGCGCCGTGGCGAGCAGGTCAACCGGCTGGAGCGGCGCGGCCTCGGCGGCGGGGGATGCGAAGCGGGAAAACGCGCGTGCGATCGCGTCCAGCCGATCGATCTCGGCGAGGATCCGCTCGGCCGTCTCCTCGAGGGCCGCATCGAAGCTGAGCGTGGCCCCCTCCTTCGCCCGCGCGCGCTGCAGATGCTGGATCCCGAGTCGGATCGGCGTGAGCGGATTCTTGATCTCATGGGCCACTTGGCGTGCCATTTCACCCCAGGCGAGCACCCGCGCCGCGCGCGTGAGCGCCGTGGCATCGTCCAGCGCTACGACGCAGCCGTCCGGGGTCGGCCCGAGCGACGCGAGCTGCACGCGGATTTGGCGCCCGTCGATGTCGAATTCGTGCTCGGCGATCTTGGCACCGCCGCCGGCGAGGAACGCGGCCACCGCGTTCCAGACGGGGAGCCAGCCCGCCGGGGCCGCGCTTGCGAGCAGGTCGCCCGGCTCGAGGGGCGCGCCCAACAGCTCGGCCGCCCGTGGGTTCGCCATGGCCACGCGCAACCCCTCGTCCACGGCGATCACACCGGTCGCGACGTTCGCGAGCACTTGCGCCGTCCGGTGCCGCGCTTCCTCCAGCGCGGTCTGGCTCTTCTTCACGTCGGCGGCCATCCGCTCGAACGCGGACATGACGGGCTCGAACTCGCGCGGCCCGCCCGGCGGGAACGGCGGCGCTGGGGCGCCCCGCCCCACCGCCACCGCTGCCGCCCGGAGCGCCGCCACGGGCCGCGCCAACGCGCGGGCCGCGAGGCCGGCCAGGGAGACGGCGGCGACGAGCCCCACGAGCGTTCCGAGGATGAGCGCCAGCCCCAGGTCCTCTTCCTGCTGGCGCACGCGCTCGTCGTCCAGCAGCTGGGGCACGGCCAGAATCGCCTGCGCGCTCGGCAGCCCGCCGAGCACCACTCGGTAGCCGATGAGCACCGACCGGCCGGCGGTGCGGTGGTCCGCGCTGAACTCGAGCTCGTCCTCGAGCGCGAGCCGCACAAACACATCGGACGGGAGCAGCGGATCCACGAGCCCGAGCTCGCTCAGCACGGGGGAGCTGGTGGCCGTCAGGACGCCGGCGCGATACAGCCAGAGATCCGCGTCGAGCTGGGTCCCAAGGTCGACGATCGACCCGGCCACGACGGTAGGCCGATCCGCGACCAGGAGCCCCGCCGTCCCCGCCGCGTCGCGCAGCGTCTGGCGAATCAGCAGATCGCCGGCGCGGCGCGCCTCGTCC
Source organism: Gemmatimonadales bacterium (assembly GCA_036270795.1). Lineage (GTDB taxonomy): Bacteria > Gemmatimonadota > Gemmatimonadetes > Gemmatimonadales > GWC2-71-9 > AG41. Next base: position 13,555 of record DATBBW010000213.1, on the reverse strand, counting down.
CCGAGGCGCGCGAAGCTCCACACGGCGAACAGCAACACGGGCAGCACCACGAACCCGGACAGGGTGGCGGCGAGCCGCACCCGGTAGCTCGAGCGGAGCGCCGCGGTCAGCGACGGGAGGCGCGGGCGCCACCCCTCCGCCAGGAGGAGGCTCAGGATCCAGCACGCGGCAAGCACGACGGCGTCCGCGCCCACGACGAGCGCGCCGCGCACGAACAGCGCCCCCGGGCTGCGCAAGTCGACCCGCAGGTGCACGTGCCGCACGCCGTCCGGCAAGACGACCCGTCCCTCGCCGCGCACCGACCACGCCGTGCGGGTCCAGACCGCGGGGACGGTCTCCGTCGGCCCCGGGCTCGGGAGCGTCAGCGAGATCGAGTAGGGCGGCGCGACGCCGACCTCCCCCCCCAGAAACCGCGCCACGCGGTCGGCCGGGATCAGGCGCGTGCGGGGTCCGACGCCCACCGTCAGGACCTCGCCCGTCGCGAGTGGCACCACGAGCACGTAGTGCACGCCGGGGACCCGCTCGAACCGCTCCACGCGCGGCGCGTGGGTGGCCGCCGGCGAGCGGACCAGCGCGGCGAGCAGCGGGCGGGGCAGGTCCACGCTCGCGAGCCGGATGGCCGCTTCGAGCTCCCCCTCGTGGGTCCAGAGCGCGAGGCTGGCGGGATAGTCTTCCGCGGCGATGGGCGAGGCACGCCACCACACGTACAGCGCCCCTGCGGTTCGGGGCGGCGTCGCGGGGGGCTCGCCGCCCAGCTGCTCGAGCAGGGCGACGGCGCGGGGATCACTGACGTTCCCGAGCCCGTCGGCATCCCGCGCGGCCAGTCCCAGCCGGCCCTCGACGGCGGCGCCCCACGTGACGAGCGCGGCCGCCGTGCCAGCCACCGTCGCGATCCCCGCGAGCGCCCACCGGCGCGGCGCGGGGACCAGCACGCCGACCAGTGCGGGGAGCCAGACGAACGTGTACCACTCGGGCCACGCGCCGTACGGCCGCCACAGCCACAGGCCGGCGATGGCGGCGAGCGTGGCCCAGGCGCACGCCGCGGGCACGGTCCAGGGCACGCGCTCGGGTGTCCTCGCCCCGCGCACCAGCGCGGCGGCGGTGAGGATCAGCGCCATCGCGGCAGTGGCCACCGCCACTTCCCACGACATCCACAACGCGAACCCGACGCCGCCGGCGGGGGGCGCAATGCCGCGGCCGAAGTAGCGCACCAGGTAGGGAGCCACCAGCACGAGCAGCCCGGCCGCGGCCCAGTTGGCCCAGCGGCGCGCGAGCCCGCGGCGCCACAACACGCTCGCGGCGAGGATGAGCACAATCCCGAGCACGGTGAGCGCGCCGGCCGATGCGCTGAACACGCCGAGCAGCGAGCGGTAGAACGTGGCCGGGGAAAACACGCCGGCGAGTTGCAGCGCGGGGCCGCGCGGCGCGCGCGCCAGGCACCAGGCCGCCACGACCACGACGAGCCAGCGCCAGCGGCCTGGCGGCGCGGTCGCAAAGAGCAGCACCAGCCCCAGGCCGAGCGCCACGCCGGCGCGTTCGGCCGTGGTGTGCAGGGCGGCGAGCCGCGCGTTCCCCTGCGACGGCGGCACGGGTTGCACGCTGAACAAGGTGTCGGCGCCGCCGCCCGAGGGCTCGGCGTAGTCGAACACGTCGGGGTCGTGGGGCGCGGTGCGCGGCGGATAGAAGCGCAGCGCCACGCCGTGATCGCGCTCGAACAGGGCGCTCACCGCGCGGGCGCGGTCGGGCGCGGCCGGTACCGCGTCGAGCAACACGCTGCCCACGGCGGCACCGTGCTGGCGCCGGGCCTCGAGCGCCACGTAGAATGGAGTGATGACGGCACGCAGTTCGGCGGTATCGCGCGCGGAAACGAAGCGGTGCCGGCCCGCCCAGGCCAGGGGGTCGCCGTCGGGCGAGAGAATCACGACCCCGCGCTCCGCCTCGGCCGCCGGGCCGCCCGACCTGATGGCCTCGCGGAGCTGGGCGAAGGCCCCTTCCGGGGGCAGCGACCCCGCCGTCCGGCCCCGCTCGGCGAGGCGCCGTGCCTCAGCGACGGCGCCTGCCAGCGCCGCCGCGAGCTCGCGCGACGCCGCGGTGATCCGCTCTTCCCGCAGCGCCGACCAGCAACAGTCGATCTGCTGCACTTGCCGCACGCCCGTCACCAGCACGGCGCCGAGCGCGAGGCACACGAGCGCGGCGGCCGCGGGGGCCGCGACCGGCCGGGCGGCGGCGAGGGCGGCGCGGAGCTCGGAGCCCGCCTCGGGCCGGCGCCCCGGCAGGTGCCGGACCATGCCCGTCAGGCCCCGGGCGAGCTGCCCCGCCGCGTGGGCCACGGCCCGGCCGTCGTGGGTCAGAACGAGCGCCACCGCCGCCAACCCGGCGAGCGCCGCGGCCCAGGCCCAGGGCGCGGCCGTCGCGTGCAGCCATTCGCTGGCCGCCACCGCGACGGCACAGCCCGCGAGCACTACGTGAGCGCGCCGCTGCACTTGAAGACGCTGGTCCCCGACGAGGTGCGGTTCATTCTCGAGCGCGATGCTCGCCTCCTGGTGCCTGTGGGGACGTGTGAGCAGCATGGCCCCCACCTCCCGCTCGGCTGCGACACGATCATCGTGGAGCGCCTCGCCGACGATCTCTCGGCGGCCCTGGAGATCCTGCGGGCGCCGACGATCGAATACGGGGTCAACACCGCCACCCGCCGGCCGTTCCCGGGTAACGCCGCGGTGCGCCGGAAGACGCTGCACCGCTGGATGAACGACCTCTTGGGCGACTGGGAGCAAGCCGGCGTCGACACGTTCGTCATCCTCACCGCCCACGGCCACGACCCGCACCAGGAAGCGCTCTCGACGTTGCGCACGCGCCGGGCCCGCATCTTCACCGTGGATGTGTTCGCGCTCGATTTCACCGCCCACCTGGAGGATGCGGGGGGGCCGATGCACGGCAGCGAGCTGGACACATCCCTCTTGCTCTACCTCGCCCCGGAGCTCGTCCGCATGGAGCGCGCCCAGGACTTCGTGCTGCCTGCCAAGCGGCGCGCCCGCTTCAGCGCGGGGACCTTCGAGCGGCTCCCGGCGCTCTCGCCGGGCTCGGTCGGCCGACCCAGCATGGCGACCCGCGACAAGGGCGAGCGGCTCTACAAGATGATTTACGACCGCATCGCGACGCGAGTGCTCGGGGCCCCCATCCCGTGAGCGTCGTGCTCCTCGCGCTGTGCGCGCTCCAGGGCCCGCTCGACGACGGCACGTTCGTCGTGCGGGAGGATACGGCGGAGATCGCCCACGAGGCGTTCCGGCTGCGGCCCACGCGCGGCACCGGCACCGGGTGGACGCTCTACACGACCGTGCGCTTCGACCGCAGCCGGCCGGTCGTGGTGCTCAACCCGATCCTCGCGATCGGCCCCGATTCGGCGCCCGTGAGCCTAGAGTATAGCGTCGCCGACCCGCGCGAGCCGGTGCGCATCCTCGGCCAGCTCACGCGGGGGCGATTCGCGGTGCGGCTGCTCGGCCGGCGCACCGAGCGCGCCCGCGAGTTTCCCGCGCCGCCGCCCGCGGCGATCCTCGACGACTCGGTGTTCGCGCTGTACCTGCCCGTCGCCTGGCGCGCCGGGCCGGAGCCGCGCCGGATCAGCGGGATCTTCCCGCGGAACGGGCGGCGGGAGGTGTTGGTCGTGGAAGACCTCGGCACGCAGGCGACCACATTGAACCGCGACCCCGCGACGCTGCGGCACATCACCGTAACGGGGGGGGCGAACCAGCTGATCCACCTGTGGCTCGCCCCGGATGGGCGGCTCCTGAAGGTCGAGATTCCGTCGCGCCATCTCGCCGCGGAGCGGGCGCCGACGCCCTGACCCCCTTCGTCGTGCCGCGCGCCCGAGGTTACATTCCGGCGGCCCGCGACACTCCGGTGCGGGCCGAAACCCGCGGCCCCGCCCGCACGTATGAGGGGACATCCGAAACGACCGGCCGAAGGATCCACATGAGGCATCTGCTGTTCGCCGTCGGGCTCTCCGTCTGCCCGGCGCTCGCCATCAGCCAGCAATCCGTCCCTGCGAAGCTCTCTCTCGCCGACGCCATCGCGCTCGCGCGGAGCAACAACCCGGCGTACCGGCAGACGCTGCATGATCGCGCGCCCGCCGCCTGGGGCGTCCGCAACGCGTTCGCGAACACGTTCCTCCCGACCCTCACGGCATCGGGCGGCGTGGGCTACGCCGGCCCCGGTCAGCAGCGCTTCCTGACCCAGAACTTCTCGCAGGGCGTTTCGACGCTCTCGTCGAACTACACCCTCGCGCTCGACTGGACGCTCAACGGTCAGACGCTCAGTCAGCCGGGGTTGAAGCACGCCCAGCTCGTCGCGGCCGACGCCGACATCACGGGTGCCGAGACGGGGCTCGTGACCGCGGTGACGCAACAGTATCTGACGGTACTCGAGGCCCAGGACCACGCCGCCGTGGCGCGCCGCCAGTTCGACGTGAACGACCAGTCCCTCACGCTCGCCCGCGCGCGCTACGAGGTAGGACGCTCGTCGCTCGTCGACGTGCGCTCGGCGCAGGTGGCGCGTGGCCAGGCGGAGGTCGCGCTGTTGCAGGCCGATATGGCGGTGAGCGTCGAGAAACTGCGGCTGTTCCAAGACATCGGTGTCGCGGCCCCGGTCGAGATCGATCGCGTGCAACTCACCGACACCTTCCCCGTGACGACGCCGCCCTGGAAACTGAGCGACCTGCTCACGTTGGCCGAGGCGCAGAACCCCGCGCTCCGGGCACTGCGGGCGCGGGAGGGCGCGGCGGGGTGGGGCGTGAAGGCCGCCGCGTCGAGCTGGGGGCCGTCGCTCTCGGTCTCGGCTGCGTGGTCCGGGTTTACTCAGAAGCTGTCGGACATCAACCCCACGCTCGCCGGGATCGACCAGAACGCGGTCGCAAACGACTCGGTCTGCGCCTACTGGAACGCCTTTTGGCTCAACCCCGGTGGCCCCGCGGTCCCATGTGGGTTTCGCGCCGCGGCCGGGGCGCAGAAGCAAGCCGCGATCGCCCAGAACGCGGCGTATCCGTTTCAGTTCACCCCGCAGCCGTTCCAGGCGCGCCTCACGATCAGCATTCCGCTGTGGGGTAATTTCCAGCAGCCGCTCGCCGTGTCCCAAGCCAAGGCGCAGGAGAACGACCTGACCGAGTCGGTGCGCGCCCGCGGGCTGCAACTCCAAACCGATGTCAACCAGGCCTACCTCACCGTGACGACGGCGTACCGCACGATCGCGATTCAAGACACCAGTCGCACGGCCGGGCGCGAGCAGCTGCAGCTCGCCACGGAGCGCTATCGCGTCGGCTCCGGTACCTTCGTGGAGTTACTGAACGCCCAGCTCCTGGACTTACAGGCCGAGACCGACTACGTCACGGCCGTGTACAACTATCACAAGTCGGTCGCCGCGCTCGAGGCAGCCGTCGGCCGGCCGCTCCGGTAACCCGAGGACCATGACCCAGATGTCTACGCGTAACAAGGTGTTGGTAGGGGCGGGGGCGGCGGTGCTGTTCGTCGCTCTGGTGGTGATCAGCACCGGGGCCCGCCGCGACCGCGGGCAAGAGGTGCGCTTCGACAAAGTCGCGCGCCGCGACCTCGTCGCCGCCGTCACCTCCAGCGGCAAGATCCAGCCCAAGAAGAAGGTCGACATCAGTGCCGACATCACGGGCCGCATCACCAAGATCGCGGTGCGGGAAGGCGACTTCGTGAAGGAAGGCCAGTTCCTGCTCCAGATCGACCCCACCATCTACCAGGCGAACCTGCAGCAGGCGACGGCCACGATGGCGTCGGCCCAGGCGGCGGCCGTGCAGGCGCAGGCGAACCGCGACCAAGCGGAGCGCGCCCTGCGGCGGACCAAGGAACTGCGGACGCAGAACGCCAACCTGGTGCCGCCGGAGCAGCTCGAGCAAGCGCAGACGGCCTTCGACATCGCGGCGGCAAACCTCACCGCCGCCCAGCATCAGGTGGATCAGGCGCGGGCCGGCGTGCAGTCGGCGCGCGACAATCTCCGCAAGACCACGCTCGTGGCGCCGATGTCCGGGCGCGTGACGCGGTTGGCGGTGGAAGAGGGCGAGGTCGCCGTCCCGAGCACCTTTTCCAAGGACATCGGCCTGCTGATGACCGTCTCGGACCTGTCCGTGATCCAAGCCAAGGTGAAGGTCGACGAGACCGACGTCGTGCGGGTCCACCTCGGCGACTCGGTCGAGGTCTCGATCGACGCCTTCCCCGATACGACGTTCACGGGGCGTGTGACGAAGGTGTCCGACTCGAGCGTCCGGGACGCCACCCAGACGGCGACCGGCCAGAACGACCGGGCGGTCGACTACGAGGTCGAAGTCACCTTGACCAAGCCCCCCACGGACACGCGGCCCGACCTCTCCGCCACCGCGCGGATCGTGACCGACACCCGCAAGGGGGCGCTCGCGATCCCGATCATCGCGCTCACCCAGCGCGAGAACAAGCCGGTCTCGACCGAGGTGCGCCGCGTGGACACGACGGCCGCCAAGAAGAAGAAGGAGGCGGAGGGCGTCTTCGTGGTGAAGGACGGGGTCGCCACGTTCCGCGCCGTCAAGGTCGGGATCGCCGGGGACGAGTACTTCGAGGTGGTGGACGGGCTCAAGGAAGGTGAGACGATCGTCGCGGGGCCGTACCAGTCGATCCGCGATCTGAAGGACGGGGCGCGGGTGCGGGCGATGAAGCAGGCGGCCGACAGCGGCAAGAAGAAGGTCGCGGCATGAGCGGCATTCAGCCGTTCCGCACCGGCGACACGCCGCTCCCGGACATCGTGATCCTCACCCACAAACTCACCCGCGACTATGACATGGGTGGGGAGGTGGTGCACGCGCTGCGGGGGGTGAGCCTCCAGATCCGCCAGAACGACTACGTGGCGGTGATGGGACCCTCGGGCTCGGGCAAGTCCACGCTCATGAACCTGATCGGCTGCCTCGACACCCCGACGGCGGGCGAGTACTGGCTCGACGGCCAGAAGGTCTCGGATCTGGCGGACGACGAGCTGGCCCGGATCCGCAACAAGGAGATCGGGTTCGTGTTCCAGACGTTCAACTTGTTGCCGCGGGCCAACGCGCTGCACAACGTCGAGCTGCCGCTGATCTACGCCGGGCTCCCGGCGAAGGCACGGCGCGACAAAGCGGCCCGGGCGCTCGCGAGCGTGGGGCTGGGCGATCGAATGGAGCATCGGCCGAACGAGCTCTCAGGGGGCCAGCGCCAGCGGGTCGCGATCGCCCGCGCCCTGGTGAACGAGCCCTCGATCCTGCTCGCCGACGAGCCGACGGGCAACCTCGACTCGGCCACGAGCGGGGAGATCATGCAAGTGTTCCACGATCTGCACCGCGGCGGCCAGACGATTGTGATGGTGACCCACGAGCAGGAGATCGCGGCCCACGCCGCCCGCGTGGTGACCTTGCGCGACGGGGTCATTGCCACGGATCAGCTGCGAGCCGCCTAGATGCCGCTCTTCGAAGCGATCCGGCTGGCGCTCCGAACGATTCAGACCCAAAAACTGAAGAGTGGGTTCTCGGCCATCGGCGTGTTCATCGGCGTCACGTTCCTGATCGGGGCGTGGTCGATCGTCAACGGGATGAACCGTTACATGACCGAAAAGTTCGCCGGGACCATCATCGGCGTGAACACCTTCCATCTGCGTCACCATCCGGACGTGAACTTCAACGTTCCCGACTCGGTGTGGCGCTCCTGGCGACGCCGACCCCGGATCAAGTTCGCCGATGCGGACGCCGTCACGAACGGCCTCACGGTGCCGGTGGTGACGGCGTGGTACTCCGAGGACCGCGGTGGGGTCGAGTACAACGGCAAGGTCGCCAAGGACATTACGTTCGAGGGCGCGACCGAGCGCTACTTCGACATCATGAACCTCAAGATCGCCGACGGCCGGGCGTTCACGCCGCAGGAATCGAAGGCCGGAATGACCGTGGTGGTGCTCGGCTACGACTTGGCGCAGAAGCTGTTTCCCGACATCAACCCCCTCGGCCACACCGTGCGGATCCACGGGATACCGTATCGCGTGATCGGCGTAGTGGAGCGCCAGGGCAATCTGCTCGGCATCTCGCTCGACAAGTTCGTCGTCGCTCCGGCCCTCTCGCCTATCCAGCGCGAGGTGAACCCGCCCGGCGTTGTCGACGCCGTCCTCGTCAAGGCGAACTCCGAGCCCGAGATGCGGGAGGCCATGGATCAGACGGAAGCCATCATGCGCGGCCGGCGACACCTGCGGCCGCGCCAGGACGACAACTTCTCGATGGAGACGTCGGAAGGCGTGCTGGACTTCTGGAACAAGCTCAGCCGGATCCTCTACGTCGTTGGGCCCGGCCTCGTGGGCGTCGCGCTCGTGGTCGGGGGCATCGTGATCATGAACATCATGCTGATGGCGGTGGCCGAGCGCACCCGGGAGATCGGCATCCGAAAATCGCTCGGGGCCCGGCGCCGCGACATCCTGCGCCAATTCTTGGCCGAGGCGACGACCCTCGCCACCGTGGGGGCGAGCCTCGGGATCTGCACCGGCGTCGTCCTCTCGCTGCTCCTGAAGGTCTGGCTGCCGGCCTCCGTGTCCCCCTTCTCGATCCTGCTCGGCGTCGTGGTGGGCGGTGGGGTCGGTGTCGTGGCGGGCGTGTACCCCGCGAGCCGGGCCTCGCGGCTCGATCCCATCGCGGCGCTGCGCCAGGAGTGATCCTGTGACCCCGCTGCTCGAAGGTGTCGGCATCGCGCTCGAATCGCTCCGCGCCCACAAAGCGCGCGCCGCGCTGACCATTCTCGGCGTCGCGATCGGAGTCATGGTGGTGATGGTGATCGGCGCCATCATCAGCGGCTTCAACAAAGGCGTCGCGGACATGCTGGAGCAGTCCGGGCCCAAGACCTTCTGGGTGGGGCGCTTCTTCCAGGGTGGCGTCAACATCTCCGATGGATCGGACGAGATGAGCCCGTGGCGCCGCAATCCGCCGCTGACGGTCGCCGACGCGCACGCCATCGCACAGGTGCGCTCGGTGAGCTGGGTGGCACTGGACGAGGGCGGCCAGGCCGACGTCACCTTCGGCAGCAAGATCCAGCACAGCGTCCGCATCTTTGGTCGCAGCGCCGCCTGGCCCAATGTCACGGGGGGGGATGTGTCGCCGGGGCGCTCGTTCACGGAGGTGGAAGAGGCCGCCGGCGACCAAGTCGCCGTCGTGAATCAAAAACTCGCCGAGTTGTTGTTCGAGCAGGCCGACCCGATCGGCCAGCGCATCCACATCCAGGGTGTGCCCTATACGGTGATCGGCGTGTTCAACCCTCCCCCGCAGCTGTTCGGGGGCCAGCCCTCGGCCGAGGCGATCATCCCGCACAGCGCCCTCGTCAAGTACGTCCGCTACTGGAGGGGCTGGATGGACTTCCTCGTGGGGCCCACACCGGCTGCCACGACCGGCGAGGCGATGGAAGACGTCACGGAAGCGCTGCGGCTGCGGCGGCATCTGCACCCCGGCCAGGACAACAACTTCGCTGTGGTGAGCCAGGAGAAGTTCCTGGAGAGTCTCAACAGCACGACGAAGCTGGTACGCATCGTGATGGTCGCGCTGTCGGCAGTGGGATTGATGGTCGGCGGCGTCGGCGTCGTCGCCATCATGATGATCTCGGTCACCGAGCGCACGCGGGAGATCGGCGTGCGCAAGGCGCTCGGCGCCACGCGTCGCGAGATCCTGTGGCAGTTCCTCGTTGAGGCGGCCACGCTCACGCTCGTGGGCGGCGTCGTCGGCATGCTCGGCGGAGGCCTCGTCGCACTGCTGCTCGCCGTCCTCACACCGATACCGGCCCACGTGCCGCTCGGCTCCATCGTGGCGGCGCTCATCGCCGCCGCGGCGACCGGCATCGTGTTCGGCCTGTATCCCGCCAATCAAGCCTCCCGGCTCGATCCGGTGGAAGCGCTGCGCTACGAATAAGCGGTACCCCGCCCTCCTTTAACGGACGTCATCGGCACTCCACCGTCCGCGTGGCGCACTAAGTTTCTAGGCCCATGCAGCTGACCGAAGCCATCCTCCAGGCGCTCCAGGCCGCGTGGAGCCACAAGCTCCGCTCGTTCTTCACGCTGCTCGGCATCATCGTCTCCGTGGCCTTCCTCGTCGCCGTCGTCGCCATCATCCAGGGCATGAACGCCTACGTGCGTGAGCGGATCGGCGGGGCCATCGTGGGCGCCAACGCGTTCCAGGTGCGCCGCACGCCGATCGCCGTCGGCCTGATTGACGACGAAGAGTGGAAGGCGATCCAGCGCCGCCCCATCATCGCTCCCGAGGACGTCCCGCACGTCGCCCACGCCATCCCCGAGGCCAGGGCGGTCGCGCTCCAGTCGGGCTGGCCCACGCCGCAAGCGGACGTCGTGTGGCGCAACAAAACCGTGGGCGATGTGTTCGTCTTCGGCGTCACGGCCCCGTTTCAGGTGGTGCAGGACTACCAATTCGCCGCCGGGACCCCCCTCTCGGACATCGACGTCCGGGAGCGCCGCCCAGTCGTCGCCCTCGGCTACGACATTTCCGACCGGTTGTTCGACGACCCCGACCAGGCGATCGGCGAGAAGATTCGCATCCTGGGCCAGCAGTACGTCGTGAAGGGCGTGGTGGCGAAGAAGGGCAACGTGCTGGGCCAGTCGTGGGACGGGTTCGTCATGATGCCGCTCACGACCTTCGAGGCGCTGTACGGCCGGCGCAAGACGACGGTGATTTCGGTGAAGATGCCGGAGGCCGCGCTGGTGCGCGACGGGATGCAGCGCGCCGAAGAAGCCATGCGGATCGCGCACCGGCTTCGCCCCAGTCAGGCGGACGACTTCACCGTCGACACGGCCGACGCGCTCGTGAGCTTTTGGAAGAACCTCACGCAACTACTCTTTACCGTCATCCCGGCCGTCGTCGCAATCGGGATCGTGGTCGGCGGGATCGTGATCATGAACATCATGCTGATGAGCGTGAACGAGCGCACCCGCGAGATCGGGATTCGCAAGTCGCTCGGTGCCCGGCGGCGCGACATCCGCAATCAGTTCCTCGCCGAAGCCGTCACCCTCGCAGCGCTGGGCGGTGTGTTGGGACTGTTGGCAGGCAGCGGCCTGGCGTGGCTCGTGAGCCTGATCTCGCCCTTGCCGGCGCGCGTCACCCTCTGGTCGGTGGCTGTGGCGCTGGGCCTGGGCGCGAGCGTCGGGGTCGTGTTCGGCGTGTATCCGGCGGCGCGCGCGGCGCGACTCGACCCGGTGGTCGCCTTGCGGTTCGAATGAGATTGCACTCCATCTCCGAAGGGTGGCTCATCGCGGTGACGCAGCTGCGCGCCAACAAGCTCCGCTCGGCGCTCACGATCCTCGGCGTCGTGATCGGAGTGGCCACCGTGATGGCCATGGCGTCCATCGTACAGGGCATCCGTGACCAGATCATCAATACGATCGAGGTCGCCGGCCCGACGACCTTCTACATCATGCGGTTCTGGAGTACGACCCCCCTCAATCCGGACGCGCTGCCGAAGGAGGTGCGCATCCGGCCGGTGATCAAGCCGGCCGAAGCCGAGGCAATCGGGCGGTTGCCTGACATCCACTACGCCGGGACGTGGGTGCAGCTGTTCCAGAAGATGGAGTACGGGGGCGTTCACACCCAGATCGTGACCATCTTTGGAGCCGACGACCACTACATGGAGATCCAAGGCGGCAGCCTGCCCGAGGGGCGGTTCTTTACGACCGCCGAGCAGCGCACCGGTACACCGTCGGTGGTGCTCGAGCGACGCTTCGCCGACAAGCTGTTCGGCCGGGTGAACCCCCTGGGACGCGTCATCCGCATCTCCGGGAAGGCGTTCCAGGTGATCGGCATCTACCAGAATCCGGAGAACATCTTTCAGCCGCCGTCGCAGGAGATCGCCGCGATCATCCCGTTCGAGGCCGCGCGTCGCTTCTTCCGCTACGACGAAACGAACGCGCTGTGGATCGTCGTGAAGCCGAACGCCGGCGTCACGGTCTCGCACGCGATGGACGAGGTCACCGTGCAGCTGCGGCGCCTGCGCGGCCTGCGGGCCGGGGCGCCGAACTCGTTCGACCTGATCACCCAAGACCAAATCCTCGACGTCTTCAACAAGCTCACCGGCGTGTTCTTCCTCGTGATGCTGGTGCTGTCGAGCGTCGCGCTGCTGGTGGGCGGGATCGGGGTGATGGCGATCATGATGGTCTCGGTGACGGACCGGACGCGGGAGATCGGGGTGCGGAAGGCTCTGGGGGCGACGCGGCGCGAGATCCTGTGGCAGTTCCTGGTCGAAGCGGCGACGCTCACCCTGCTGGGCGGCGTGCTGGGGATCGTGCTCGGTCTCGGGTTCGGGCAGCTGCTCCGGGTCGTGATGAGCCTCGAGCTCAATGTGCCGGTGTGGAGTGCCGTTGTGGCGTGCACCGTCTCGATTATCATCGGGCTCGTGTTCGGCATCGCGCCGGCCGCCCGGGCGGCGAAGCTCGATCCGGTGGAAGCGCTCCGGTACGAATGACCACCGTCGAGCTGCTGGCTATCGCCGCCCACCGTGACGACGTCGAATTGACGTGCGGTGGGACGCTCGCCAAGGCGGTGCGGGCGGGGCACCGCGTCGGCATCCTCGACCTCACGGAAGGGGAGAGCGGGACCCGGGGAGATGCCGCGACCCGGGGGGCCGAGGCGGAGCGAGCCGCCCAGGCGCTCGGCGTGACGGTGCGGCTCAATGCGCGGCTCCCCGACGCTCATCTCCACAACGACGAGCCGTCGCGCGCGGCGCTCGTCGAGCTGCTTCGCGCGACGCGGCCCCGGGTCGTGATCCTCCCCTTCCCCGTCGGCCGCCACCCCGACCACCGCATCGCCGCGGAGCTGGGGCGTGACGCCTGCTACCTCGCCGGGCTCGCGAAATACGCCCCACGGCCCGGGCTCGAACCGCACCGGCCGTTCAAGATCGTGCACGCGCTCGCCTACCGCGAAGATCCGGTGAAGCCCTCGTTCGTCGTGGACATCTCCGACACATTCGAGGCGAAGCTCGCGGCGATCCGCTGCTACGTGTCGCAGTTCGCGGGCGCCAAGGCCGCCGGGGAGATCTTCCCCACCGGGCAGGACCTCGCCGAACTGGTGCGCGTGCAGTCGGCGCATTACGGCTCGCTGATCCGCAAGCCGTACGGCGAGCCGTTCTTCTGCTACGAGACGCTCGAGGTGCACGACGTGCTGCAGCTTGGCGTGCAGTCCCTGTAGTCGATAGATTCCGGCCACATGCCCAAGCGCTTGGTGTATCTCGACAGCGCGGCTACGACGGCCGTCCGCCCCGAAGTGCTGGAGGCGATGCTGCCCTATCTCGGCAAGGACGCGTTCGGGAACCCCTCGTCCGCCCACCGGTTCGGGCGCACCGCGCGCGCCGGGGTGGAGGAAGCAAAGCGCGCCGTGGCCGAAGCGCTGGGGGCCGAGCCGGGCCAGGTGATCTTTACCTCCGGGGGGACGGAGGCGGACAACCTCGCCGTGATCGGATGCGCGCTCGCGGCGCGCGACCGCGGGGGCCCATTCCGGGTCGCCGTGTCGGCGCTCGAGCATAAG
>DATBBW010000212.1:0-3105 GCA_036270795.1 Gemmatimonadales bacterium | reverse complement strand
GATCTCGATGTGGCCCTTTTCGACCAGCTCGCGCATCGTGCGACTCACCGTTTCGCGTGAGGAGCCGATCATCTGCGCGATGGTATGGTGCGTGAGGCGGCGGGTGATACGGTTCGAGCCGGCTTCGTCGGCGAGATCGAGCAACAGCTGGGCCACGCGGCCGTTGACGTCGAGCAGCACCAGGCTGCCGACCTTCTCGTCCACGCGCCGCAGCCGCCGCGACAACTCGCGCAGCAAGGCCAGGGCGATCCCCGGCGATTGCTGCAGGATGGCTTGGAAGTCTTCGCGGCGAATCACGAGCAGGTTCGAGTCCTCCATCGCGATCACGTGCGCCGACCGTGGCTCCTCGTCGATGAGCGACATCTCGCCGAAGAAGTCGCCCTCGCCCAGCACGGAGAGGATCACCTCGCGGCCGTCCTCGCCGATCAGCACCACCTTGACCTGCCCCTGGGCGACGACGTACAGCGCGTCGCCGGGGTCGTCCTCGAACAGGATGACCGAGTTTCGGGGGTAACTGCGCTCGCGGGTGATCTCCGCCACCCGATCGAGCTCGGAAGGCGACACTTGGCTGAAGAGCGGGACTTTCTGCAGGATGGCCGTAACCGGCACGCTAGGCTTCCCCTCAGGCCTCGGGCAAGCGACCGGCAAGCTTACGTCCGCTGCCAGTTCGGCGCAAGACCGGACGCTTGCCGCCAACTTATGATGCCAGTTATATTTCCACGTCTTCGAGCCGTTCGACTTCTAGTCAAGGATGGGCGTAGTGAAACCCGGGATTCACCCGACGTACCAGCGGGCGACGGTGCAGTGTGCGTGCGGCAATAGCTTCGTGACGCGCTCCACCGTGCCCGTGATCCACGTCGAGGTTTGCGCCAAGTGCCACCCGTACTTCACCGGCAAGCAGAAGTTGATGGACACCGCCGGACGGGTGGAGCGGTTCCGCCAGAAGTACTCGATCGACAAGGCCACCGGCTGAGCGATGGAGGTCCGACTCCGCCAGGCGCTCGCGCGGGCGGAGGAGGTCGCCCAACAGCTGGCCGACCCCGAGACCGCGCGGAATCCGGCCAAGCTGCGACAGCTGGGCCGCGAGCACGCGCGGCTCGACCAAATCCGCCAGCACCACGACCGGCTCACCCGGCTGGAAGCGGAGCTGGCCCAGGCGCGCGAAGTGCTGCAGGACCCCGACCCCGAGCTGTCCCAACTCGCCCGCGCCGACGTAGCCCGGTTGCGCCCCGAGATCGGGCGGCTGGCGGACCGCCTCACGGAGCTGCTCACGCCGCCCGATCCCCTGGACGACCGTGATGCGATCGTGGAAATCCGTGCCGGCACCGGCGGGGACGAAGCCGCCCTGTTCGCCGCCGAGCTGTTCCGCATGTACACCCGGTTTGCGGAGCGCAAAGGCTGGAAGGTGGAGGTGGTGTCGCTCTCCGAAGGGAACGTGGGCGGGCTGAAGGAGGCGATCTTCGCGGCCCGCGGCCCCGGCGTGTACGGGACGCTCCGCTACGAATCGGGCGTGCACCGGGTGCAACGCGTGCCGGTGACCGAGGCGCAGGGGCGCATTCACACCTCGGCGGCGACCGTGGCCGTGCTCCCGGAGGCCGAGGACGTCGACGTGAAGATCGAGGACAAGGACCTGCGGATCGACGTGTTCCGCTCCCAGGGCCCGGGGGGCCAGAGCGTGAACACCACCGACAGCGCGGTGCGGGTCACGCACCTCCCGAGTGGCCTTGTGGTGCAGTGTCAGGACCAAAAGAGCCAGCTCCAGAACAAGCTCCGGGCGCTCGAGGTCCTGCGCTCACGCCTCCTCGACAAACTCCTTGCCGAGCAGGAAGCCGCCCGCGCCCGCGAGCGTCGGGCTCAAGTCGGCACGGGCGATCGCTCCGCCAAGATCCGGACCTACAACTTCCCGCAGAACCGGGTCACTGATCACCGCATCCATTACTCCGCCCACAATCTTTCTAAGGTGCTGGACGGCGACCTCGACGACCTGATCACCGCGCTGCGGCTCGCGGGAGAGAAGGAACGGCTCAGTGCCTGAGCGTGCGACGCGCCGGTCCTCGATCGCCGCGGCGCTCGATGAGGCCGTCGCGCAGCTCGCCGATGCCGGCGTGAGCGACCCCCGACGTGAGGCCACGACGCTGTGGGCGGGCGTGGCGGGTCCGGACGTCACGCGGGGCGATGTCTGGCTCACCCGCGACCGGGACCCGGCCCCCGAAGTGGCGGGGCGCTTCTGGGACGCGGTAGGGCGGCGCTCGCGCGGCATCCCGTTCGCCTACGCCGTGGGACGCGCCAGCTTCCGGTCGCTCGACTTGCGGCTCGATCCGCGGGCGCTCATCCCCCGGCCGGAGACCGAGGGCCTGGTCGAGGTGGTGCTGCAGTGGGCGCGCGCGCGGCCCGCGGCGAGTCGGCGGGCGGGCCGCCCGAGTCCGGAGGGGGTCGTGGCCGATATCGGGACCGGCTGTGGGTGCATCGCGCTGTCCCTGGCGGTCGAGGGTGAGTTTGAACGCGTGATCGCGGTCGAGCGCTCCCCCGACGCCGCGGCGCTGGCGCGCGACAACGTGGCGCGGGTCGCGCCACCCGTCTCGGTCGAGGTACGCGAGGGCGATCTCCTGGCGCCCCTCTCCGACGTGGCGCTATGCGCCATCGTGTCGAATCCGCCCTATTTGACGGAGGCGGAATACGAGGGTCTCGACCCGGCGGTGCGGCTGTTCGAGCCGCGCGAGGCGCTGGCGGGCGGCCCGGACGGGCTGGCCCCGACGCGCGCGCTGCTCGCCGTTGGGCGGGCGCGACTCGGGCCGGGGGGGATCATCGCCCTCGAGATCGACGAGCGCCGCGCCGGCGAGGTCCGGGCGCTGGCGCGCCAGTACGGCTGGTCGGGCGCGGTCGTGTCCGACGACCTGTTCGGCCGGCCGCGCTACCTGCTGGCCCACGCCTGAGGAGGACGCGGTGATCGATCAGAAGGCACAGGAACTGGGCCGGCTGCTGGGCCAGAGCGAGGAGTACAAGACCCTCGTCCGGGCCAGCGATCGGATGAAGGAGGACGCGACGTGCCGGCAGCTCCTCGCCGCGGTCGAGCGCATCGCGCAGGACATCGAGCGGGCGGCCCAG
>DATBBW010000211.1:0-2387 GCA_036270795.1 Gemmatimonadales bacterium | reverse complement strand
CACCAGGAAGTCCGTCAGGTTGAAGAGCTTGACCTCCTTGACCATCTCGTCCGACGCGCCGACGTAGCGCAGGTAGTCGAGCAGCCGCCGCTCCGGCGTCCACTGGAACAAGAGCGAATAGCCGAGCGCCGCGTAGTGTGTCTCGCCGAGGAACGAGGGGAGGACCGCGACCACGAGCAGCACGAGGAGCCACGGGAGCTGCACGAGGAGCACGGCCGCGAGCGTGCCTAAGGTCACCAGGTCCTGCGCCGTGGAGAGCAAGAGGGCGATCAAGGAGATCCGGCCCACCGTCTGGCGGCGCGCCCGCTCCAAATGATCGTAGGTCTCCGCATCCTCGTACTGCGCCAAATCGAGCGTGGCGGCGTGCTCCATCAGCCGCACGCTGATGCGGTTGGAGAACAGGTCGCCGAGCAGGCTCTCGACCAGCGATGACAGGCGCGCGAGGCCCTCCCCCGACACGGCGATCCCGAGCTCGAGGCCCACCAGCCCGCCCAAATACCACCAATTCACCGCGCCGCCGGCGGCGCGCGCGCCCACCGCGGCGATGACGCCGTCGATGATCAGCTTTCCGATCCACAGCACCGCCAGGGGCACGAACGACCGGATGGCGCGTAAGGCGAGGATCGCCACCGTGTAGCCGCGGTGCGTCTCGTACACGAGCTTGAGCAGGGGGGGGACGTACTTCAGGGCCTGAAGCCGCTCGCCCCAGGTGGGGGGCTGCCCGTCGGGGCCAGAGAGCAAGCTCTTGGGCCGAGGCAGCATGCCGTGGGATACGAAGCGGGGCGGGGTCACCAGCTTAACTTCTTTCGGGAGCTGTGCGTCGAATATAACGGATGACGCATCGCATTCTGTCCTGTCTCGTGGTGTTGATGGCCGCCGCGCTCGCGACCGGGGCGCGCCGCGCCGCACCTCCCGGCGACGCACCGGGGCTCTCCGCGCGCGACTCCGCCTACCACGCCCTGAACCGGCTGGCCTACGGGCCGCGCCCCGGCGAGACGGAGCGCGTCGCGGCGGGAGGCGTGTTGCGCTGGATCGACGGGCAGCTCTCCCCCAACGACATCGACGACGACCGGCTGGCCGAGCGCGAGCGCGGGTCGGAGATCCTGCACCACGATCGCGGCGAGCTCGCCGAGCTGTACTTCGCCGTGCAGCGCGAGCGGCGGGAGCGCCAGCTCGCCGCCGGCGGCGCGCCCGATTCGGCCCTCGAGAAGGCCGGGCCGACGCCGCTCGAGCAGCAGGCCCGCCGGCTCGAGGGACAGTTCGCCCAGCTCGCGATTCTGCGCGCCACGCTGTCGGAGCGGCAACTGTACGAGGTGATGGTCGACTTCTGGACCAACCACTTCAACGTCTTCGCCGGGAAGGGCGCGGACCGCTTCCTGCTGCCCGACTACATCACGCACGTCATTCGACGCCGCGCGATGGGCAAGTTCACCGACCTGCTGATCGCGACGGCGGAGAGCCCGGCCATGCTGTTCTATCTCGACAACTGGCAGAGCGTCGTGCCCGGGGCAGTGCCGCCCGCCGCGCCGCGGCTCCAAGCCCGACCGCTCTTCGGGCGGGGGCCGCTGTCCCCGCGCCTGGGCGACCCGATGCGACGGGATTCGCTGCGGCAGCGCGCGCCCCAGGGGCCGCCCCAAGGCATCAACGAGAACTACGCGCGCGAGCTCCTCGAGTTGCACACGCTCGGCGTCGACGGCGGCTATACGCAGCAGGACGTGATCAATGTCGCCCGCATCTTCACCGGCTGGAGCATCCGGCGCCCGCAAGACGGCGGCGATTTCGAGTTTCACGACTGGGCGCACGACTATGGCGAGAAGATCGTTCTGGGCATCACCTTTCCGGCGGGGCACGGGCGGGACGAGGGCATCCGTCTGCTCAAGCTTCTCGCGAGCCACCCGGCCACGATGCACCATGTGAGTCGCCAGCTGTGCGAGCGACTCGTGAACGACGACGCACCGGATGGGTGCGTGGACGAGGCGGTGGCGGCGTGGCAGCGCACGCGCGGCGACATTCGCGCGGTGCTGCGCGCCATCGTCAGGTCGCCCGATTTCTGGGCGCCCCGGAACGTCCGGGCGAAGGTCAAGACGCCGCTCGAGTTCGTGGTGAGCGCGGCGCGCGCCCTCGGCGCCGATCCCGACACCACCCCGCGCCTCGCCCAAGTGGTCGCGCGGCTCGGCGAGCCCCTCTATCTCCACGTGGCGCCCGACGGCTACCCCGAGCGCGAGACCGCCTGGGTGAACAGCGGAGCGCTGCTCGACCGCATGAACGTCGCCGTAGCCCTGGCCGCCGGGAAGCTGCCCGGCGCGACGGTCGAGCTCGACTCCATCGCCCCCCTCACGACGGACGCGGACGGGTTGGTCACCGCGGCGAACAACGCCCTGCTGGGC
>DATBBW010000210.1:0-5799 GCA_036270795.1 Gemmatimonadales bacterium | reverse complement strand
CAGGACGGCTACCCCGGCATCGACGGCATCGGGCGCGTGACGGCCGCTCGCCTCCTCAACCAGTACGGGCCCATCGAAACGTTACCGGACTCCGTCCTCGGTGAGCAACGGCACCGCGCGCTCCTCTTCAAGGACCTCGCGACACTCCGTACCGACGCGCCGTTATTTCCACACGTGGATGAGCTGCGGTGGCGCGGGCCCACGCGCACGTTTGCCGCGTGGGCCGACCGGATGGGCGCCCCCCGACTGCTGGCCCGCAGCCGCACCGCCCCTGTGACGTAACCGGCTGCCCCCATGGCCTTTGGGCGCGGCCCCACAGGCCGGGAGGAGGGCGTGAGGCTGACGAGTCCTGCGTCACGGGTCGTCAGCCCCCGCGCCCGCGCGCATCAGAGCCGGTACCCGACGAGCGTGTTCGACGCGGTCCGCAGAAACAGCATGTTGGCGACGTCGTCCACCGCGTACACGGGCTCGCGCTCCTTGCCCAGATCCACCCGCGCCCGCGGCTGCGCGCTGTCCTTGTCGATCTGGAGCAGCACGTTGCCGTTCCCCTCGGGCGCACGGGTCAGCATGAAGAGGGATCCCGGCACGGCGAGCGAAGCCTTGAAGCGCTTCGTCGCCATCGCCCCCGCTTGGTGCGAGTAGCCCTCGAGCTGCTTGCCCCCCTGGGTGTACGCCGTCGCGATCTGGGCCGTGACGCGTTGCGCCGTGGAATCGGTAGCGCGGCGCGACGCCTGAGCGAAGGCGTCGCCGTACGCCGCGGCGGCGGCGCCGTACAGGCCGGCGCGCACGGAGTTGATCGCATACAGCGCGCGCAGCAGCCCCGGGAGCTGCGGCGCGGGATAGTACACCTGCTGTTTCACCTGCCCGTCACGCGCGACGACCACGAGGTTCTGGGGCGAGCTGAGGACAATGCCTCCGGGGCGGATTTCCATCGCGGTGGGATCCTCGCCACCCTGCAGCTTGATCTCGCCTCCGAGCGCCCGGAATGTGCCCGCGTCGCGGTCGACGGCGTACAGGTGGTGGTCACGGTTCGCGAAGACGTACAGCGTCCGTCCCTCAACCGCGTGATGCAGGTGGTAGCGCGCGGCATTGTATCCGCTCGCGCTCTCAAAGGTCGGCTTCCCGCTCTCGATCGCATCCTTGAACCGCGGCTCACCGCTGGCGAGATCGACGATGTTGACCTCAGCGTTCGTCAGGGAGTCGGGCCGCGACACGTAGAGCAGGCCCGCTGGCGTGAGCTCGGCGTAGTCGAGGTGGCCCTTGATCTTCACATCCTTGTTCAAGCGCAGGGTCGCCGTGGCGACGTTTAGCACGTTCACGAAGGTGCGCGAGTCGGCGTCCACAGCCAGCACGACGGCGTCGCCGGCGACCAGCGCCTCCGCCACCGTGCCGCGCATCCGCAGCGGTTTCTCGGCGATCGTCGTGCCGTCGTCATAGCGCGCCACGTTGAGGCCGGTCTGCACGATGCCGTTCACAATGCGGACGTTGCCGGTGGCCTCGTTCGGTGGCGGTGACTCGGGGAGGATGATGAGCCCTGCAGGATGCTGCACGATGTCCCGGATGCGCCCATCGATAGCGGCAGGCTTGGCCCACAGCGCCTGGCCGTCGGCGAGCCGGTAGGCCATGAGTCGGTCGTCGAAGCTCACGTAAATGCGGTCGGGTTTGTCGAGGGAAGGGTAGAGCCGCACGTGCCGCGCGGGGGCGCCCGCGCGGGCCGTGGGGAGTACAGCGGACCAGCGCACCGCGCCCGTCCGCGCATCCAACGCCCGCAGGCCCATCAGCGTGTTGACCACGATCACCTCGGGCCCCGCCTGGAGGACCTCGAGCGTGGTGCCGCCGGAAGCGAGTCGCACGACGCCCTGGATGAGACCGCCAAACCCCCGCTTTCTGGGCTCGGTCTGCTGAAACAGCGACTCGCTCGCCCACCGCTGGTCACCGCTTGCGAGATCGTAGAGCGCGACGACCGGCGGCCCGGAGGGGCGCTGCCCGTGGACGAGCAGGGTGCCGGTCTGCGGCAGGACCCGGCGGGTGCGGACTTGTGTGAGACCCAGGCGCCGCGAATCGAAGACGACTGCACCGGTCGCCGGGTCGAAGACCAACAACAGCCCCGGCCGCGCCGCCTCCATGAGGAGCGAGCCCTCGACCGGCCGGACGCTGTCGGCCGGTAACCCGCCCAGCTCGGGCTTCTCCCACGCGACCTGGCCGCGCTCGATGTCGATGCCGGCGAGGGCACGATCGGTCGAGGCGAGGAGCATGCCGGCCGGCGTGACCTGCTGCCAGCGAACGTCCCCGTTGACCCTGACGGTCCATGCGGCCGTCGCCCCCGAGGGGGCAGACGCGACACCCTGCGCGTGGGCGGGCGTGCGAAGGGCGACGATGAGGGCGAGCAACCCGAGCGAACGACCAGCGGACACGGCGGCCATGGCACTCTCCTGTGGACGGCGGTCGAGGGGCGGCGCCCCATATCCCCCCATGTCGAACTCGGGCGCAAGAGCGAGCACGCCGCCAGGAAGCGCGCTGGCTGACGAGTGGGCGTCGCAACTCCGCAGCCCGGCGATGCTTACAGCTTTCTGACGCCGGAAGGTCTCCCACGCGTGCTAGTTTGCTCGGTGAGGGGACACGATGACCACGAGCGTTGATCCGCTGGCCGCGTTCATCGAAGCGGCGTGTGTGCCGCTCGACAGCGGGCATGCGACTGGAACTCTCGAGGGCGCTGCGGTAATCCTGGCGGCGCACCCCGAGGTTGCGACGCAGGACATCCATGCGGCGGCGATCCTCGGCGACGATACCGCGGTGCGTCGGTTCCTCACGCTCGACCCCACAACCGCCACGGCGAAAGGCGGCCCCCGCGGGTGGGATGCGCTCACGCATCTCTGTTTCTCGCGATATCTGCGGCTCGATCGCGCGCGATCGGCAAGCTTCGTACACGCGGCGCAGGCGCTGCTCGATGCCGGGGCGCGGGCCGACACCGGATTCTATGAACCGAGCAACCAACCCCAGCCCGCGTTCGAAAGCGTGCTGTACGGTGCCGCTGGCGTGGCCCATCACGCGGAGTTGACCCGCCTGCTGCTCGCGCGGGGCGCCGATCCGAACGATGGCGAGGTCGTCTATCACTCGCCCGAGTCCGGTGACAACGCCGTCGTAAAGCTCCTCGTGGAGACGGGCCAACTCACCGCCGAGAGCCTGTCGCTCATGTTGGTTCGCAAGCACGACTGGCACGACTACGACGGCGTGAAGTTTTTGCTGGAGCACGGCGCGGACCCCAATCGCAAGCGGACCGGGTGCTTCCGGGCAATGCATCACGCCATCGCGCGAGACAACGCCCTCGAGATCATCGCGCTGCTCCTCGACCACGGCGCCGATCCGACGCTGCGCGAAGAAGGCACGTCGGCGGTGGCGATGGCCGCGCGCCGGGGGCGGGCCGACCTGCTCGCGCTGTTCGAGCGACGCGGCGTGCCGATCGAACTGCGCGGCGTCGACCGTCTCATCGCCGCGTGCGCCCGGAACGACGGAGCGGCGGTTCGCGCCAGCGCCGACAGCGACCCGACCCTCGTGCATCAGGTCCGAGCGCAGGGTGGCGAGTTGCTCGCGTTGTTCGCCGGTGTCGGGAATAGCGACGGCGTGGGCCAGCTCCTCGAGCTGGGCATCGCAGTCGACACCTTGTACCGGACAGGAGACGGCTATTTCGACATCGCGAAGGACAGTATGGCACTCCACGTCGCAGCCTGGCGGGCGCAGCACGCAACGGTACGGTTTCTCATAGAGCGCGGCGCGCCGGTTGACGCGGCGGACGGCCAGGGGCGGACGCCGTTGGCGCTGGCGGTCCGCGCCTGCGTGGACTCGTACTGGTCGGACCGGCGCTCTCCCGAGTCGGTGGCGATGCTGCTCGGGGCGGGCGCGTCGCCGACCGGAGTTGCGTTTCCATCGGGCTACGCCGAGGTGGACGCGCTGCTCCGCCCCCAGGGGCGGGACGTCAGACCGTGAGGTGCGGCTGGCGCGAGGGGTCGGGCGTCACGTGGCGACCGCGGGGGCGTGAGCGCCACCGGGACCGAGCCGGCCCATCGCAGCGACGCGCCCTCGGCCAGACAGGGCACCCTCGGGTCGAGTCGGCTCCTCGCGAGGCGTCAGGGCCCCGTGCCGCGCTTATGAACCGAACCGCGTTTTGAACGTCTGGCCGTACGCAGTCGGCGTACCGTCATAGCGCTGGATCAGGTCGAGGGGTTGGCCCCACACGTCCCACTCCCAG
The DNA here is from genome assembly GCA_036270795.1 of Gemmatimonadales bacterium. Taxonomy (GTDB): domain Bacteria; phylum Gemmatimonadota; class Gemmatimonadetes; order Gemmatimonadales; family GWC2-71-9; genus AG41. Next base: position 1,553 of record DATBBW010000210.1, on the reverse strand, counting down.
GCGAGGTAGCTGCCCTTCCGGACGTCCATCCAGTCCATCAGCGCAGTCACGAACGCGTTGCCGTAGTCGCTTTGCCCGAGCTCCCCGAGCACCAACGGCACCTGGAGCGCCACGGGGGCGGCGTCACTGTCCCAGCAGGCGACCGCGTTGCACCCGCTGAAGTTGTAGATGTGCCACGACGCCGCCAGGTTGTTGAGCGGATCGACCGGTTTGTTCGCGAGCCAGCCCGAGAGGCGCGCGGCGTACTGGATGCCGCCGATCATGATCACGTTGGTGGCGCCGGTGCCGCGGACCGTGTCGACCAGCTGTTGCATCCCCGCCGCCTGGAACGTCATCCCGCTGCAGGTGCCGCCGTCCCGCCAGCAGCGCCACGCCTCCGCGGTGTTGGAGTTGTTGTCCGGGTAGGGCTCGTTAAACAGGTCGAAGATCACGCGCTGGTTGCCCTTGTACGCCGTCGCCACTTGACGCCAGAAGTCCAGCGTGTGGTCGCGGTTCGGCATTGGGGCCTGACCGAGCGCCACGTTCGTCCCCGCGGCGGTCCAGTGCAAGTCGAGGATCACGACCAGCCCGAGGCGGTTGAGCAGGGCCACGTAGCCGGCGATTGCGCGACGGTAGTTGTCACCCGCATACGCGGGGTTGACACCGTTGATGCCGAGCCAGCAGGTCTCGTTCAGTGGCACGCGGACGGCGTTCGCGCTCCATGATCGGATCGCCTGGATAGACGCGGAATCCGACGGGCCGTCGAAGAATCCCCACCCTTGAGCGCAGGCGTATTCGGTCCCCGAGCGGTCGACGCCGCGCAGTCGGACCGGCTGCCCGGTCGAGTCCACGAGTTGGTTGCCTTGCACGCGCACCGTCGGGGTGCCCGCAGGCGGTAGGGACCCCCCGACAGGAGTTGCCGTGCTCTGCTGGCACCCCACGAGCGCGGCAACCGTCAGCAACGCATACGCTCGAGTCTTCATCCGTGTCTGGCTCCCTCCACAATGTCGCGTCGGTCCTCAAGGCGAGTCCGAGGCGACATCACTGCGACGCATCGTGGACCAGAGGTTGGGTCACAAATACGGGCGACGCTGGCTTGGGATCAAGGCCGGACGTCACACCCGCCCGGGCCGCCAGTCGTGGTGCTCAGTCGCCCGCCCGGCGGCGCCCCGTGGGCTGCGGCCGGGCCACCCCGCCCCTTCCCCGCCCTCCAACAAGCGTTCCTGACGCGGCCCACTTCCCGTGCCCGTCGCGCCGGGTTTCTAGACCGAGGCGGGTCGCTCGCGGCGCCCATCACGGTGACCCGGAGCGACTGGCGGGGCACCCTGGTGACGCGCATCACGCGCCGACGGGTCACCCGCGAGCGCCGGATTCTGCAAGCGGTGGTGCGGGTGGCGAGAGCTCGGGCGCGCCTCTGCGAGGGGCTCGTTAGCCGTAACATGCGACGCCGCCTCGGCTAAGCGCCAGGCGCATAGGCGGCACACGGCTTGCCGCATGACAGTGCTTTGGCACTGACGCCGTTCACCGGACGGGGTAGTGCCACCCGCCCCAGCTCATCAGTCCCGCCAGTGCAG
>DATBBW010000209.1:0-9410 GCA_036270795.1 Gemmatimonadales bacterium | reverse complement strand
CTGGAACTCGGCCGTCGCACCCTGCTCCGTGATCGCCGCGACGAGGACCGCCGGCTGCACCTTCTTTTTCAGACGGACGAGATAGGCCAGGGTGGCCCGACCCGCGTCGCTCGGCGCCCGCCCCACCAGCGTCCAGCTCTTGGTCTGGGCCTCGAGCGTGGCCTCAACGCGAGCCTGGGCCGGCCCGTCGGCCTGAACGAGCAGGATTCCCTCGACCCGCGTCGGGGTCTGAATGCGGAACTCGCGCGTGATCCTGGGGCCGGGCTCGCCGGCATAGGTGTCGCCGACGTTCAGCGCCCACAGCGCCAGGACGGCACCGTTGAAGAGGAGCGAGACCACGAAGCCGAGCGCCAACGCCTGCACGCCCGCGGCGAGGCCGACCGCGAGCGCCAGGAACACAAACACCGCGTCTTTGGTGTCTTTGAGGGTGTTGCGAAACCGCACGGCCGCAGCGAGGCCAGCGAGACTGAAGGCGAGCGCGAGGCTGTTCCGGACCAGGGTCACGATGCCCGCCGTGACGAGCGGCAGCAGGATCACCGTATGCACGACCGATGGATCCCATCCCCGCTGACGCTTGCTCAGCATGTACACCCACGCCACGGGGATCACCAACAGCAACGCGCCGTTCATCGCGAGCGCCGTGGCAACTGCCGGGCTCGAGCGACCCGGAGCGGCGGCATCGGTCTCTTCCCCCGGCTCGGCGCCGCCCTCGACCGCCTTGCGGAGCTGCCGCGTCGTCATGTTGGCCGGGAGCTCGCGGGTCACCGCCTCTCGGACGGCCGGCGACGCGCGCTCCAACACCAGGACCCCGGCCACGAGCACCGCGTAGTAGACCACGAGCCGCAGCAGCGATCGGGTGAACGGTTCGAGCGTCATGGGAGACCCACGCGGCACGACTGGATGAGCTCGCGCCTCGTCTTGCCGAGATCGGTGATCGTGCGGTAGAACTCGTCGTAGTAGTCAAGTGCCTGCCTGATCCGCCCGGGCTCAAGCCCCTCCTGCGCCCAGTACATAGCATAGATCGCGTCCTTCTGGAGGTTGAACGGGGCAAACACGGTCGCCAGCTCTTCGGGGGTGCGGCAGGCACCGCGAAACAGGCGCTGGCGGACGGTCCGAATCCCGAGTCGCGAATCGGGCACGGCGTAGGGAGTCCAGATCACGCCAGACCAATCGAAGTCGTACGGCACTGGGTAAATCTCGCCGGTCGAATCACGGATCGGCACGATGTTGTGCCCCCCCCGGACCGACCAATCCGTGTTGCCAATCATGTATTCGAAGACGGCGAGCAGGCCCAGCTGCTCGAAATCGAGGTCGCCCTGCGCCATCCCCTTCTCGCCAAACACGCGCGCGTGGTTGCGACGCGCCATCCGGTCGTCGTCCTCCAGGAAGAAGGCATCCCGGATGTCGGGGGCGTGCTTCCCGGTGGCATCCACGTAGGTCACGCGGGCGAGACGAGCGCGAAAGCTCCGCTCCGTAAGGCGATTGTACAAGCGATAGATCAAGTACTCCTCGAGCAGGTAGTTCGCATATGACCTGCCACCGCGACATTGGACGACGAGCTTCAGGTTATTCTGGTGGGCAAAGATCGTGTGGGCGACCTGGTCGCGGTCGAAACCCACCTTGAGGGGCGGGTATTGGCAGGTCCGCAGCCGGAAATGCCCGCGCGTGTGGAGCTGCACGTCGAGGCCGACGGTGTCCTCGCGGGAGCGCGCGTAGGTGAGCCTGCCCGGATGATCGTGTTTTTCGGTGCCGCGCTCTTTCGTGATGGCGCCAAAGTCGGCACGCAGCGTAATCGCCAGGGGGTCAGCGGAGTCGAAGAGGCGCGAGCGCCCGCCCGGTGCAGTCGTGTCGGAGGGCACCTGCGCCCGCCGCATGAGCGCCAGGGGCGCACCCTTCGCGCCACGAGATGCGACGACAAGCGATATGAGCGCAGCGAGTGCAGTGGGTCGCATCAGCGGTCTCGGGTCGGCAGGCTCGTGAGCAACTTACCGGTCGTCCGCCGCTCCGCTACCGGCCGGCACGGGAGGCAGCGCTACGGGTGTCAAACACCATAGCGACAGCGTGCCGGCGGTCCCGCGACAGCAAGGGGAACGCTCCCGCACGGGCTGACGTGCCAAGGGGAGTGGTTGGGTGCCGTGCCGGGCGACCGGCACCCTGTCGATTCGGGCTCATGCCGAACGACTACTTAACGATCTCGTGCCCCCCCAACCGGAGGATGTCATGCGATACCTGTGCCTGATCTACGACAACGAGAAGCTGTGGGCGACGATGCCGAAGCCCCAGAGCGACGCCCTCACGGGCGAGTACCGCACCTTCTCGCAGAGCATCCGGCAGAGCGGCCAGTACATTGGTGGCGAGGCCCTGCAGCCGACCCCCACCGCCACGACGGTGCGGGTCCGCAACGGGAAGATCTCGACCACCGACGGGCCGTTCGCGGAGACGAAGGAGCAGCTGGGCGGGTTCTACCTGATCCAGGCCAAGGATTTGAACGACGCGATCCAGGTGGCGGCGCGCATCCCGTCGGCGAAGCTCGGCGCGGTGGAGGTACGGCCGATCATGGAGTTCGACCAGCAGCCGGGGTGAGGCTGGCATGCGCTTGTGACTGAGGACCTCACCGGCCGCGCGCGCGAGACCGTGGAGGCCATCTACCGCTCGGACTCGCGTCGCGTGCTCGCTACGCTGATCCGCCTCCTCGGCGACTTCGACCTCGCCGAGGAGGCGCTGCACGACGCCTTTGCCGCGGCGCTGGAGCGCTGGCCCACCGCGGGCGTGCCGGCGAATCCCCGCGCCTGGCTCGTGTCCGCAGGGCGCTTCAAGGCCATCGACCAGCTGCGCCGGCGGGCCCGCTTCGACGCATCGCTCGGCCCCGTGGCCGCGCGCCTCGACGACGCCGTGACGCCCGTCGCGGAGCTGGACGACGACGCTGTGGAAGACGACCGGCTGCGCCTCATTTTCACCTGCTGCCACCCCGCCCTACCGCCGGACGCGCGGATCGCGCTGACGCTGCGCGAGGTCTGCGGCCTGGCCACGGAAGAGATCGCGCGTGCCTTCCTTACTTCGGCCCCCGCCATCGCGCAGCGCATCGTGCGCGCCAAGGCCAAGATCAAGGCCGCGGGCATCCCTTATCAGGTGCCGGCGCGCCCCGATCTTCCCGAGCGCCTGGATGCCGTGCTGCACGTCGTGTATCTGGTCTTCAACGAAGGCTACTCGGCCTCCTCGGGCGGCTCGTTGATCCGGGCGGATCTCTCGGCCGAGGCAATCCGCCTGGGCCGGCTCCTCGCCGAGCTGCTGGCGGAAGCCGAAGTGGTCGGCCTGCTCGCGCTCATGCTGCTGCACGACTCCCGCCGCGCTGCCCGCTCCTCGCCCACCGGTGAGGTCGTGCTGCTCGATGACCAGGATCGCTCGCAGTGGGACCACGCCCAGATCGAGGAAGGCCGCGCGCTGGTCGAGCGCGCGCTCGCGTCACGGCGCTTCGGGCCGTACACGCTCCAGGCCGCCATCGCCGCGGTCCACGCCGAGGCAGGCACCGCCGCGACGACCGATTGGCGCCAGATCGTGGGCCTGTACGACGTCCTGCTGCGCGTGGATCCGTCGCCCGTGGTGGAACTCAATCGCGCGGCTGCGATCGCCATGCGGGACGGACCCGCCGCCGGGCTCGCCCTGATCGATGCGGTGCTCGCGCGCGGCGAGTTGACGGACTACCACCACGCGCACTCGGCGCGGGCGGACCTGTGCCGGCGGTTGGGGCGGAGGACAGAGGCCATTGCCGCGTACGAACGGGCGTTGGGCTTGACGCGCCAGGAGCCGGAGCGGCGCTTCTTCACGCGGCGGCTGGCGGAGCTGCGGCGCTAGCTCGCGCGCCGCGCCCCGGCGCCGTCGAGCCCGGCGCTTGGCAGGGCCGTGGCGCGGCTGATACTTTCCGCCCATGCCGCACCCCCAGTTCCCCAACCTCACCGTGCTCGAGCACCCGCTGATCCAGCACAAGCTCACCATTCTGCGCGACAAGAACACCACCACCCGCGACTTCAAGCAGCTCGTGAACGAGATCGCGATGCTGATGGCTTACGAGGTGACCAAGGATCTACCGCTCGAGCCGCTCACCGTGGAGACGCCGCTCGAGCGGATGCGAGGCGTCCGGGTCGCCGGCAAGAAGCTCGCGCTCGTGCCGATCCTGCGCGCCGGGCTCGGCATGGTCGAGGGGATCGCCCAGCTGATCCCGTCGGCCCGCGTGGGGCACATCGGCATCTACCGCGAGCACGACACGCTCGAGCCGGTGGACTACTACTTCAAGATCCCCGCGGGCGAGGACGCCCGCGATTTCATCGTGCTCGACCCGATGCTCGCGACGGGCGGCTCGGCCGTCGACGCCGTGAGCGCCCTGAAGCACGCGGGCGCGCAACGCATTCGTTTCCTGAGCCTCGTCGCCGCCCCGGCGGGCGTGCGCCGCCTGCTCGAGAGCCACCCCGACGTCCCCCTCTTCGCCGCCGCGCTCGATCGCGAGCTGAACGACCACGGCTACATCCTGCCCGGGCTGGGCGACGCCGGCGACCGGTTGTTCGGCACGAAGTAGCCGCTTGACAGTTTACGTCACATGAGGCAATTATGACGTAATTCGTCATATTGCCACAATGTGACATCTTATGACACCGCGCTACGTGGCGCTGATCGCGGACGCGACCGCGTCGCGCCTGCTCCCGGCCCGGCGGCGCGCCCGCCTCCAGGCCGACCTCCGCGCCGCCCTGCCGGACCTCAACCGCCGCTACCGGCCGGCGCTCGCCGCTCGCTTCGCCCTCACGCGGGGCGACGAGCTCGAGGGCCTGTTCACCACGCCCGCGGCGCTGTGGGACTGCGTCCACTACCTGCGCGTTAGGCTCCCGGCGGTCGTGTGGGTCGTGGCCTGCGGCCGGGGGCCCATCACGACGCCGCTCGCCCGGACCGCCCCGGAGGTCGACGGGCCGTGCTTCCACCTGGCCCGCGCCGCACTGGAGGAGGCCAAGCGGCACCGCCGCGTGCTGGCGCTCGCGGGATTCGCCGCGGCCCTCGAGCCGCTCACGAGCTATTACTCAGCGCTCTACTGGAGCTGGACCCCCCGCCAGCGGCTCGCCGCGACCCTGTTGCGGCTCGGCTCGCCCGCCGCGGCGGCAGCCCGGCTCCACGTCGACCGCAGCGCCATCTCCCACCTAGCGCGCCGCATGGCCTGGCCCCTGGTCGCGGCCGGGGATAAGATGTTCCGGGCATTCTTGGAGACCTCGTGAACCCGCTTTTCGTCGTGCCGCTGCTGGCCTACGCGCTGGCCGCCACCCTCTGGCCCGCCCAAGTGGACGGCCGGCGGCGCGCCGCGACGCTGCTCGTCTGGGAAGTGGTGCTCGTCGCTGCCGCCCTCGTGGCAGGGACCTTCCTTGCGCGCCTGGCCAAGCCGAGCCCCGACGGGCTATGGTGGGGCCGCGCCGGGTTGCTCGCGACCGCCTACCTCTACGTCGCGGGTCGAGGCATCGTCCTCGTCCGCAGCGTGCTCGAGTTCCCGACGCTCCAGATGCGGCGCGACGAGGACCGCACCGCCGGCGCGATCGACATCGCCCGGGGCCGCGCGATCGGAGCCCTCGAGCGGGCCCTGACCCTCACGCTCGTGCTGCTCGGCGAATACGGCGCGGTGGGCTGGATCATCGCCGCCAAGTCCTTGGCGCGCTTTCGCGCGCTGGAAGATCGCGAGTTCGCCGAGTACTTTCTGATCGGCACCCTAGCCTCGTTCCTGCTCGCCATGCTCACCGGTGTCGGGATCCGCATCCTCCTGAAGCAGGGCTAACGCCCCGCCACGCAACCCTTTCCGCACCCCGTGTGTCACAGGGATATCCGAGACCGCCGCATCGGAGCCCGGTGGACGAACGCGATCTCATAGCCCAAGTCCTTGCCGGGGACGGCGTCGCGGAGCGCGCGCTGTACGACGCGCACGTCGACCGGGTGTACCGTCTCGCCTACCGGTTGACGGGGGACGACGAACTGGCGCGGGAGTTCACGCAGGACGCCTTCGTCCGCGCCTTCGAGCAGCTGGGCTCGTTCCGGGGGGAGGCGAGGCTCTCCACCTGGCTGCACGCCATCGCCACGTCGGTGGTGCTGAACGGGCTGCGCAAAGTGAAGCGGCTGCGCGGCCGCGAGACGGAGCTGGAGCACGCGGACGGCGTGGCGACCGCGCGGCGTGAGGCGGAGCCGGACTTGAAGGGCCGGCTCGCCCGGGCGATCGACGATCTCCCGGACGGGTACCGCACGGTGTTCGTGATGCATGATGTCGAGGGCTACACGCACGAAGAGATCGGCGCGGCCCTCGGCGTCGAGACGGGGACGTCGAAGGCGCAATTATCGCGAGCCCGCGCCCGACTGCGCGAGGCGCTCGCGGACTTCGCGGGAGAATGGGTGTCATGATGGAAGACGAGTTCGAACGGCGGCTGACCGACGCCGCGCGGGATTATCACCGACCCCCCGCGACGCCCCGGGAGGAGATCTGGCGGCGGATTGCGGCGGCGCGCGTGGCGCGGCGGCAGCGGGCCCGCGCGCTCGGGCCCCGGCTGCGCTGGGGTGTGGGCATCGCCGCACTGCTGGCGCTCGGGATCGGGATCGGCCGCTGGACGGCCACGCCGTCCGGCCCGAGCCCGCGGCTCGCGGCCGGCGCACCCGCCACGATGCTCGCCTACCAGGTCGCCGCGGTGGAGCACTTGAGCCGCACCGAAACGCTGCTCACGGGGTTCCGCGCGGACACCCGCGCCGGCGAACCCGCGGTGCAGTTTGCGGCGCAGGCTCGGGAGCTGCTCGGGACCACCCGGCTAATGCTCGACTCGCCCGCCGCCGACGACCCCCGACTGAAGGGTCTGCTCGAGGATCTGGAGCTCGTCCTGGCCCAGATCGCGCAGTTGCCGGCGAGCGGGGCGCGGGAGGACGTGCAACTGATCAACGAGGGACTGGACCAACGAAGCGTGTTGCTACGGCTGCGGACGGCCATTCCGGCCGGCTCGGGTGCCGCAGGCACGCAAGGAGCACTGTGATGCAGGCGATGTACTTGGTGGTCGCGGCCGTCCTGGGCAGCCAGCAACCAGTGGTGCCCGAGCAAGCAGTAGAGGGAACGGCGCGTGCCGAAGCGGCGCTCGCCCGCGCCCAGAGGGCGCTCGACGCCGCGGCGCCGGCGCTGGCACGGCTCACGGCGACGGAGCCGCTGCGCGCCCTGGAGGCATTGCCGCGGCTGGACCAGCAGCTCCAGACGCTCATGCTGTTCAAACCGCTCCGCCCGCAGCAGGACGTGGCGCTCGCCCGCGCCCAGAGGGCGCTCGACGCCGCGGCGCCGGCGCTGGCACGGCTCGCGGCGACGGAGCCGCTGCGCGCCCTGGAGCCAGTGCCGGGGCTGGACCAGCAGCTCGAGACGCTCGGGCTGCTCGACCCGCGCTTCCCGCAGCAGGACCAGGACCCGACGGATTCGCTGTGGCGCGCCGCGCGCCAGGCGTTGAACAAGGGCGACTACACGAGCGCGGCGAACCTGTTCGGCGACCTGATGCGCCGCTACCCCAAATCGCCGCGCGCGGGCGACGCGCTGTACTGGGCGGCATTCGCGCTGACCAAGAACGACGACCTGGACCGCGCCCGCAGCCTCATCGTCACCGAGCACCGCGACTACCCCCGGGCGGCGACGCTGCGGGACGCCGATGCGCTCCTCGCACGGATCCAGGCGGCTCTCGCGCAGCGGGGGGACGCCGAGGCGGCGGCCTGGTTGAACCAGCATGCGAACGAGCATGCGAAGGCCACCGCGGACACCGGTGCCTCGACCCACTGCGTGAGCGCAGGCGACGATGACGATGTCAGAATCGCCGCGCTAAACGGACTGCTCCAGATGGACGCGGAGCGGGCGTTGCCGATTCTCAAGAGGGTGTTGGCGCGCCGGGACCGGTGCTCGGTCGAACTGCGCCGCAAGGCCGTGTTCATCGTGTCACAGAAGCGAGACTCGGAGACCGAGAACATCCTGCTCGACGTCGTGCAGCACGATCCTGACGCCGGGTGCCGCGAGCAAGCGGTCTTCTGGCTGTCGCAGGTGCCGACCGAGCGCGCGGTCACCATGCTCGACTCGATCCTCCAGACCTCGCACGATGATGCGGTACGGGAGAAGGCCCTGTTCGCGTTGTCGCAGCAGCACAGCCCTCGCGCCGCCGTGATCCTCCGCGGCTTCGCCGAGAACGCCGGCGCTCCGCCCGAGTTGCGCGACAAGGCGATCTTCTGGATCGGCCAGCAGCACTCGCCCGAGAACGCCGCCTTCTTGCGCGCCCTCTACGCCAAGCTGACGGACGAGGACCTCAAGGAGAAGGTGATCTTCTCGATCGCCCAGATGCACGGGGAAGAGAGCGGGCGCTGGCTCTTGGACATCGCGGTCAACGAGCGCGAGCCGATCGAAATGCGGAAGAAGGCGCTGTTCTGGGCGGGCCAGCAGGGCGCGGACCTCGGCCAGCTCTCCGGGCTGTACGAGCGGATCCAAAACCAGGAGATGAAAGAACAGCTCATCTTCGTCTACTCGCAGCGCCATGAACCCGCGGCGCTCGACGAGCTGTTCCGAATCGCGAAGACCGAGCGCGACAAAGAGCTCCGCAAGAAGGCGATCTTCTGGCTCGGCCAGTCACACGACCCGCGCGCGGCGCAAGTCCTGATGGAGATCATCAACCAATGACGCGCCGCCTGGTCTTCGCACTTGCGCTGGCCCTCCTGGCCGCCCCGGCGGCGGCGCAACGCCTCGCAGCCCGGATCGCCGCCGCTCCCGACGGCCGCGTGCATTTCACGTTCGCGGCACGGGCGGGGGTGTGCGGCAATGGGCGGACGATGATCTCAACCGATTGCACCGCGGGGAGCTGCGGCAACACGTTCACGTTCGGACGGAATGGGGACGAGGCAGAGGTCGCTTACGACTGCGAGGCGGGCCCGGTACGGGTCTCGCTCACGCGGCGCGGGGGCAGCGTGGCGTCACTCCACACCTACGTCGGCGGGCGGTGGGTCACGCCGCCGGCGAGTGTCGTGGTCACCGACTTGGGCGCCGTGGCGACACGCGAGGCCGTGGATTACCTGCTGGACCTCGCGGCCCAAGACGGCGGGCGCGCGGGTGAGCAGGCGATCTTCGCCGCAACGATCGCGGACTCGGTGACCGTGTGGCCCACGTTGCTGAAGCTGGCGCGCGACGAGCACCTGCCGCACGGCACCCGGCGCCAAGCGGTGTTCTGGCTGGGTCAGGCGGCCGGTGACGCCGCGACCGCCGGGCTCACGGGCCTGACGGACGACTCGAGCGTCAACCGCGACGTGAAGGAGCAGGCCGTGTTCGCGCTGTCCCAGCGACCGCGCGAGGAGGGGGTCCCGGCGCTGATCCGCGTCGCCCGCGCGAATCCCGATCGCGA
>DATBBW010000208.1:0-53263 GCA_036270795.1 Gemmatimonadales bacterium | reverse complement strand
CGTAGAACGTCCCCACTCCGTTTTCGCTCAGCATCCAGTTCGCACCTGTTGGTCCGTAGTCAGGACCATCACACCTATTGACTCTTATATACCCGAACTCCACTCCAGTCGTGCTTCCGAGACGGTTTGAGATTCCGAACTCCAAGTGAGCCGTAGTCGACCCGGGTATCACCCAGATAGCGGTCCGCTTAGGACACCCGAGACAGCCGAGCAACACGACGAGTGCGAGTCTCCTAGCCCGGGCTTTCAAGCTCGTACGTTGCTGTAGTCAGCGCTGCCACAGTGAGACTGAACATGCTCGTGAGGTACCCCTCTAACACTATGCGGTTCTACCAATCGTAGCGGCTGTTCGCGGTGGGGGGCCCTGGGAGATGTCCGGGGACCTCCAACAACGTTCTCCGACGACTCCCTACGAAACGACGCCACTCCTGACGTTTTCGTGGTTGCGGCTCGCAAGGGGCTAGATTGTGCCCAGAACTTGCGGTTTTTCTGGGGATACCCCCATATTGTGGCGGTTTCATGCGGGTTTTCGGGTGCCCCCCCGCCAAAGGGGCGGATTGCCAAGGGTTTTCAGGCCCTAGACCACCACAAGGAGACACCGTGAACAAGGCGGAGCTGACCTCGGCGCTGGCCATGCGGACCAAGATGTCCAAGGCCGATGCGACGCGGACGATTGAGGCCCTGTTCGACGACAAGGGCATCATCGCCGGCGAGCTGAAAAAGGGCGCGAAGGTGCAGATCACAGGCTTTGGCAACTTCGAAGCGCGCAAGCGGGCGTCGCGCCAGGGCCGGAACCCGAAGACCGGGGAGACGATCACGATCAAAGCCTCGATCGCTCCTGCGTTCCGGGCCGGCAAGCAGCTGAAGATGGCGGTCAACAACCGGAAATAGCACCGCGCGCTGCCGTTGCTACTTACGGGCCGTCCCGCTGGACGGCCCGTCGGCGTTACGGGTGTTCGCCAACCGCGTTAGGCTTGGCGGTCGAGCCGCGCCAGCACGCGCCGCCCGCGGATCGTGACACCCGTGAGCCGCCGCACCGCCTGCTCGGCCGCCCCCACCGTGACCTCCACCAGGCTGAACGTATCGCGCACATCAATCCGGCCGATGTCGCCCTTCGCCATGCCCGCTTCGCGAATCAATGCGCCAACGAGATCCTTCGCCGCCGCCCGGTCCTTCTTCCCGACATTTACGAAGACCTTCACCGTCGGGCCCGGCGCGGGCCCGGGCAGCGCGCCGGCCCCCGGGGGGCTCGCGCGTTCGTCCCCGAGCAGTGCGAGCAGCGCCGCCGCGACTTCCGCGGCGTCGAACCGTTCGAACAGGGGATCGAGCAGCGCCAGTTCCGCGTCCACGCCCCCCGCCTCCAGGCGCCGCGCCACTCGCGCGCGCAGCGCCTCGGCGCGGTCGCGCCCGCGATCGGCGCCGGATGGCAGGGGGAATGGGGTGAGCGCGGCGACGGAACGCAAGTAGGGGAGTTGGCTCGCCGCGAGGAACACCACCGGCACGCCGAGCCGCGCCAGTGCGGCGAGGTCGTCGCGGGTCGGGAGGCGGGTGCACAGCACCGCGTCCGGGGCCGTGCTGTCGGCCGTGGCCGCTGGAATCGGCCCGCCCTGCCAAATGAACGGGTGCGTGGCGTTCAGGGTGTCGAGAGCGTCCCGCACAGCGAGCTGGCGTTGGGACCACGGCACGAGGCAATAGCGGGCCCGACATACCGGGGGGAGGAGCGCGCCCGTGTCGTCGACCGGCGGTGTGCCGAGGACCAGCGCGCGACGTCCGTGGCGCTCCAGGAAGTCGCGGAGCGCGGCGGGATTCCAGCTCAATACGATGCGGCGTGCGTCGCGCGCGTCGGCGAGCAAGGCGTCGAGGACGGCGCCGTACTCGTGGGCGACGAGCGCCTCCGGCCACGCCACGATCAGGGTCGCGACTTGATCGAGCTTGAGCGCGGCCCGCTCCACCAGGGCCGCCACGTCGGTTACGGTGGCCGCCAGGACATCGACGGCGCTCTCCTTCAACAGGCGAGCGCTGCGGGCGAGGCCGGTGACGGCGTGGAACCGCAGGGCGGCGGGCGCCGCGGCCGCCCACTCGAGTGCGGCGGCCGCATCGCACAGGATCACGGCGCGGCACCCGACGCCGGGTCTGAGCACCGGCGTCGCTGTAGCGATGAGATCCCACAGCTCCAGCGCTTGCTCCGCCGCCGGCGGGCGCACCAGCACCACCGATCGGCCACGCTCGAGCGCGGCTTGCGCGTCTGCCACCGTCACACGGTCCTCGGTTGTCAAAGGGCGGGGTTCGCGAGGGATGGTAGCGTCGGGGGGTGGGAAAGGCAACGGCACCGTGGGGCGACACTCGCCCCCGCTCCGCTCCCGAGTCGACCGCTGCGGGTCCGTCCTGCCCCGCCGCTGGTTGCGCCCGCCCGCCGCCTCTGGCTATCCTGTCGCCCATGGCGCCCGCGCCCGGCCTGTCACCCAACCTCCAGCACCTCGAGACGTCCGCGACGATCGCCATCTCGCAAGAGGCGAAGCGCCGCAAGGCCGCGGGCGAGGATGTGATCGACCTCGGCGCGGGGGAGCCGGACTTTCCCACGCCGTCGCTCGCGGCGGAGGCCGGGATCCGCGCGATCCGCGAGGGAAAGACTCATTACCCCGCGAACGAAGGCATTCTGGAGCTCCGCGCCGCGGCCGCGAAGCATCTCTCGCTCCTCTCGGGCGGGCGCCCGGTCAATGCCGACAACCTCGTCGTTTCCAACGGCTCGAAGCAATCGCTCTTCAACATGTGCTTCGCCCTGTTCGGTCCGGGGGACGTGGTGGCGATTCCGGCGCCGGCGTGGGTGTCCTACCCGCAGATCGTACACCTCGCTCGCGCTCGGCCGGTGCTCGTCTCCGGGGACCCCGAGTGGAGCCTCAAGGTGAGCGTGCGCGACCTCGACCGCGTGGTGCCCGGCGCGCGCGGCCTGCTGCTCTGCTCGCCGTGCAATCCCACGGGGGCGGTGTACACGCACGCCGAGATCAAGGCCATCGCCCAGTGGGCGCGCGACCGGAAGGTGTGGATCATCGCGGACGAGATCTACCGCCGCATTCACTACGGGACGGGGCCGGCGCCGTCGTTCCTCGACCTCCCTGACGATCTGCTGGAGCGCGTCGTGGTCATCTACGGCGTCAGCAAGGCGTACGCGATGACGGGGTGGCGCATTGGCGTGGCGCTCGCCCCCGGGCCCGTGGCCAAAGCCGTGGCCGCACTACAGTCGCACACGACGACGGGCGCCAATCATCCCGCTCAGTTCGCCGCCGCCGCGGCGCTCGGGGACGAGCGGGTCGAGCAGGACGTGGCCCGGATGGTGGGTGAGTTCCGGCGCCGGCGCGACGTCCTGGTCGGGCGCTTCCGCCAAGACTTGCCCGGCGTCGAGTTCGTCGATCCCTTGGGCGCGTTCTACTTCTTCTTTCGGGTCGACTCGTTTGGCGGGATCGGCGGCGCGGAGTTCTGCACGCGGCTCATCACCAGCACCGGCGTGGCGCTCGTGCCCGGCGCCGCGTTCGGGGACGACCGCTACGTTCGGCTCTCCTACGCCGCGGCGCCCGAGAGCCTGGCCAAAGGACTGGACCGGATCATCGGGTTCGCGAAGAAGCTCGGCGACTAGAGCTTCGCCACGCGGTGGCTCAGCACCTCGATGCCGTTGTCCGTCATGACGCAATCGTCTTCGATGCGCACCCCGAACTTGCCGGGCTGGTAGATCCCCGGCTCGCTCGTGAACACCATGCCGGGCTCGAGGCGCGTCTCGTTGCCCTCCACAATGTAGGGAGGTTCGTGGACGTCCAGGCCGAGGCCATGGCCGAGGCGGTGCGTGAAGAAGGCTCCGTACCCTGCGTCTGCAATGACCTTACGCGCGGCACGGTCCAGTTCCTGGCACTTGGTGAACAGGGGGCGGCCCAGCGCGATCGCGGCGGTCTGCGCGTCGTGCACGACGTTGAAGACTTTGCGGAACTCTTCCGGCGGATGGTCGCCGAACCATATGGTGCGCGTGATATCCGATTGGTAGCCGCTCACCCGGCAGCCACAGTCCATGAGGACAACCGCGTCGCGTTCCAGCGCTCGGTCGCCCGGATGCCCGTGGGGCAGTGCGCTCGAGGGGCCGAACTGCACGAGCCCGCCGCCCTCCGCCCCGCGCTGCTGCATCTCGCGGGACAGGAGGCGCGCCACGTCCCGCTCCGTCTGGCCTACCGCGAGCGCCGCCTGGGTGGCCGCGATCGCCGCTTCGGTGATCTCGATCGCTCGCCGGATCAGCGCCACCTCCTCGGGCGCCTTCACGATCCGCAGCCGCTCCGTCACCGGCGCCGCGTCGATGAGCTTGGCGCCGCCGAGCGCGTCCTCGAGCCGCAGGAACGTCGCGTACGCCGTAGACGACTCGAGCGCCACCGTCGCGCGACCCGGGGTCTTCTTGAGGCCGTGGGTAACCGTGGCGACGAGCCTGTAGGGATCGGCCTGCTCATCCCAACCGTGCACGTCGGCGATGGCGCCGTGGGCCCTGATGCGTTCCACCTCGAACGACGGGCACACTACCGCCGGCGCGCCGCGCACTGGCACGACCAGCGCGATCAGGCGCTCGCTGCGGCCGGGGTTGTCGCCGGTGAAGTACTCGAACGTGGTCGAGGGCGTGGCGATGAGCAGGTCGATCTTGCGGGTCGCGAGCTCCTCTTGGAGACGCGCCAGGCGGCGGGCGAACACCTCCGGCCCCAGGGCCGGTTGCTGCCGCGCGGCGTGCGACACGGGTGCGCGCAGGGCGGGCCCGTCCGCCGCGCCCCCGGACCGCCCCGCCAGCAGCGCCAACCCCGTCGCTCCCGTCGTCTTCACGAACTCGCGTCGTTCCATTATGCTAGCCCCTCCGTGCGGTGCGGCCTATATTATCCGCCCTCCGGAAACGCTGGAAGGTGCTGGTTCGATGACGTTCGAAGCCCGGATCGAGCCGCTCGACGGCAAGCTGCCCAAGGTGAGCTACCACTGGGACCCCGAGACCGACATCCTCTCCGTGGCCTGCAAGGGCGCGGGCAAGGCGACCGGGCTGAACGGCACGGTCGACTTGGAGGGCGTCGACGGGTCGTTCGTGGTGCTCGATGTCGCGGGCGGCTGTCTGCGCGGCGTCGATGTCGTGACGTGGCCTGACGACATCCGTACGCGCGACGATCTCGCGATCCCGGAGGTGGCCCAAGAGGGCCGCGTCTTCTTCCCGAGCCGCCGGTCGCAGCCCGGCATTGCGGCGGTGGAGGTGGACACGGCGCTGACGCTCGAGAAGAACCCGGTTGAGTCCGTGTTCCACATCCGGGTGGGGCGTGCGCGGGTGAATGCCGTCGTGCGCGTCGCCGATCGGTTGCTCGTCGAGGTCGACAAGGCCTCGCGGCTCGCGGGTTTGTGGTTTCTCGACGTCCCCCCCTTCCCGAACGTCGAGGCGACCGCCTGAGCGTGGACGAGCGGCTCGAGCGCTACGTCACCGAGCTGTTCGCCCCCGAAGATGCCGTGCTGGCCTCGGTCCGGGCGCGGCATGCCAGTCTCAAACTCCCGCCGATCCACATCTCCGCGGACGAGGGGAAACTGCTGTACGTCCTGCTGCGCGCGGTCGTCGCGTCGCGGGTCCTCGAGATCGGGTCGCTCGCCGGGTACTCCGGCATTTGGCTCGCGCGGGCCCTCACGACCGGCGGCACGCTGACGACGATCGAGAAAGACCCGCGCCACGCGGAGCTCGCGCGGCGGGCATACGCCGAAGCTGGACTCGCGGGATGCGTCCGGTTGATCGAGGGCGCCGCGCTGGACATCCTTCCGACGCTCGCCCCGGGGTTCGACGCGGTGTTCGTGGACGCCGATAAGGCGCCGCTCGCCCAGTACTTCGAGTGGAGCGTGCGGCTGCTCCGGCCGGGTGGGCTCTTGCTGTGCGACAACGCCTTCTTCCATGGGGCGGCCGTGGATCCCGCGGATCACACGGCCGACGCCGTCGGGGTGCGCACGTTCAACCAGCTCGCGGCACACGACCCGCGGGTGGTGGCGGCCGTCGCGCCGATCCGCGATGGGCTCGTCATCGGCGTGAAGGTGCAATAGTGAGCGATCCGCTGCCGCGGCTCGGCGGCCTTCCTGAGGCTGAGAAGTACGAGCGTTTGGTGGACCGCTTGCCCGGCTTGTGGTGGAGCGACACCGGCCCCTTCGTGGGGTTACACGAGCTCAACGTGGCGCGGGTCGCATACTTCCGCCACGTGTTTGGCGGCTTCGCGGGCAAGCGCACGCTCGATGTGGGGTGCGGCGGTGGCATTCTCGCCGAGGCGCTCGCAGCGCAAGGGGCGGTGGTCACGGGGATCGATCCCTCGGAGAAATCGCTCGCGGCCGCGCGTGCGCACGCCGAGCGCTCCGGGCTAACGATCGACTACCGCCCGGGGACCGCGGAGCGGCTCGGCAGCGCCGGGCTCGCGGGGACGTTTGATCTCGTGTTCGCTGTCGACGTGCTGGAGCACGTAGACGATCTCGAGCGCACCCTGGCCGGGGTCGCCGCCGTCCTGGCGCCGGGCGGCGGGCTCGGCTTCTTGACGCACAACCGCACGATCGCTGCGTTCCTCGCCCTCGTCTGGGACGAGGAATACGTGCAGCACACGATGCCCGAGGGGTTCCACGACTTCCGGCGTTTCATCACGCCCGCCGAGCTGAGCGCCGGTCTCGCGCGGAATGGGATGGTCGTGCAGGAGATGCAAGGCGTGACGCGCGCCCCCGGCGGCGGGCGCGCGCTGGGCGACGATTTGAGCGTCACTTATCTCGGCTGGGCCCTCCGGACCCGATAACCGGGGGGGGCCCGCGCGGAGCCAGGGCGCTACGCCTCCACCCCCCACCGCGCCCGGGGACCCGCTGTGGTATCGTTCTAGAGACTGTGGAACCCTTGCTCTGGAGCCGCGCGCCCCGGGACCTCCTCCCGCCCGCTGGCTCCCGTCTCCCCATGATCGCACCGTGATCGACCAGGCATCGCCCCCACCCATGCCGATCGGGCGCGTCGTGGCCACCGAGCGCCAGCCAGCGACGCCTCACCAATTCCATTTCTGGACCGCCACCGAAACCGCGATGGGGATCGGCGCGATCGTGCGCGTCGAAAGCGAGGGCGGTGCAGGAACGGGGCCGCGCGTCGTCTACGGTGTGGTGACGGATGCGGTAGCCTACTCGGACCTTGCCACGCCCCTCGCCGACGTCGTGGGTGCCGCGGGCGACCCGACGCGCGTCGTCGCGCGGCCGACGGCCCGCCCGGAGGTCCGGCTCTGGACGGCCGCCGTGCTGCGCCAGCAGCCCGAGGAGCCGCTCCAGCCCGTGCCGCTCGGGCGCGTGTTCGTGGCGACCGACCGCGACGTGGCCCAGGCGCTGCGGATGGAGACCTACGTCGCGGGCGGGCAGCCGACCGCTATCCCGGTCGGCCTGTACACGGCCGGGGGTCTCGAGGCGCCGGTCTACGTGGACGCCGATTTCCTCCTCGGCCCCGAGGCCGCGCACCTGAACATCTCCGGTGTCTCGGGCCTCGCGACGAAGACGAGTGCGGTCGAGTTCCTCCTGGCGTCCATCTTCCAGCACTATCCGCCCCACAAGGGGCGGATCGCCGCCGTGTGCTTCAACGTGAAGGGGCCGGACCTGTGCTTTCTCGATCAGCCCGGCGCGCTCGACGACGAGGATCGCCGCCGCTACGAGCGCCTCGGCGTCGCCGCGCGGCCGTTCGAGCGTGTGCGCTACTACGCTCCCTTCAAGGCGGATGGCGTCAACCTCAACACGCTGCGGACGCACCCCGATCTCGTGGGGGACGTGGAGCCGCTCGTGTGGGGGCTGCGCGAGGTGCTCGATTTTGCGGAAGTGCTCCTGCACCGCGACGATATCGACGCCAAGGCCGACGCCTTCATCGATTTCCTGTCGGACCGCGTCGTCGACAAGGCCTTCGAGGATGGCTTTGGCGGTACGCACCGGGTACAGACTTTCGCGGACCTCGAGCGGCTGTTCCGGGCCATCTTCGACGGACTGGAATTCGCGGGTCGCAGCGACACCTGGCGCACCCATCACATTGCCACGATCCGCAAGGTGCGCAACCGGCTCGCCAACATCTCGACGCGCTGCCGGGGTCTCGTCACCGATGACGGCCCCTCGAACGACCTGCCCTGGGGGGCGTTTGAGGACCGGACCGTGTACGTCATCGACGTCGCCAACGTCGATCCCCTCGGGCAGGACTTGGTGTTCGCGCGCGCCGTCTCGAAGCTGCGCGAGCATCTGGAACGCCGCGACCTGGGCGTGGACGCCGTCGTCGTCTTCGTGGACGAGCTCAACAAGTACGCGCCCGCTGACGGCCTGGACACCTACGTGAAGAAGATGCTGCTCGATCTCTCGGAGCGGGGTCGCTATCTGGGCCTGGCCCTGTTCGGGGCCGAGCAGTTCCGGTCCCAGGTCCATCGCCGCGTCGTAGGGAACGCAGGGACCGTCGTGTTCGGGCGCATGGATTCCGATGAGCTGGCGACCGCCGGCTACCACGTGCTGTCGCCCGCCATCAAGATCAAGCTGGCCACGCTCCCGATTGGCGAGCTCATGATTCGGCACCCTCATTTCACGCAACCGATCTTCGTGCGGTTCCCCCGGCCCGCCGTGCTGCGCGGGCGGGACGGCGTGGAGCGCTTCGCGCCGGCCCCCGACCTGCCGTTTGAGGACGCCGTGGTGCGCCAGCTCGTGCGCCTCGACCGGCGCATTCGGCCGAACCAGGTGAAGGACCTGATCGCGGAGCGGCAGCCGGACGACGTGCGCCGCGCGATTGCCGCGGTACGGCGCGAGCGTCCGCAGGACGCCCTGGCCTATCTCCGCCGGCAACTCGGCGGGCGGGTGGCGCCCGCCGCGGCGCCGCCGCGCGAAAGCGTGGCGCAGCTGAAGCCCATCTCGGAGGACCCATACTAGAGCGAGGAGCCGCCCCCCGGGGCACGCCAACCGCATGAAGCTCGCCCACCTCGCCGATCTCCACCTCGGCTTCCGCCAGTACGACCGGCAGACGCCGCGGGGCGGCAATCAACGCGAGGCCGACGTCGCCGAGGCGTTCCGCCGGGTGGTGGACGATCTGCTCGCCCAGCGCCCCGACCTGATCCTCTTTGCGGGCGACGTGTTCCACTCCGTGCGGCCGACCAACCCGGCCATCCTGTTCCTGTTCCAGCAGCTCCACCGGCTACGCAGCGGGCTCCCCGACGCCCCGATCGTCATGATCGCCGGCAACCACGACACGCCCCGATCCACGGAAACCGGCACCATCCTGCGGTTGTACGAGGCGCTGGGCGTGCACGTCGTCGTCGATGAGGCGCGGTCCCTTGGCTTCCGGCACCTCGACTGCTCGGTGCTCGCGGTGCCGCACCAGGCGCTCGTGGGGGACGAGCGACCCGCGCTGCGTCCCGAGCACGGCACTCGGTTCAACATTCTGGTCACCCACGGCCAGTATCCCGGGCTCGGCGAGACCCGCGGGACGATGGAGTACGGCGGTGCGCTCCTCACGCGCGAGGCCATCGCACCAGCGCAGTGGG
The DNA here is from genome assembly GCA_036270795.1 of Gemmatimonadales bacterium. Classification (GTDB taxonomy): domain Bacteria; phylum Gemmatimonadota; class Gemmatimonadetes; order Gemmatimonadales; family GWC2-71-9; genus AG41. The sequence goes on along the minus strand of DATBBW010000208.1, from coordinate 43,721 downwards.
ACTACGTCGCGCTGGGCCACTACCACGTGGCGCACGAAGTGGAACCGAACGTGTGGTATGCGGGGAGTCTCGAATACGTAGGGCCGAATCCGTGGGGTCAACTGCAGGATGAGGCGGAGCGGGGGCGGGCGGGGAAGGGATACCTGCTCGTCGACCTGCCGGGGACGCACGTCACGGTCCACCCGATCACGCCGGTGCGCCGCCACGTCGAGTTGCCGGCGATCGATGGGAAGGGTCTCACCGCGCACCAGCTCGACGAGCGTATCGCCGCGGCCGTGACGGCGGCGCAGCCGCCGATCGACGACCAGGTGGTGCGGCTCCTGCTGTGGGACGTCTCACGCGCCACCGCCCGCGATCTCGACCACGCGGGGCTCCGGGCGTACAAGGCCCGCGCGCTCCACTTCGAGCTCGACGTGCGTCGGCCCGAGGCGCCGCGGGCCGAGGGCGCGGGGGCGCCCGGCCGGCGGCAGACCCTCCCCGAGACGGTCCGCGAGTTCCTCGAGCGGCGGCCGCTCGACGCGGACCTGGATCGCCCGGAGTTCGTGCGGGCGGGCGTCGACTACGTCGAGCGCGCAGGTCGCGAGGGCGCGGACTGATGGAGCTGCGCCGACTGCGGCTCGTCAACTTTCGGCAACACGCCGACACGGAGCTCGAGTTTGGGTCGGGGATCACCGGGATCTTTGGGCCCAACGGCTCGGGGAAGACGACGATCCTCGAGGCGATCGCGTGGGCGATCTACGGCGTGCAAGCGGCGCGCGGCGACAAGGACTCGATCCGCCGGCTGGGCGCGAAGGGCGGGACGAGCGTGGGCGTGGAGCTCGACTTCCGGCTCGGGGCCCACGAGTATCGCGTGACGCGCGGCCTCTCGACGGCGACGCTGCGCCAGGACGGACAGCTCGTCGCCAACTCGCTCAAGGCCGTGACCGAGAAGCTCGAGCGGGCGCTGGGCATGACCCACCAGGAGTTCTTCAACACCTACTTCACCGGCCAGAAGGAGCTCGCGGTCATGGCGGCGCTCGGCAAGACCGAGCGCGCGGCCTTCCTCTCGCGCGTGCTCGGCTACGAGCGCTTGCGGGAAGCCCAGGAGCGCGTGCGCGAGGTGCGGAACACCCTCGCGGCCGAGGTCCGCGGACTCGAAGCCGGGCTGCCCGATACGGCGGGGCTGGCGGCGGAGCGGCGCGCCGCGGCGGAGCGCCTCGCCGCAGCGCAAGGGGCGGCCCAGGCGGCGGAGCGGACCCGCCGGACGGCGGAGGCGGCCCGGGCCCGCGAGGAGCCGCGCTGGAACGAGTGGATGACGCGCCGCGAGCGCACCCTGTCGCTCGACGGCGAGCGGCGCATGGCCGAGCAACGCGTCCTGACGGCGCGCCAGGAATTTCAACGGCTCGATCGGGAGCTGGCCGACGCGCTCGCCGCCCGCGAGCATCTGAAGCGGCTGGAAACCGACCTTGCGCCGGTGACGCGCCTGAAAGCGGAGCGTGCCGAACTCGAGCGGCTGCAGCGCGAAGCCGCGGCGCGTCGTGCCGACCAAGCGCAGCTCGACGAGCTGGCGCGCGCGGCGGGGACGCTCGAGCGACGCCTCACCGAGCTGCAGGACGTCGCCCAAACGTTGGCCCGCGCGGAGGCGGAGGCGCAGGGCGTCGAACAGCGCCTCGCGGCGGCCGACCAGGCGCTGGAGGCGGCCCGGACCGCCTGGGTGCGCGACCGCCAGTACGCGGAAACCAAGCGCACTGAGCTGCTCAAGCTGTACGAAGAGGTGAAGGAGCAGCGCGACCAGCTGGCGCGGCTTGGACCCGAGGGGACCTGTCCGACGTGCCAGCGACCCCTCGGCGCGGAATACGCGGCGGTTCTCGCGCTCCTCGACCGCCAACTCGAGGTGATCACCGGAGACGGGAAATACTTTCGCCAGCGGCTGGAACAGTTGGCCCAGCCACCCGCCCAGCTGCGCGAGGCCGAGGCGGCGCGCGAGGGGCTGGTCGAAGAGCAGCGGCGGGCAAACGCCCGTGCCGGCGAGCTGCGCGCCCAGGCGGAGGAGCGCCAGCGCGCCGCCGCCCAGCTCGCCGCGGCGCGTCGACGGGCCGCGGACCTGGAGAGTCGGCTGCAAGCGCGGCCCGCGGGTTACGACATGGGGCGGCACGACGCGGTGCGGGCCGAGCTCGCCAAGCTCGAACCGGTGGCGCTCGAGGCGGCGGCGTTGGAAGAACGCGCCCGCCGCGCAGAGGCCCTCGTGCGCGAAGCCGAACAGGCCGAGCGGCAGCTCTCCGTGTCCGAGCGCCGGGTGCGGGAACTCACCGATGCGGTGCGGGCTGAGGGGTTCTCCGATGCGGAGTACAAGCAGGCGAAGGATCGCTTCGATCGCACCATGGGGGCGCTGCGCGAGGCGGAGCTCGCGGTGGTCGAGGGGCGCGGCGCCCTGGCGCGCGCGGAGGAGGACCTGCGCGAGGTCGAGCAGCGCGAAGCCCAGCGGGCCGAGCACGAGCGCCACGTCGCCACTCTGAAAGCACGCCAACGGCTCCACAACGAGCTCGACCGCGCCTTCTCCGACTTGCGGGGCGAGCTGAACGCGCGGATGCGCCCCGAAATCGCGGAGCTCGCGTCCGGGTTCCTCGCCGACCTCACCGACGGGCGCTACGACGAGCTCGAGCTCACCGAGGACTACACGGTGACCATACTCGAGGCCGGCATCCCCAAACCGGTGATATCGGGCGGCGAGGAGGACGTGGCGAACTTGGTGCTGCGCCTCGCGATCTCGCAAATGATCGCCGAACGCGCGGGCCAGCCGCTTTCGCTGCTCGTGCTGGACGAGATCTTCGGATCGCTGGACGACGCCCGGCGCCAGCACGTCGTGGGCCTGTTGCGACGCCTGGCGGACCGCTTCCCGCAGGTCATCTTGATCACGCACATCGAACAGGTGCGGGAGGGGCTCGATCGGGTGATCCGGGTGGACTTCGATCCCGCGCGCGGGACGAGCGTGGTGCGGGACGACACGGCGACGTTGGGAGCGGCCGATGCGGGCGTGGCTGCCTGAGCGGCAGGTCTTCGGTCCGGAGGCGGCCGGAGAGCGCGACACTGACGCGCTGAACCGGGTCTTCGCCGACGCCTTCACCGACCGCTACCGGCGCGACGGCCTGGTCGGCGTGCGCGTGCCCCACCTCAACCCCCAGGTGTGGCGCTACGCCCTGCTCGACGCCGGCGCGGGGGCGATGCTGTGGCGCGATGAGGCGGGGCACGTGGCGGCGTTCAACATCGCGCACCACTCGGGCGTCGAGGGGTGGATGGGCCCGCTCGCGGTGCGGCCCGATCGCCAAGGCGCGGGCGTCGGCAAGACGATCGTGCGGACCGCGACCGACTGGCTGCTGGAACAGCGCGTCACCACGCTCGGGCTCGAGACGATGCCCCGGACCGTCGAGAACATCGGGTTCTATGCCCGGCTCGGGTTCTCCCCGGGCCACCTCACCGTGACGATGACCAACGACATTGCGACGCGGGGTCACCCCGCTCCTGCGCTGCTCTCGCAGCGCGCGGGCGCCGCGGGCCGGCAAGCGGTCGACGCAGCGCGCCGCCTGGTATCTGCGCTCGCCCCCGGCTACGACTTCACGCGCGAGATCCTGCTCACCAACGAGCTCGAGCTGGGCGACACGTCCCTCGTCGACGGGGACGACGGCCTCGCGGCGATGGTGTTGTGGCACTCCGCGGCGCTCGCCGAGGGCCGGCCCAAGGATGAGGTGCGCGTGCTCAAGCTCGCGGCGCGCGATGCCGGCGCCTTCGCGGCCGCCATCGCCGCGACCGAGGCCGCCGCGGCGCGCGCCGGCATCCGGCGCCTGGCGATCCGGTGCCAAACCCGCCACGACGCGGCGTTCCGTCACCTCGTGGCGCGTGGCTACCGGGTGCGCTGGACCGATCTCCGCATGAGCTACGAGGGCCACCCGGAGCCCGCACTCACGCAGGGAGTGCTGTTCTCGAATTGGGAGATCTGACGCGAGGCCGGCCGTGACCCGCGGCCTCGTGATCGTCGCGCGCTTGCCTGGGGAAATCGTGGTGCTCGGGGTCACGCGCTGAGGCGTTCCTGCCACCCGCGGCGGCGGCCCGGTGCGGCGCGCGCCCTTTCGCTCCGCGCGGGACGGCGTAGAATCACCGACCTCACTCGCCCTCACGGCCATGACCCGAACGCCGCTGTTCTTCGCCACGCTGCTCCTCGCCACACTCACGGGGTCCGCCCTCGCGCAGCAGCCGGTCGGGCGGCGTCGGGAGAAGGGGCGACCGGCAGCCCCCGCGCCCGCCCCCGCCCGCGCCACCTCCGACAGCGCACCCCCGCTCCGAGACTCGCTCACGCAGTTCATCGAAAGCTTCACCTACCGCGCCCTCGGCCCCGCGGCCTACAGTGGACGGGTTACGGCCCTCGCGGTGCCTCGCACCGGACCGTACCCCAAGACGGTCTACGTTGGTACCGCGGGCGGGGGGGTGTGGAAAACGACGAACGGCGGGACAACGTGGCAGTCGGTGTCCGATGGCCTCGGCACGGAAACCATCGGCGATCTCGCCGTCGCGCCGTCGGACAGCGCCATCGTGTGGGCGGGCACGGGCGAGAAGAACAGCCTGCGGTCGCAGTCGTGGGGCGACGGGGTCTACAAGTCGACCGACGGCGGGAAGAAGTGGACGAACATGGGTCTCAAGGACACGCGCTCCATCGGCCGCGTCGTGATCCACCCCACGCACCCCGACGTCGTGTACGTGGCCGCGCTGGGCCACCTCTGGGGCACGAACGCCGAGCGGGGGATCTACAAAACGACCGACGGCGGCAAGACGTGGACGAAGATCCTGTTTGTGAACGACACCACCGGATCCGTCGATCTCGCGCTCGATCCCGCGAACCCCGAGGTGCTGTACGCCGCGGCTTGGCACCGGCTGCGCTGGGGGGGCAGCCACATGCAGGGCGTGGGCTCCGGAAGCGGGCTCTACAAGACGAGCGACGGCGGGAGGACGTGGATCAAACTCACCGATCCGGCGCGGAAAAACGGGTTGCCCACGGATCATCTCGGTCGCATCGGCATCGCCGTGGCCGCGAAGGATCCGAACGTGGTGTATGCCGTGATCCAGGTGGACCGGGGCATTACGGATCCGCTCGCGGGACGCTACGGCGGCGTGTTCCGCTCGGTCGACGCCGGCACGACCTGGACCCAGGTGAACGACCTCCAGGCGAATCCCCACTATTACTACGACGGCGTGTGGGTCGACCCAGGCAACGTGGACCACGTGTGGACCGTGTCCCCCGTGCTGCTGGAGAGCAAGGACGGCGGCAAGAGCTTTGCCCCTGACTCCCTGCCGCTCGTGCACGGCGACTATCACGTGTTATGGATCGACCCGGGTGACTCGCAACATCTCATCATCGGCAACGACGGTGGCGTCTACGTGTCGCGCGACGGCGGCAAGGCCTGGGAGCACATGGCCCTCCCGGTCGGTCAGTTCTACACGGTGATCGTCGACAGCTCGCTCACGCCCTACCAGGTGTGTGGCGGGCTGCAGGACAACGGCGTGTGGTGCGGGCCCAGCCGCACCCGGGATACGCTGGGGATCGCGGACGACGACTGGTATCCGGTGAACGGTGGGGACGGGATGTGGGTGCAGATTCCGCCGGACGATCCCTTTACGGTGTACTCCGGGTGGCAGTATGGGCACGTGTCCCGGCTCGACCTCAAGAGTTGGAAGCGCGAGGACATCACGCCGCTGGCGCTCGATGCCGGCCAGGACTCGGGCTACCCGTTTACGTGGGGCTGGACCACCCCGATCGTGCTCTCGCGCCACGACCCAACGGTGCTCTACGTCGGGGCGAACCACCTCATTCGGATGACGCACCGGGGCGAGGATTGGGAGCGGTTGGGCCCGGACATGACCCGCGCGACCCGCGAACACCCGGCGCCCGACACGGGGCACACGAGCTATCACGCCGTGTACGCGATCGCCGAGAGCCCGCGCGACGCGGGAGTGCTGTGGGCGGGCTCGGACGACGGCCTGGTGTGGAGTACGCGCGACGGCGGCAAGACCTGGCTCGAGGTGAGCGCCGCCTTTCCCAAGGGCGCGCCCACCGCGTGCTGGGTGGCGACGATCGCGGCCTCGTATTACGCAGCGGGGACGGCATACTTGGTCTACGACTGCCACTTCCGCGACGACTACCAGCCGCACCTCTACCGCACCGCCGATTTCGGGCGGACCTGGACGGAGATCGGGCAGGGGCTGCCGCGCGACGCCGGCAGCTTCACGGTGGTCGAAGATCCCACGAATCCCCGGCTCCTGTGGGCCGGAACGGCGACGGGGGTCTCCGTCACCCTGGACGGGGGGAAGAGCTGGCGGCGCCTGGGCAAGAACCTGCCTCACGTCCGGGTGGAGGCGATGGCCCTGTCGTTTGCGCAGCATGAGTTGGTCGTGGCGACGCACGGGCGCGGCCTCTGGGTCCTGCCCGTGGGACCGCTCGAGGAGATGACCGACACGTTGCTCTCCGAGCCGGCCCACCTGTTCGCCGTCGCCGCGGCGTATCAGTACCGCCCCCGCGACACGCACCCCGAGTGGGGCAGCCAGCCGTTCGCCGCGGCCAATCCGCCGCGCGGGGCGACGCTCGTCTACTACCTGAAGGACGTGCAGCCGGACGGCGTGAAATTCACGGTCACGACAGCGGCAGGCGACACGATCCGGCACCTCTCGGGTCCGGGCTACCCCGGCATGAACCACGTGACGTGGGACTTGACGCGCGACAAGCCGCAGCCCCGCGGGCTCGGCGGCCCGACGTCGCGCGAGGACCTAAAGCGCGTGGAGCCAGGGGACTACGTCGCGCAGCTCGTGGCGGGGTCGCGCAAGCTGACGCAGCGGATCGTGGTCCGCGAGTGGCCGGCGGACCGGCTGGGGCGGGTCCGCTAGGACCGGAACTTCGGCGCCCCGGCGAGGATACGGCGCGCGAACAGGATCACCGACACCGCGTACAGGACATGGACCGGCCCACTGCCGACGTGAAAGCCGAACACGAGCGTCCCCCATGTGACGAGCAGCACAATCGCACTGATAAGCGTCAGATTCATGTCAAGGGCCTCACTCACATGAGGGGACGAGGTGCGCGGTCGTTTGCTTGACGTTTCCCGCCCCGGCTGTATTCTAGTACCCAGGAGTGGAGAGAAGAATTATTGAGCCAACAGGCTCGATCGTGGACCCAGATACTGTGACCGATGTCAGGCCCCCGCGTGGGGAAGGCAGACGCCATGGTGAGGGACCAGTCATTACCTTCGGGCTTCAATAATCCTCTCCGTTCCTGATGGGCCGATCGGCCGGGCCGCGTTACTGCGGTGCCGGCCGATCGTGTGTCCGGACGACCTGCCAGAAGTCCTGCGGCGCACGCAGCACCTTCCGCCCAGACACGAATTGCAGCACGAGCAGCGCCATCCAGCTGCCGTAGGCGACTGCGACGGCCTCGCGCAGGCCGGGCCGCACGAACTGCGCGAGCCACAGCAGGAAGAGAACGCTCGCCGCGCGCCCTCCAAACTCCATCGTGGCGAGGAGCATCACCCCGAGACCGGTCTGGAGCAGGGCGAGGACGATCTCGAAGCGCTGCACCGCGTCGAAATGGAAGGCATGCCATGCCCCGTGGTGCTGGAGACTGGAGTAGCCGTACACGAGCGGGATCATGGCGGCGAGGATGGTCCACTGGTTCAGATTGCTCGACACGAGATTCATCAGCGCCAGCGGCGCCTGCGTCCTGCGGCGCGCCCAGTAGAACGCCGAGACCTTCTCAGGGAATTCGGAGAGGAGCGGCGCGACCCACTGGACCAGCACGAACTGGCTCGCGCCCAGCACCCCGGCGAGGGCGAGCATCGACTCGAGGAAGGGATGGACGGTCACCACGAGCAGGATCCCCCCCGCGACGAATAGGGCCGCCACCGCGGCCGGCCGGCGCCACCCCGGCTGACGGTACGCCCAGCGGGCCACGGGTGCGGCAGCGGCGACGTCCTCGACGGCGCGCGGGGGTTGGCGCAACAGCAGCCACAAATAGCCGAGATAGAGGGCCACGAGCACCAGGGCGTCCACCCACGTGAAGCTGCCCTTTAGGAGGACCAGGCCGAAGTAGAGCAGCGGTGGCAGCAAGCCCATGAGTTCCACGCTATGCTCGCGCTCGAGCCGGATTGCGGACCGCGGCGCCTCGGCGGTGCGGCGGGCGGTGGCGTACACGAAATAGATCATCGGCCAGCCGAGGCCCAAGAGCAGACGGATCGCGCCGGTGAGGTTCGCCACGGCGAGCTGTGCGCGCGCGGGGTCGCGCCCGGCGTCCCACGCGATCACGGCTTCCACGGCGAATTCGGGGAGCGTTTGGAGCCAGGCGAGAATCGCGAGGGCGAGGCCCTGGGAGATGACGAACTGCGTCGCCTCGGCCCCCCACGCGACGAGAAACGCCGCCGTGAGAATGCTGGGGAAGGTCCACACCGCGGACAGGGCCGAGCCTCCCGCCGTGGACACAAAAGCGAGTAGCTTTAGTCTCACGTGCGCCGAAGATAGTCCTGCCTCGGAGGCTCAACAAGCCATGCCCCGCTGTGTCCTAACGCCCCGCGTACCCATCCACGCCGAACACCGGGGGGTCAACCCGCGCTGCGCCGGCGCAGCGCACGGGCGGACGTTCGGAGTCCGCGACCATCGGATCCGCCTGTCGGCACCGGACCCACGCCACGGGGATGACCATGGCGCGTGACGAGCGCAAACCCGATGGCGCGCACGGCGTCTCCGCCGCCCCCGTCGAGGCCGGCGGCACGCCGTTCGAACGGCTGGTGCACGAGCTGCTCGAGCAGCTCGGCGAGGACCCGACGCGCGAAGGTCTGCGTCAGACGCCGGCCCGCGTCGAGGCGTCGCTCAAGTGGCTGACGCGCGGCTACCACATGGCCGTCGCAGACGTGATCGGCGACGCGCTCTATAGCGAGCGGCATGAGAACCTGGTGTGCGTGCGCGACATCGAGATCTACTCGCTGTGTGAGCACCACCTGCTGCCGTTCTTTGGGAAGGCGCACGTCGCCTACCTGCCCAACGGGCGCCTGGTGGGCCTCTCAAAGATCCCGCGGGTGATCGAAATCTTCGCGCGGCGGCTCCAGGTGCAGGAGCGGCTCACCGACCAGGTGGCGGACGCGCTGATGGAGGTGCTCGACCCGCGCGGCGTCGGCGTAGTGATCGAAGCCTACCATCTGTGCATGATGATGCGCGGCGTCGAAAAGCAAAACTCCAAGACCGTGACCAGCGCGCTGCGCGGCGCGCTGCTGCAGGACGCGAAGACCCGCGACGAATTCCTGCGACTGGTGTACGGCGGCCGGGGACTGGAGTGAGCGACGCTCCGCTCGCCGGGAGGCTGGCGGTCGTCACCGGCGCGTCGCGGGGCATCGGGCTCGCCGTCGCGGAGCAGCTGGAGGCTGCCGGCGCGCACGTGGTGCGGCTCGCGCGCAGCTTGGTCGACGCGACGGTGGGGCGGCACACCGACCTGCGCTGCGACGTCGCGGATCCAGCCGCCGTGGAGCGCGGCGTCGCGCGTGTCCTCGCCGAGCTGGCCGTCCCGGACATCCTCGTCAACAACGCCGGGATCTTCTTCATCAAATCGGTCGCTGAAACGACGCCCGACGATTTCACCCGGACCCTCGCCGTCAATCTCGCCGCACCGTTTCTGATCACGCGGGCGCTCGTCCCCCATTTCGTACGCCGCGGCAGCGGGCACCTCGTCACCATCGGCTCGGTGTCCGATCACGTGGCCTATAGCGGCTCCACCGCCTACGCCGCGAGCAAGTACGGGCTCCGTGGCTTGCACGAGGTGCTCCGCGTCGAGCTCGCGGCCACGGGGGTGCGCACAACGCTCGTCTCGCCGGGGCCCGTGGACACACGCATCTGGGATCCGCTAGACCCCGATGCGCGGCCGGGCTTCACGAAGCGGAGCGCCATGCTGCACGCCACGGACGTGGCCGACGCGGTCCTGTTCGCCGTCACCCGCCCGGCGCGCGTCGACGTGACGGAGCTCCGCCTCATGCCCACCGTCTATACGCCCCGACGGTAATGACGCGCTACGCCCGCGGTACGCTGCCCCTGGTCGTCGCCCTCGCCAGGCCACTCGCCGCGCAACAGCCGTTTCCGCCGTTGCTCGACACGACGGGGTTCGGCGTCCACGTGCTCGCGCTCGCGCGCGGGCCCGACCAGGCGCTCTGGGTCGGCACCTACGGCCGGGGCGTGTTCGTGCTGCGCGCCGGCGCCGGTGGCTGGGAGCAGCTGACCCGCAGCGCCGACTCCGCCGCGCGCTCCATCTCATTCGATTTCGTGCACGCGTTCGCGTTCGGGCCGCGGGGCGAGATCTGGTACGGTACGGTGGGCAACGGCTGGGGGCTGTCGACGGATGGCGGCAAGCACTGGACCAACTGGGACTTCACGCAGCTCGGCCCCGAGTGGCAGTACGTCGCGCCGAACGGCATCGTGACGCGCGGCGACACCGTCTACATCGCCACGGCCGACGGCATCAAGCTGTCGGCCGACCGTGGGGCCACGTGGGCCGAGATCACGGACTCGGTGGGCGCGACGACGGCCTCCCACCTCTTCGGACGGATCGCGAGCCAGTACGTGCTGGCGCTGGCGCGGGGAGCGGACGGCACCCTGTGGGCGGGCCACTTGCGTGGCCTTGCCCGCTCGACCGACGGCGGACGCACGTGGGCCGAAGTTCCCGCACCCGCGCGCTGCTCCCGCCCCGAGTGCGCGAATCGGGTCCGTGCCCTCGCCCCTGACACGGGTGGGATGGTGTGGGTGGGGACGGAGCAGGGGCTGTACCGCTTCGACCCGGTCCGTCAGGCGTGGCTCGACAAGAAGGGACGACCGGCGTGCGCCGCCGTAGCGGTGGTGAAGGGGTGCCGCACCGACATGCCGCCGGTCACCGCGCTGGCCGCGACCGCGCCGGGCGTCGTCTACGCGGCGACGCGCGACGGGGTGTACGGCGGGGACGGGGACGCGGTGACGGTGTGCGATGTGACCCCCGCCGTCACCGCGCTGCTCCCGCTCGCGCCCGGCGTGTATGCGGCCGGCCGCCCCACCGGCCTTAGCGCCTGCCACGTCGACCAGGGGTTCAGCCTCGTCGGCGTCACCTATCGCGAGCGCCCCGACACGGAATCGAGCGGGCCCCGGCATAGCTGGTTCGCTCGCCCCATCGCCCTCAGTGACCAGCCGTATGTCGACCAGACCTACCGCTACGGCTCGACCATGGGCGGTACCTTCCAGCAGCATCAGGGAGTCGAGTTCAACAACCCGGACGGCACGCCGGTGCACGCCGTCGGCGACGGCGTCGTGGTGTTCGCGGGCCCGGCGGAGCAGGGCGCGAACACCGTCGCCATCCGCCACGATCGCCGGCTCAAGGGGCGGTTCGTGTATTCGGTCTATTACCACGCCTCACGGCTCCTCACCACGGTCGGGCAGCGCGTGCAGACCGGGGACGTCATCGCCCTGGTCGGCAATACCGGGCGCGCCACGAATGACCACCTCCATCTGGAGATCCATGTCGCCCCGGTGGACTCGGTCCCGCTCATCGTGGATCCGAACGAGCGCTACCCGCGCTACACCGTGAACCCCGAGCTGTGGATCCAACCGCTCCCGGGCACGGGGATCGTCGCCGGACAGGTGTGGGACGCGCAGGGGCGGCCGCTGTTGCAAGCGCGGGTGTACGGGCTGCTCAAGGCGGAGCCGCAGGAGACCCCGTTCTCCTACGCTGAGACCTACGGTGTGCACGGGCACTCCGATCCCGAGTACCAAGACCACTTCGCCGTCTCGGATGTGCCGCCGGGGGACTACACGGTCGCCGTAGTGGTGAACGGTCGGCGCCTCACGCGCCGCATCCGGGTGGAGGCCAATCGGGTCAGCTGGATCGTGTTCGGGTCCCGTGCACATTGAGCTGACGGAAATGCTGCGCTGCCCCGAACCGCACGGGGACAGCTTCCTCGTGATGTCGACGGGTGAGATGCGGGGCCGCATGATCCGGTCGGGGGTGCTCGGGTGTCCCCTGTGTCACCGCGAGTACCCGATCGTGCAGGGCGTGGTGCAGTTTTCGCGGACGCCGCCCCCGCCCGCCGCCCCCGTGCCGCTCCCGGCCATTGACGCCCCGACGCTCCAAGCGCTGCTCGATCTCGCGAGCCCCGGCGGCTACGTCGTGCTGGTCGGCTCGGCGGCGCGCCATGCGCCCGGGCTCGCCGGTCTCATGCGCGGCGTGCATTTCGTGGGCGTGAACGCGTCGCCCGATGTCGAGGAACTTCCGATGCTCAGCCTGGTGTCGTGCGCCACGGTAATCCCGTTACGACCGGCGATCGCGCGCGGTGTCGTGCTGGGGGCCGAGGCCGTGACCGGGCCCTGGCCAGCCGAAGCCGCGCGAGTGGTGTTGCCAGGCCGCCGCTTCGTGGCGGAGCAGGAGGACGTCGCGGGGCTATCGGGTATCACCCGGCTCGCGGCCGGCCGGGGTGTGTTCGTCGGCGAGCGGCGCTGATCAGCTTTCGAGCGCGGCCGCGGTCGGATCGGCCTCGGCGTACACGCGGTCGATCAGTACCTTGTAATTCTTCTCGACCTGGCGCCGCTTCACCTTCAACGACGGTGTCAACTCTCCCGACTCGATGGTGAACTCGTGTTCGAGGAGCACGACCTTCTTGGGCAGCTCGTACTTGGCCAGGTCGCCCAGGCCCCCCATCACCTCTCGCTCCATCTTGGCCTGCACGTCGGCGAGCGCGAGCAGCTCGGCGCGGGAGCGGTAGCTGAGATTGCGTTCCTTGGCCCACGGCTCCAGCTGGTCGAAGTTCGGGACGACGAGGATGATCGGGAACTTGCGCTGGTCCCCGAGCACCACGGCACTCGCCACGAACCGGTTGAGCATCACGGTGTTCTCGATCGGCTGTGGCGCGATGTACTTGCCACCTGCCGTCTTGAGCAGGTCCTTCTTCCGGTCGGTGATCTTGAGGTAGCCGTCGGCGTCGATCTCGCCGATGTCGCCCGTGTGGAACCAGCCGTCCGCGTCGATGGCCTCGCGGGTTTGCTCGGGCTGGTTGTAGTAGCCCTGCATGATGTTGGGGCCTTTGGCGAGGACCTCGCCGTCCGGGGCGATCTTGATCTGGACGCCGGGAATCGGGCGGCCCACCGTGCCGAACTTCGGCCGCTCGAGGGGGTTGAGCGTCAGCACGGGGGAGGTCTCGGTGAGCCCGTACCCCTCGATCACCGCGAGTCCGGCACTGTAGAAGAACCGCGCGATTTCGGCCGACAGCGGGGCGCCCCCCGAGACGAACAGCTTGATCCGCCCGCCCGTACGCGCCCGGAGCTTCGCGAACACGAGACGGTCGGCGAGCGCACGCGCCAGGCCGAGGCGGAGCGGCACGGCGATGCCCGAGAGGCGGTAGGTGGCCCACTGCTCGCCGGTGCGCTTCGCCCACGCGAAAATGCGGCGCTTGGCCGCGCCCCCCTGCTGCGCGTTTTCGAGCACGCGGGCGTACACTTTCTCGTACAGACGCGGCACGCCGACTACGACGCTCGGTCGCACCTCCAGCAGGTTCTGGGCGAACGCCTCGATCGACTCCGCATAGTTGATCGTCACGCCCACGTGGAGGAAGTAGTAGTCCACCATGCGCTCGAGAATGTGGGACAAGGGCAGCACGGCGAGACAGTCGTCGTGGTCGCTCACCCGCAGGACGGCAACGCACGCGGCGACGTTGGAGGCGATGTTGCGGTGGGTGAGCATCACGCCCTTGGGCTGACCAGTGGTGCCCGAGGTGTAGATGAGCGTGGCGAGGTCGTCGGGCCGCACGGCCAACGCTTCGTCCCGGAAGCGCGGATAGCGCGGCGCCGCGGCGCGGCCCCGCGCCTCGAGTTCGGCCAGTGTGATCACGCCGGCGCCGCCCCCGCCGGCGTCGAAGACCACCACGTGACGTAACGCCGCGAGCCCGGGTTGCACCTGGCGGATCTTCGCTACCTGGGCGGGCGATGAGCAGAACACTGCGACGGCCGCCGAGTCGCGCAGGATGTACTCGACTTGGTTGGCCGGCAGGGTGGGGTAGATCGGCACACAGGCGACGCGGGTCGCGAGGCAGGCGTAGTCGGCGAGCGCCCATTCGAGCCGCGTCTCCGCCAGGATGGCCACCCGATCACCGGCGCGGACTCCCACCTCCCGCAGCCCGAGCGCGATCGCGCGGACGCGCTCCTCGGCCTCGCGGTGCGTGACCGCGAGCCACGACCCGGCGGCCTTGTAGCGGAAGGCGGCGGGATGGGTTCCGTAGCGCTCGACAGCGGCGAAGAACAGCTCGGTCAGCGTGCTCGGGCTCATGGTCGGAACGTCACGACGAGCGTATCGGGGGACCCAGGCGCCGGGGCGCCCCGGGCGCGCGTCGTACTGGCCGTCACGAGTGCGGTGTCGGGCAAGGGCCCGCCGAGGAAACGCACCCGCACCGTCGCCAAGCCGGAGGAATCCGACGCGATCGTGTCAGCCGCCACACGCACATGCGCCGTCGTGTCCGTCGCGATGAGGGTGACGGAGTCTCCAGCCGTCTGGTGGACGAGGGTGAACACGACGGGGCGGCTGCGGAGCGGGACGAAGGAGTCGGGCCCGCTCCCGGTGACGACCGTGTCGGCCACCATCACCGTGAAGACGTGGGAGAGCGAGTCGGGCGTGGCCGCAAGGCTCACGGTATCCGCCTTCCGGCCAATCGAGAACAACGTGTCGGCGGCCACGAACGTCTGGATCGTGAGGGGGTTGCTGAGCAGCGTGCCGACCGCCGCCTGCAGGCGACCGGCGAGCCCCGGCTTGCGGACCACGACGGTGTCGGGGAGGATCACGCCGAGCACGGTGTCGAGGCTCATCCAGGAGATCGTCACGCCCGGCACGACGTTCCCGGCGCCGTCCAGCGCCATCGCCTGAGGGACCAGCCGATCGTCCTCCTCGAGACTATCCGGCACCACGGTGGCGATGGCGATCACCGGACTCAAGTCGGGGCCGAGCTTGCCGCAGGCCAGCGCGACCGTCACCACCAGGACGACGACGCGGCCACGGCCCGCGGGCCGACGGCTCAGGGCGCCTCCGCCGCGGCGGCCGCCGTCGGCCCCGAGGCGCCGAGATCGCGGAGCGCCTGCGTGGCGTGCTCGACCCACTTCTGCGCGTCGGGCCCACGCGGCGGATGGGCCAGGAAGGCGCGCAGGTGCTGGGTGGCGCCGTCCGGGTCACCCCGCTTAAGCAGCAGGAAGGCGAGGCCGTAGTGCGCGCCCGCCAGCTCCTTGTCGAGCTCGAGCGCGCGGCGATAGTGGCGGATCGCCTCGTCCAGGCGGCGCGTCTTGGTGAACGCGATGGCCATGTTCTGGAGAATGCGCGCGTCGTTGGGATGGTCACGCAGCGCGAGGCGATACGACGTGAGCGCCGCGTCGTAGTCCCCTTGGCGCTCGAGTGCAAGCGCCTCGTTCAGATAATCGAGACGCTGGGGGTTGAGCTCACCGCCCGTCGAGCCACCCAAGAGACGGCGCCAGAAACCCATGGGCCGAAAATAGCTTGCGGTCGCGCGACTTTGCAATGTAGCTTCTCCCCCCATGCCCGCGACGCCCCGCACGCCCTCGCCGCAGCAGTTCCGCACCGGCCGCAAGACGCCGCACGGCGTGCTCGAAGTCGACTGGCCCTTCTTCGGCGAGACGTGCCGCGCTTTGGCCCTCAAGATCTTCCGCGAGTATGACCCCGACGTCGTGATCGGCATCGCCAAGGCCGGGGTGATTCCGGGCGCGGTCGTGGCGAGCATCCTGCAGCGGGACTTCGCCTCCATGGCCATCACCCGCACGGAGACGGGCGGCCGGCCGGTGGTGATCGCGGGACCGCCGCGCCTCGTCACGGCGCGCCGCGCGCTGATCGTGGACGAGACGTGCGATACCGGCGCCACGATGAAACTGGCGCTCGCCGCGGTGCGCGAGCTGAAGCCCGCGGCCGTGAAGACCGCCGTCGCGTTCCGCACCGGCGCCTTCAAGCCCGACTTTCACGCGCTCGAGACCGACAACTTCATCATCCTCCCTTGGGACCGCGAAGTGATCATCGACGGGGAGATCGTGATGCGGCCGGACTACGCTCAGAAGCTGAAGGAACTCGGGGGTTGATCGATCGGCTGACCGCAGCGTTGCGGCGTTCCCGCGCCGCCTACACCGAAATCCGCGTCGAACGCACCTGGAGCACGGCCGTCACCGTCCGGGGCCGCCGGCTCGACGCCGCCACGGCGAGCGAGGATCAGGGCGGCTGCGTGCGGGCCCTGCACCGGAGCGGCGGCTGGGGCGTCGCGTCCTTCACGTCGCTCGAGCGCCTCGAGGCCATGGTGACGCGCGCCGACGAGCTGTCGCGCGCCGTGCGCGTGGACCCGCCGATCCGGCTCGCCGACGTCGCGCCCCACCAGGCCGAAGCCTTGCTCGAGCTCGACGGCGACGTGCGCGGCATCCCCCTCGCCGCGAAGCAACAGCTGATCGCGGCCTACAACGACACGATGCTGGCCGTGAGCAACCGCGTGGTCGACACGCTAGCCACCTACCATGACGAGGTGAGCGAGTACTGGTACGTCAACTCGGAGGGCACCATCCTCCACCAGTTGCGACCCGAGGTGACCCTCTCCGGGACGGCCGTCGCGCGCCGCGACGGGACGATCGAGAAAGGCCTCGAGTCCATAGGACTCCGGCGGGGCTGGCATTCGGTCCAGGACAAGGCGGCGGGCTTCCGCGCGGCGGCCGAGCGGGCGGTGCAGCTGCTCGACGCGCCGACGGTGCGGGGCGGTACGTACCCCGTCGTGCTCGATCCCGAGCTCGCCGGTGTGTTCATCCACGAGGCGTTCGGGCACCTCTCGGAGGCGGACTTCGTGTACGAAAACCCTCCGGCCCGGGCGATGATGACCCTGGGCCGCCGGTTCGGAAAGCCGGTCCTGAATGTGGGCGACAACGGCGCCGCGCCGGGGTTGCGGGGCACGCTGCCATTCGACGACGAGGGGACGCCGACCCAGGACACGGCATTGATCCGGGAGGGTGTGCTGGTGGGCCGGCTGCACTCACGCGAGACCGCCGCTACGCTGGGCGAGCGACCGACCGGCAACGCGCGGGCCCTCTCGTTCCGTCACGCCCCGATCGTCCGGATGACGAACACCTACATCGGCAACGGCCGGGGCACGTTGGAGGACTTGATCCAGGACATCCCGCTCGGCGTGTACGCTTGCGGCGCGTTCGGTGGCCAGACCTTGCTCGAGAACTTCTCGTTCACCGCCGCCTACGGCCACATGATCCGCGACGGCCGCGTCGCGGAGCTCGTGAAGGATGTGGTGCTCGCCGGCAACCTGGTCCAGACGCTGGACCGCATCGACCATATCGCGGGTGACTTTCGCTGGAACGAGATGGGCGGAGGCTGCGGCAAGGGCGGCCAATCCCCTCTCCCGGTCACGGAGGGGGCGCCCCACGTGCGCATCGAAGCGGCGCTCGTCGGGGGCGAGGTCGCCGCGTGATCGAGCAGCTGCTGGACGTCGCCCGCCGGCGCGCGGACGGCGGTGCGGACGGGCTGTGGCGCCGCGTGGAGCGCACGTCGGTCGCGTTCGAGTGGGGACGGCTCAAGGCGGCGGCCGTCACTGAGGAAACGGGCGCGAACCTGCGGGTCTGCCACGGCGGTCGCGTCGGCGTCGCTGGGACCACGGCGGCCGAGGCGGCGGCCGACGCGTTGGTCGAGCGCGCCCTCGCCTCGGCGGCGCTGGGCGAGCCGCTCGATCTGGGTTTCCCGCCCGCCACCCCGCTCCCGCCGCTCACTACGTTCTTCGCACCGGCGGCCGAGGCGTCGCTCGACACGTTAATCCGCCTCGGGGCCGGTCTGCTCGAGCGCCTGGCGCGCGATGGCTGCCGGGTCAACGTGGCGATCGAGCGCGAGACCGCCGAGACCAACGTGGCCAACACCGCCGGCGCGGCCGGTCGCTATCGCTCCACGGCCGTCGCCGTCAGCGCCGAGGTGTGGCGCATCGCGGGCGACGACGTGTTGGTGCTCGGCGACGCGTTCGAAGGAGCCGACCTGCCGGGGGAGGAAACGCTCGCTCGGATCGTGGACGCGATCGACGACCGGCTGACGCGTGCGCTCACGATCGTCACCCCGCCCGAAGGGACGCTGCCCGTCATCTTCACGCCCCCGGGCCTCGAGGCGCTGCTGCTCCCCGTGACCCAGGGGCTCTCGGGCAAGGCGGTGCTCCAGGGGATCTCGCCTCTGGGCGGCCAGGTCGGGGAAACGGTGTTCGACCCGCGGTTCTCCGTCACGGACGATCCGCTCCTCGCCGGGCGCGCCGCGTCACGGCCTCTGGACGATGAGTGCGTGCCGTCCCACGTCACGCGGCTGGTGGAGTGCGGCGTCGTGCGCCAGTTCATCTACGACCTCGAGACCGCGGCGCGGGCAAAGACTCGGAGCACGGGACACGGGCGCCGGAGGGTTTTCGGCAAGCCGGTGCCGGCCTACACCAACCTGGTGCTGGGCGAGGTGGCGCGGGGGGAGCGAGGCCGGGACCAGCGTTGGGGAGAGCTCGGGGGTGGCCTGGTGCGCGACGTGACGGACGGCCTGCTCGTCGACGAACTGATCGGTGTCGGCCAGGGGAACGTGATCGGTGGGGCGTTCAGCCATCCGGTGGCCCTCGCCTACCGCATCGAGCGGGGCGAGATCACGGGGCGCGTGAAGGACGCTGCGGTCGCCGGCAATGCCTACGAGCTGTGGAAACGCGTGGGGGGGTTCGGCACGGACGCGCGATGGACCAGCGGACGCTATGCGCCGTCGGTGCGGCTCGATGGGGTGAGCGTCGCGCGCCGCTAGTACGCCAGCGCCCCCGTCTGCGCAATCATCTTCCATTGCGTCCCGACCTGCGTGTAGATCTTGCAGGTTCGGCCGGTCCAGTGCTGCTCGACGCCGGTGGTCCGGTGGCGCCAGCGCGTATCGATATCGACCACGGCGAACGCCCCGTCGCCCTCGCGCGATAGCACGATTTTGCGGATCGCGCGCTCGTTGCGGACCAGTGTGTGAGTGTCGAAGAGGTCCTGCCAAATCTGCTTCCAGCGCGCGGCGTCGAAGCGGCCCAGCACCATCACCCACGTGAGTGGGTCGTGGGATTGGGGCGTGGGCGGCCAGGGCCACACCATGGCTGGGTGAAAGCAGGAGACGAGCAACTCCGCGTCCTGGGTGTCCCAGGCGCGGGTTTCGCGGTGCACGATTTCCTCGATGGCGTGCATCGATACCGGCATGGGCCTGCCCTCGGTGAGCGACGCCCGGCCTCGGGCCACCCGGCGTCGCTCGGCGCGCGCGCTACGAGCCGGCTAGCGCTTCCTCGTAGCTCTTCCCCTGCGTCATCTGCTCGTAGATCGCGTTGAGCGTCGTGGGCGACGCGGACAGGAAGCGGCAGCGCGCGTCGTTGCGCGAGCGACACTCCACCTCCATCACCGCTACCGGTTCGCCCGAGAGACGCCCGAGGAAGTCCGACAGCATGCCCGCGGAAAAGAAGCACATCGGCTCTTGAGCGCTACCGGGCTCGGCCTCCGCCCAGTCGCCCGAGTCCACGACCAGCGCGGCGTCGCCGAGGGGCGCCACCGTCAAGGCGCCCCAGCCGGCGGCCTGGAAGAAGGCGGACAGCACCTCGTCCAGTTGCGCGGCGTCGAGCTCCTCGGGCTCGGCGACCCCTGTCTGGCCGGGCAGCCAGGCGCGGAACGACTGGAAGACACCTTCGCCAGCGGCGAAGCCCGCCTCTTGGAGGATCGTGACGGCGTGGTCAGCCGCGTCGCGCCACAGGCTGGCGTGGAGCTGGTGTAACGCAGCGCGACCGACAGTGAGCCCGTCGGTCGCGAAGCTTGGCAGGGCGGGGGCGCTCATATGGGACGGCAACTTAGGGTTTGGCGCGGGTGCGGCGCAAGAGTTCTGCCTCGTCGATAACCGCGACTCGCAGCGCCTTGGCCTTGTCGAGCTTCGAGCCGGCATCGGCCCCCACAACCAGAGCGGTCGTCTTCTTCGACACGCTGTCCGTCACGGTCCCACCGGCGGCCTCGATCAACTCGGTGGCCTTGGCCCGGGACAGCGAGGGCAGCGTTCCTGTCACCACGTAGGTCTGCCCTGCGAGCGGCCCCGTGCTGTGCGCCGCGACCGGCTCTTGGATGGTGAGGCCGAGTTTTTCCAGCCGCTCGACCAGCTTGCGATTCTTGGGCTCGTCGAAGAAGCCCACCACTGCCTGAGCAATCGCGTCTCCGATGCCGCGAATGCGACTGATCTCATCGGCCGAGGCGCTGCGCAACGCCTTCATCGTACCGAAGTGACGGGCGAGCAGCTTCGCCCCCTGGGCCCCCACGTGACGGATGCCGAGGGCGTACAGCAGGGTCGAGAGCGGCTGCCGCCGAGACGCCTGGATCGCGTCCACGAGTTGCTGGGCCGACTTCTCGGCGAATCCCTCCAGCGTGAGCAAGCGGAGCGCGGTCACGTCGTAGAGGTCGGCGACGTCCTTGATGAACTTGGCGTCGAGCAGCGCCTTCACGCGCTCAGGCCCGAGGCCGCGGATGTCCATCGCGCCCCGCGACGCGAAGTGGACGATGCTTTCGAAAATGCGGCCGGGACAGGAGACGTTGGAGCAGTAGGCCATCACCTCGTCCGCCGGGTACTCGACCTTCGCGCGGCAGACGGGGCAGCGCTCGGGGCGCTTGAAGGGTCGCTCCGCTCCGGTGCGGCGCTCGGGCACGGGCCCGAGGACCTGCGGAATCACCTCGCCGGCCCGGGTGACCTGAACCCAATCACCCTCGCGGATGTCTTTCGCGTCAATCAGATCGAAGTTGTGCAGCGTGACCGTCGAGACGGTGACGCCCCCGATCTCGACGGGCTCGAGGACCGCATAGGGGTTGAGCGACCCGGTGCGCCCCACGTTGATCCGGATCTCGCGGAGCCGGGTGACTTGGACCTCCGGGGCGAACTTGCGCGCGATGGCCCAGCGAGGCTCGCGATCGCCCACCGTGCCGAGCTCGGCGTGGAGCGGCAACGGGTCCACTTTCACCACCACGCCGTCGGCGCCGTAATCGAGCTGGCCGAGCAATTGCTCGAGCGGCGCGATCGCGGCGTGAGCGGCCGGCAGGTCGGCGACGCGGTGGTGGTGGGGCTCGACGGGGAAGCCCCAGGCGGCGAGCTGGGCGAGCAGCTCGTGCTGCGTGTCGACCGCGCGCTTCTGACCGGGCGCCTCGACGTGGAAGCAGAAGATCCGGAGGCCTCGGCCGCGCGTGATCTTGGAGTCGAGCTGGCGCAGCGCTCCCGCGGCTGCATTGCGGGGATTCGCGAAGGGCGGCTCGCCCGCCCGCTCCCGCTCCCGGTTGAGCTCGGCGAAGCGCGACTTGGAGAGATAGACTTCGCCACGCACTTCCATCCGCTTGGGCCAGCCTTTGCCCGCGAGCCGCAGCGGGATGTCCACCACCGTGCGCAAGTTGGCGGTGACGTCCTCCCCTTCGACGCCGTTGCCGCGCGTCGCTCCCGTCACCAGCACGCCATTGTCGTAGGTGAGGCTCACCGCCGCGCCGTCGATCTTGACCTCGAGGGTGTAGCCCGCGGTCCGGACCTCGGGGAGGAGCCGCGCGTTCCGGTCCTCCCACTCGGCCAGCTCCGCCTCGCTGAAGGCGTTGGCGAGCGAGAGCATCGGGACGAGGTGGCGGTGCTTGTGAAACTTGTCCGCCGGGTCGGCGCCGACCCGCTGGGTGGGGCTGTCGGAGGTGCGGAGCTCGGGGTGCTGGGCCTCGAGCTGCTGGAGCTCGCGGAACAGGCCGTCGTACTCGGCGTCCGAGATCTCGGGACGGTCGAGCACATAGTAGGCGTGGTTTGCGCGTTCGAGCAGCCGTCGCAGCTCGGCGGCTCGGGCGGCCGGACCCCTCACCGCCCTTTGGCTTCCTCTTGGATCACGGCCATCGCGACGCCCACCAGCCGGTCGAGTTCTTCCGCACTGGCCCGCGGCAGCAGGCCCTCAGCCCAGGCGCCTTCCCGCTCCCCGAACGCGCCCATCAACCGCCGGAGGAAGGAGAGCAACGCGACGCGCTCGAGCTCCATGCGCCGCATCGTCTCGCCCGTCTCCTGTTGGCGCTGGGCCAGGCGCTCGTAGCGGTGCGCGTTGCGCAGCGCCTGCGCCGTGAGCGCGGCGACGACCTGCACGAACCGCACGTCCTCGTCGGAGAAGGTGGGTCCGTCGCGGAAGGTGCGCAGGAAAATCGCGCCGATCGCCACCCCGCGCCACGTGATCGGCACGACGGTGATCGACTTCACCCGGCGGTTGATCATCTCGCCCTTCACGTGCTTGAGGCTGGGATCGCTCGCCGCGTCGGGGATGAAGACGGTCTCGCCGGTCTGCATCGCGCGTTTGAGCTCGGGATAGCGCTCGAGGTCGACGACGTAGTTCCGGATGGTGGGATCTTCGTAGGACGCCACGAGCCGCACCGACGTGCCGCCACGCTCCGCCAGGAAGATGGAGCAGCGGTCCAAGCCGAACGCCTCGCCCAGCTTACGCGCGATGGCCTGGAGGATGTCGATGAAGTGCAACGAGGTGGAGACTTCTTTGAGGATTTCGATGACGGCGAGCAGGTGCTTGCGCTCACGCTCAAGGTCGGCGACGCGCGCCGCGAGGCGCTCGGCGCCGGCGGCCTTGGGAGCCGCGGGGAAAGTCATGGCATAGTTTGTGTCCGCGGCGGAGGCGGCGTCAAGTTGCCGCGGCCCACGGGCGGCGGTAGCTTCGGGGCCCATGCGATCCGTCCTGTGCATCGCGCTCGTCGCGATGGCCACCGGCGCCCCGGGCGCCGCCGCGGCACAGGGACGCGCGCCCGTGTCTTCGAGCCCGCTCGGCGCGTGGACCCCCGTCCCCGAGTTGCCGGGCATGGGCCGCCCCATCGACACCGCCACCGTCGCGCGGCGCCGCCGCGCGCTGCTCGCCCGCGTCGGCCGCGGCCTCGTGCTGATCCCCGCCGCCCACGAGCGCCAGATCGAACGCGACTACGTCCAGGACAATGACTTCCGCCAGAACAACACGTTTTTCTACTTCACCGAGCTCGAGTCCCAGGACGCGTGGCTGCTGCTCGCAGCGCGCGGGCCCGACTCGGTCGAGACGGTGCTGTTCCTCCCGCCGCGCAATCCGGCGCAGGAGCGCTGGACCGGCCTCCGCCTGGGCCCCGACAGCGTCGCCGCGCGGCTGTCGGGCATTGCCGTCGTGCTCCCCACCGACTCGCTCGATGCCCGGCTCCGGGCGGCGGCGCTGCGCGCGCGGCTCCCCGTGTTGCTGCCGCTCGACGACGCGACCCGCGAGGAGAAGCGGATCGTCGATGCGGCATTCTCGGGTCGCGACGTACGCAACGTGCGGCCCCTCGTCGACTCGATGCGGCTCCTCAAAGACGGCGACGAGATCGCCCGCTTGCGGAAGGCGGTCGACATCAGCGTGGTGGGACACATCGCGGCGATGCAGGCGGCGCGCCCGGGGTTGTGGGAGTACGAGCTCGAGGCCGTCGTGGAAGGGACGTTCCGCAAGCACGGCGCCGATCGGGTGGGCTACCCCTCGATCGTGGGGAGCGGGCCCAACAGCACGACGTTGCACTACGACGTGAACCGGCGTCAAACCAAGGACGGCGACTTGGTGGTGCTCGACGCCGGGGCGGAATGGGGACAATACACGGCCGACGTCACGCGCACGTTCCCCGTGAACGGCCGGTTCACGCCACGTCAAAAGGCTATCTACGACCTCGTGCTCGCGACGCAGCGGGCCGCGTTCGAGGCCGCGCGCCCGGGGGTCCTCATGCGGGACCTCGACCAGGTGGCCCGCACCTATATGCGGGAACACTCGGGGACGTTGTGCGGGGAGAAGACCTGCGTCGCCTACTTCTTCCACGGCCTGGGCCACTGGCTCGGCATGGACGTGCACGACGTGGGTGACTACTCCACGCCGCTCGCGCCCGGGATGGTGTTCACCATCGAGCCGGGAATTTATCTGGCGGACGAGAACCTGGGCGTGCGCATCGAGGACGACGTGCTGATGACGGCGACGGGGCCGGAGTGGCTGTCCGCCAAGGCACCCCGCACCACCGACGAGATCGAGCGCCTGATGCAGGCGCGGCGCTAGCGCTCGTCCTTCTCGCCCCTGATATCGTCGAGGACCTGCTTGGCTTCCTTCTTGTACGCAGGGTCGAGCACGTCGCCGATAGGCAGCGAGTCGATCGCGACGAGCTGCGTGCGCGCCTTGGAGTACTGGCCGACGTCGACGTACACCTCGGCCAGTTCCAGGCGGTGGAACACGTTCTGGGGTCTCAGCGCCACCGCTTTCTCCAGGTACCGCTGCGCGTCGTCCCAGTTGCCCTTGCCGAGAAAGCCCCCGCCGAACAAGAGCGCGGCGGCCTTGCGTTCGATCCACGACAGCCGCTTCACTTCGGCATGCCACGCCCCGACGAGATGATAGGCCCCGTCGTGCGTGGAATCGAGCTCGATCGCTTTCATCCCTTCGTCATAGATGAGGCGGGCGAACCGCACGCGCTCCTTGCCGCCCTTGGTGCGGGACAGCCGCCCGAGCGCCTGGCCAACGGTGAAATGGCCGTCCGCCCCGGCCGGGTTGACGCGCACCGCCGCCTCGCCATACGCTTGCGCCGCGGTGTAGAGGCTGTCGCGACGGTGCTTGGACGCGTCGTCGTTCCCGTCGATCTGCTTGGCGATGTCCACCAGCTCGCGTCCCGCTTTCCACAACGCCGCGTAGTTGGTCGAGTCACTGGCGAGCGCGGCGCGGTAGTGTTGCAGCGCCTGGGCCGGCGCGAGCGCCGCGTACGCGCTGTCGCCGAGCGACAGCTGTTGGGCGACGCTCAGCGGCGTCTGGGCGACAAGCGGCGCCGCGCGAAGGCCGGGCAGGGCGAGCGATACGAGCACCAGCGACCGGACAGCGCGCATCACAGGCTCCGCAGCAGGAGTGGCCGGTAATGTTGATCGTGCCGCTCATCGAACGCAAGCGCGACGGCGGCGCTCTCACGCCGGAGGAATGGTCGGCCCTCGTCGCGGCTTACACCGACGGCCAGGTCCCCGATTACCAGATGTCCGCGTTGCTCATGGCCGTGCTGTTGCGGGGGCTCGAGCGCCAGGAGCTCGCCGCCCTCACCGACGCGATGCTGGCGTCGGGCCAGCGGCTCTCCTTCGATGCGTGGCCCACGCCGCGGGTCGATAAGCACTCCACCGGAGGCGTCGGCGACAAGGTGTCACTCGTGCTGGCGCCGCTCCTGGCCGCATGCGGCGTCGCCGTGCCGATGATGTCCGGCCGCGGCCTCGGCCACACCGGCGGGACGCTCGACAAGCTCGAAGCGATCCCCGGCTTCCGCACCAACCTGTCGCTCGCCGAAGCCAAGGCGCAGGTGCTCAAACTCGGCTGTGCCATGATCGGCCAAACGCCGGAAATCGCACCTGCCGACGGCCGCATCTACGCCCTGCGGGACGTCACGGGCACGGTCGAGGCGATCCCCCTCATCGCCGCGAGCATCATGTCGAAAAAGCTCGCCGAAGGCCTCGGCGCCCTGGTGCTCGACGTGAAGCGGGGCAGTGGGGCCTTTCTGCCGCGCCTGGAGCAGAGCCTCGAGCTGGCCCAGACGATGATCGCACTCGGGGAAGATCGCGGCTGCGCCACCGTGGCTCTGCTCACGGCGATGGACCGGCCCCTGGGCCGCGCCTGCGGCAACGCGCTGGAGACGGAGGAGGCCATTCTCGCGCTGCGCGGCGAGGGTCCCGAGGATCTGATGGCGGTGACCTACGCGCTCGGCACCGAGATGCTGCTCGCCGCGGGGGTGGAGAAGACGTCGAAGAAAGCGCGCCAGCGCCTCGCCACCGCGCTCGGGTCGGGGCTCGCCGCGGAGAAGTTCGAACAGGTGATCGAGGCGCAGGGCGGCAACCCCAAGGTCGTCGACGACCCGTCCGTCCTCCCCCAAGCGAAGGAGGTCGAGGTGTACAACGCCCCGCGCACCGGCGTCGTGACCCGGGTCGAGCCCCGGACCATCGGCCGTGCGATTGTGGCTATGGGCGGCGGCCGCTCGAAGGTGGACGATCCCGTGGACGCTAGCGTGGGGTTTGTGATCACCGTGAAGCCCGGGGACAAGGTGCTCGCCGGCGAGCCGATTGCGTCGATCTTCGCCGGGGATGCGAACGGCATGAAGTTGGCATTCGCCGCGTTGGGGCAGGCGATCGTGATCGGTGACCGCCTCACAGCCAAGCCCCTCCCCCTCGTGTCACATCGCGTGACGAAGGCGGGCGTCGAAGAGCTCAAACAATAGGCGGCTTGCCGGTGCCCGGGCCCCAGTCGCGCACGCCGTCCTCGTCCGGCGCGTCTTGCACTTCCCGCTCCGCTTGCTCCAGCTCGGTGTAGTCAATCGCCTCGTGCACGCGACGGTGCGCCGTGGGCTCCGGGGGCCGATCGCGGCCACCGAAGAAGAACCAGCCCAGCGCGACGAGGAGCAGGGCGAGGACAATCAGCGACCCGGTGGTCACGTCAGGGATTTCCGTGCTCGGCGGTCACGCAGCGCGCACGCTCGTGGGGCGCGCCGCGGGGACTAGATGTCGAGGTTCCGCACGAACTTCGCGTTGTCTTCGATGAAGCGGCGCCGCGGCTCGACCTCGTCGCCCATCAACGTCTCGAACAACTCCGACGCCTGCACTGCGTCCTCCATCGTCACCTTGAGGAGGGTGCGGCGCGCTGGATCCATCGTCGTACTGCGCAGTTGGTCGGGGTTCATCTCCCCCAAACCCTTGTAGCGCTGGATCGACACGGTGCCGTGCCCCGCGGCTTCGCCGTTGCCGAGCCGCTTGACGTAGGTGTCGCGCTCCTTGAGGTCATAGGCGTAGTACTCTTCCCGCCCCTTGGCGACGCGATACAGCGGGGGCTGCGCGATGTAGATGTACCCCACGTCAATGAGGTCCTTCATCTCCTTGTAGAAGAAGGTGAGCAGCAGCGTGCGGATGTGGGCGCCGTCCACGTCGGCGTCGGTCATGATGATGATCTTGTGGTAGCGTGCTTCGCCGACGTTGAAGTCTTCTCCCACGCCCGTCCCGATCGCGGTAATGATCGTGCGGATCTCCTCGTTGGAGAGCACCTTGTCGATCCGCGCCTTCTGGACGTTGAGGATCTTGCCGCGCAGCGGGAGGATCGCTTGGAAGGTGCGATCCCGCCCCTGCTTGGCCGAGCCCCCCGCCGAGTCGCCTTCGACCAGGTACAGCTCGGTGAGCTTGGGGTCGGTGACGGTGCAGTCCGCGAGCTTGCCCGGGAGGAGACCGCCCTCGAGGCCGCTGCGCTTGCGCACCAGCTCGCGCGCCTTGCGCGCGGCTTCGCGCGCCCGGGCCGCGCTCACCGCCTTGGCGATGATGGCTCGTGCCACGCTGGGATTCTTGTCGAAGAACTCGCCCAGGGCGTCGTTCACGACGCTCTTGACGATGCCCTCCACTTCGGAGTTGCCGAGCTTGGTCTTCGTCTGTCCCTCGAACTGCGGATCCTTCACCTTGACGTGGAGCACCGCCGTGAGCCCCTCGCGGATGTCGTCGCCGGTCAGGGTGAAGTCCTCCTTCTTGAGGAGGCCGTCTTTCTTCGCCCACTCGTTGATGGTGCGGGTGAGCGCCGCTCGGAACCCCGTGAGGTGCGTACCGCCTTCGTGGGTGTTGATGTTGTTGACGAAGGAAAACGTGTTGTCGTTGTAGCCGTCGTCGTACTGGATCGCGCCTTCGACCTCGACGCCCTCGCGCGAGGCTTCGAACGTGATCGGCTTGGCGTGCAGCGGCTTGCGATTGCCGAGCAGGTAGCGGACGAACTCCCCGAGCCCACCCTTGTAGTAGAAGGTCTCTTCCTTGCGCTGGCCCTTCCGCTCGTCCTTGAGGGTGATCGTCAGCGCCTTGTTCAGGAACGCGAGCTCGCGGAGCCGCGTGGCGATCGTGGCGTAGTCGAATCGGGTCTCGGTGAAGATCTTGGTGTCGGGCTTGAACCACACGGTCGTGCCCGTGCCCTTCGCCTTCCCTATGACTTCGAGCTGTTTCTTGGTGTCGCCGCGCTCGAACGCCATGTGGTGACGCTTGCCGTCGCGGTCCACCCAGACCTCGAGCTTCTCCGAGAGCGCGTTGACGACCGAGACGCCCACGCCGTGGAGCCCGCCGGACACCTTGTAGGTGCTCTTGTCGAACTTGCCGCCGGCGTGCAGCACCGTGAGGGCCACCTCCACGCCGGGCTTCTTCTCCGTCTTGTGGATGTCGACCGGGATGCCGCGACCGTTGTCGACGACCGTGACGGCGTTGTCCTCATGAATCGTGACGTCGATCTGGGTTGCATACCCGGCGAGCGCCTCGTCCACCGAGTTGTCCACCACCTCGTACACGAGGTGGTGCAACCCGCGGCTGGACACCGACCCGATGTACATCGCCGGGCGGCGTCGCACCGCTTCGAGGCCTTTCAGGACCTGGATCGAATCGGCTTGGTAGCCGTCGGTCCGCGTCTCCTTCTTATCCTTCTTATCCTTCGCGGCCGGGCGTTTTGCCTTCGCCATTAGCGCTCGAGTGTGAGAGGAGCCAGCGTATCGCTCGGATGCGGCCGACGCCCGGGCCGGCGTTGAGGGCGGTCAGGATGTGTGGCGCCATGAGTTGCAGCTCGGTCATCCAGGCGCTCGTCGTCACACGCACGAATAGCGTGCCGTCGTGCGTCACGCTCTCCGGCGTCGCCACGGCCGCGACGTGCGACCCCACGAGCCGGGGCCAGTCGGGGATCACTTGGGCCTGGGCCAGGCGCTTCCCCAGCCCGCTCTTGGCCAGATAGCCGCGGAGCGCGTCCCCGACGACCTGCGGCTGCCCACGCCGCGTGCGTCGCTCGGTCAATGGCCCCCTTCCGGCGTCATGGTGGGCCCCGATGCAAAGCGCCACGGGGTGCCCGTGGCGCCACGCGGCCGCGCCGCGAGAGCCCTCGACAACCCACCAAGAATACCCAGAAGTTATTGTCGGGTCAAGACTTACTAAGTCGTTGGGGTCATGGGACGACCGTCACGAAGGTGTCCAATTGACTCCGAAACCCCACCACGTCGCGCGCGGCCAGCGATACCGGGACCGGGGTCCCCGCCGCGAGCCCTTGCGGAATCGGCACGCGGAACGCGCTCTGGTACGTGGGCGCCAGCAGGCCATCGGCGGCGGCGTCGCTGCCATCCACCTGCAGCCACACGGAGTCGAGCCCCGCCGTGTCCTCGACCCGCACGCTCCCGCCCAGCGTGTCGTTCGGCGTGGTCGAGTGGACCGTCGTGGCCTGCAGCACGATGGCGAGCGTCGGCGGCGCGGGGCGCGGCCGCTCGGACAGGCAGGCGGACGCGCTCGCCGCGAGCCACAGCCCGCATGCCACCCGGCGCGCGGTCACCGGCCTTCGAAGCGGGGCGCGCGCTTCTCGAGAAACGCCGTCAAGCCCTCTTGCATGTCGCGCGTGGCAGCCAAGAGCCCGAAGTGATTGGCCTCGAGCAGTAGACCCTCGTCGAGCGACATGTCGAGCCCGCGGTCCACCGCTTCGAGCGCGAGCTGCACGGCGAGCGGACCCCGGGCGAGAATCCCGCGCAGGGTCTGCTCCGCTGTCGCGAGCAAGTCGCCCGGCGCCACGACCTGGTTCACCAGGCCGATACGGTGAGCCTCCCGGGCATCGATCATTTCGCCACCGAGGATCATGGCCAACGCGGCACCCTTCCCCACGAGGCGCGGCAGCCGCTGCGTGCCGCCGTACCCGGGCGCGATGCCCAGCTTCACCTCGGGCTGCCCGAAGCGCGCGGTCTCGCTGGCGATGCGGAGATGACACGCCATCGCGAGTTCGCAGCCCCCGCCGAGCGCGTAGCCGTTGATGGCGGCGATGACGGGCTTGCCACAGGTCTCGAAGCGGCGCAGCATCGCCTGCCCGCGGAGCGCGCGCGCCTTGCCGTCGAACGGCCCTTGCTGCGCCAGCTCGGCGATGTCGGCGCCCGCGACGAACGCCTTGGCCCCGGCGCCCGTGAGGAGTGCGCCCTTGATCGCCGGGTCGGTCGCGACGCGCTCGGCGGCCTGGGCCAGCTCGCCGACCACCTGATCGTTCAGCGCGTTCAACTTGTCGGGGCGGTTGATGGTGATGACGGCGACCCCATCGCGCAGCTCGAACAACAGTGTGTGGTAGGCCATGGGGGTCAATGCTAATGAACGGCCCGGCGAGCCGCCACGACACGCCCCGGCGCCGCCGCCAACGTGGCGTCGCGGCGGCGGTTAACGTAGGTTGGCGCCATGGCCGTCCAAGCGATCGCCTGGAGCCGCTCGGGCGCCGTGCGCATCCTCGACCAGCGGGCCCTCCCTGAGGCGGAAATCACCCGGGAGCTCGACACCGCGGAGGCGGTGGCCGACGCGATCCGCACCCTGCAGGTGCGGGGTGCGCCGCTCATCGGTATCGCCGCGGCCATGGGGCTCGTGGCCGGGCTACGCCCCGAACGGGGCGCGCGGCGCGAGGCGTTCCTCGCCCGCCTGGCCCAGGCCGTCGAGCTTTTGGCGGCGAGCCGGCCGACCGCGGTGAACCTGCGGTGGAGCCTCGAGCGCATGGCCCGCACCGCCAGCGCGACGCCGGGGGACGGTGCCGCGCTGTGGGAGCGGCTCCACGCGGAGGCGACCACGATCTGGGAAGAGGACCGCGCGATGTGCCGCCGGATCGGCGAGGCGGGCCTGCCGCTCGTCCCAGACGGGGCCACGGTGCTGACGCACTGCAACGCGGGGGCGCTCGCCACCGGGGGCATCGGCACGGCGCTCGCGCCGATCTACCTCGCGCACGACGCCGGCCGCCGGGTGCACGTCTTTGTGGACGAAACCCGGCCCGTGCTCCAGGGGGCGCGCCTCACGGCGTGGGAGCTCACGCGGGCCGGCGTTCCGTGCACCGTTATCGCCGACTCGGTTGGGGGCACGCTCATGCGCCAAGCGCGAGTGGATGTCGTGCTCGTCGGTGCCGACCGCGTCGCCGCCAACGGCGACTTCGCGAACAAGATCGGGACGTACTCGCTCGCCGTGCTGGCGCTACACCATGGCGTGCCGTTCTACTGCGCCGCGCCGTCGTCGACGATCGACGCCGCGCTCGCGGATGGCGACGGCATCCCGATCGAGCAGCGCTCCCCCGAGGAAGTGAAGACCGTGGCGGGCCGGGCGATCGCGCCCGTGGCGGCCGCCGCGCTGAACCCTGCCTTTGACGTGACCCCGGCGCGCTACGTCACCGGCTACGTCACCGACCGCGGTCTACGTCACCCCCCGTTCAACGGCGACCGGGCGTGACGGCGCTGCTCGCCATCGACCAGGGGACGACCGGGTCGCCCGCCCTAGTGGTGGGTGCCGCGCGGCGGGCGATGGGCGCGGCGCTCCTCTGGGCCCCCGCCGGGGGCCGCGCTCGCTGATGAGCCGCCTCCTGATCGCGGTCGCGGGCAGCGCGACCTGCAGCGTTGAGGAAGCCGCGTGGGCGACGGCCGTGGGCCGTCTCTTGGCCCAGGAGGGCGCCGTGCTGGTGTGCGGCGGGCTCGGGGGTGTGATGGCGGCGGCTGCGCGCGGTGCCAAAGAGAGCGGCGGACTCACCATCGGGATTCTCCCGGGCAGCGATCCGGCCGACGCGGACCCCAATATCGAGGTCGCACTCGCGACCGGCATGGGCGAGATGCGCAATGCCCTCTTGGTGCGGGTGGCGCAGGCCGTGATCGCGATCGGCGGGGGGTGGGGGACGCTGTCCGAAATCGCCCTGGCGCAGCGGATCCGGACCCCGGTGGTGGGCCTGCACGATGCCTTCACCTCCGCCGTGGAAATACCGCGCGTGGAGCGGCCGGAAGCGGCGGTGCGCTGGGCGCTGGAGCAAGCGCGACGCCAGGAGGTATAATGGAACCATGAACGCGGGCACGAAGTTCGCTATCGGAGCCGTGTTGATCGTCGGCTCGGTCGGCTACCTCATGGCCTCCGGCGTGCGGGAGACGGGCCAGTATTTCCTTACGCCGAGCGAGCTGTCGCAGAAGATCGCGGTCGACCCCTCCTTCTATAATGTCGGCATGAAGGTCGGCGCCCGGGTGGTCCAGGGTACCGTGACCAAGGACCTCGCCACCCGCACGCTGCGCTTCCAGGTGACCGATGGCCGCGCCCGCTATCCGGTGGAGTTTCGTGGCCTCCCGCCCGACACCTTCACCGACAGCGTTGAAGTCGTGGTCGAGGGTCGGTTGCGCCAGGATGGCGTGATCTACGCGACCAACGTGCTGGCCAAGTGCGGGTCGCGCTACGAAGCGGTCCCCAAGGCGTAGATGACGGTCCTCGGGAGCCTGATGTTGTGGCTCGCCTTCCTGGTCGGGCTGTGGGGGACGCTGGCGGGATTCGTGGGCGGTCTCCAGGGGCGGCCGGGGCTCGCGGAGAGCGCCCGCCAGGCGGTGTTCGTACTATGCGGGGCGCTCGTCGTCGCCGTAGTCTCGCTCGAGTGGGCGCTGTTCCACCACGACTTCAACGTGGAGTACGTCGCCGCCTACACGAGCCGCAACCTGCCGACCTTCTACACCTGGTCGGCCCTGTACGCCGGCCAGAAGGGGAGCCTGCTGTTTTGGGCGACGGTGCTGTCGGGCTTCGGCTCGCTCGCCCTGCTGCTCACGCCGCGCCGCCAGCGTCCCTTGCTCCCCTACGTGGCGGCCGTCGTCTCGCTCGTGGCCACGTTCTTCATCTCGGTGATGCTGTTCGGCCACGCCAGTCCCTTCGAGCGGCTCGCCTACACGCCGGCCGACGGAACCGGCCTGAATCCCCAGCTCCAAAACCCCGGGATGGTGTTTCATCCGCCGATGCTGTACCTCGGCTACATCTCGATCACCATCCCGTTCGCGTTCGCGATCGCGGCGCTCGTCTCGAAGCGCCTGGACGTGGAGTGGCTCGTCGCGATTCGTAAGTGGACGCTGCTCTCGTGGCTGTTCCTGTCGATCGGCATCTGTCTCGGGATGTGGTGGGCCTACGTCGAGCTCGGGTGGGGCGGTTATTGGGCCTGGGATCCGGTGGAGAATGCCTCGCTCCTGCCCTGGCTCGCGATGACCGCGTTCCTGCACTCGGTGATGATCCAGGAGAAGCGCGGGATGCTCAAGAAGTGGAACCTGGGGCTCATCATCGGGTCCTGGCTGCTGTCGATCTTCGGGACGTTCATTACGCGCTCCGGCGTGATCTCGAGCGTGCACTCGTTCACGCAGTCGAGCGTCGGCTACTTCTTTTTGTTCTTCCTGCTCGCCGCGGGGACCGCGAGCTTCGCGCTGTATGCGAACCGCCTGCCGCTGCTCGGCGCGGAGGCGCAGCTCGAGTCCATGGTGAGCCGGGAAGCGAGCTTCCTGTTCAATAACCTGCTGTTCGTCGGGATCGCGTTCTCCGTGTTGTGGGGCACCCTGTTCCCGATCCTCTCGGAGCTCGTGCAGGGGACGAAGGTCACCGTCGGGCCGCCCTTCTTCAACCTGGTGAACATCCCGCTCGGGCTCGCCCTGCTCGCGCTCACCGGGATCGGGCCCCTCATAGCCTGGCGCCGCGCCTCGCTCCCAAACCTGCAGCGCCAGTTCGCCGTGCCGGCCACCGTGGGCGCGTTCACGCTGCTGATCCTGCTCGTGACGGGGATGCGGGATGTGTACGCTCTGATCGCGATCGCGCTCGGCGGGTTCGTCAGCGCCACGATCGTCCTCGAGTTCGCGCGCGGGATGCGCGCCCGCCACCGCCAGTACGGCGAAGGGTACGTCCTCGCGTTCGCGCGGCTCATCGCCCGCAATCGGCGCCGCTACGGCGGCTACATCGTGCACGCCGGGATGGTCATGCTGTTCGTCGCCTTCGCCGGGATGGCCTTCAAGACCGAGACGGAGGCGACGCTGCGGCCGGGCGAGTCGGTGTCGCTGCGTAGCCCGTACGGCTCCACGTACACGTTCACCCACCTGGGCATCTCGCAGTACGACGCGCTCAACCGTCAGGTCACCGCCGCGACGGTCGAGGTGCAGCGCGATGGCCACAAGATCGGCCTCCTGAGCCCGGAGAAGCGTCAGCACGTCGACTCGTTCGGTCGCCCCACATTCCAACCCTCCACCGAGCCCAGCATCATGAGCATGCTACGCGAGGACCTGTACAGCGTGCTCGGGGGCGTGGTGAACGGCACCGAGCAGGCCGTGTTTCGCTTCACGATCAACCCGCTCGTGTGGTGGGTGTGGTACGGCGGCGTGATCGTCGCCTTGGGCGGGGTGATCGTGATGTGGCCGGGCGGCGGCTCGCCGGCGGTGAAGCGGACCCAGGCCGGCTACGCGGTGAAGCTCGTGGCGGAAGCGCAATGACCGTTCGCCAGCGTTCGGCGACGACGCGGCCCAGCGATCGACGCGTGTTCCTGACGCTCGGCGTCGGCGCCTTGCTCGGTGTCCTGACGGCCTGGCGTCGTGCGCCGCAGCAACCGGACTCGCTCCCCGGCGGGGGAGCCGCCGGCCGCCTGTGGGACCC
This sequence comes from Gemmatimonadales bacterium, assembly GCA_036270795.1. Taxonomy (GTDB): domain Bacteria; phylum Gemmatimonadota; class Gemmatimonadetes; order Gemmatimonadales; family GWC2-71-9; genus AG41. The sequence goes on along the minus strand of DATBBW010000208.1, from coordinate 9,217 downwards.
GGCGCGGGCGGGGCGACCGCTCGACCCCGTCACGGCCGCCGACAACGACGCGACGATCCAGGCGATCGAGAAGCAAATCCACTGCACGTGCGGCTGCAATCAGGACGTGTACACCTGTCGCACCACGGACTTCACCTGCACCACCAGTCCGGCGATGCACCGTCAGGTGCTCGCGCTGGCACGGGCGGGGAAAACGGGGCCCGAGATCATCGACGCCTTCGTGCGCGAGCACGGGATCGTCATCCTCATGGCGCCGCCGAAGCGCGGCTTCAACCTCGCCGGTTACTTCATGCCGTCCCTGCTCATCGTCGTGGCCGGGGCGATCCTCACGGTGGTGCTGCGGCGCTGGTCGCGGGACGCTGCGCTCGCCACGCCCGACGCCGCGCCCCTGGCGCCGGCCCCAGGCCAAGCCGCCTCGCCCGAAGAAATCGAGCGGTTGCGCCGCGAGCTCGAGCGGCTGTCCCGCTAATCAGTGGCTGAGCTGATCGTCGGTATCGTGCTCGCCGCGGCCGCGGTGTACGTGGTCCTGCGGCCCATCCTCGCGTCCGCGGGCGTAGCCCCGGGCACCGAAGACGGGGGCGCGCTCGCCGAGGGCGAGGATCCGGAGGACGATCTCTCCCCCCGCGCGGTCGCGCTCCGTGCCCTGAAGGAGATCGAGTTCGACCGGGCCACGGGGAAGCTCGCCGACGCCGATTACGCCGCGCTGGAGCAGAAATACACCGCCGAAGCGCTGGTCGCGCTGCGCGCCGAGGAGCCCGGCCCGAGCGCCAGCACCGCCGGTCCCGGGGTGGCGCGGGCGCCCGCCGTCGCGCCCCGCCTCCCTCACTGCCCCACGCACGGCCCGCGGCCCGAGTCCGATGCCGCCTTCTGCTCCGACTGCGGTCGGCGGCTCGCGGCGGCGCCGGGCTACTGTGCCCGCTGCGGTGCGTCGTTAGAACAGGAGGCCCGCTACTGCCATGCGTGCGGCACCCGGGTCGCCGCCTGACCACGTCGCGACCTCGGGACGGATGACGCCGCGCACGTGGGGCGCCCGCCGTCGCTGCCGGCGCAGCGCCGGACTTGATTTTCTCGAGGCCGCTTTCTATCAGTGTGCGACCCGCAACCGAGGAGCGGCGGTGTGACGAGGCTCACAAGACGCAGCGCGGTCGTGCTCGCCGGCCTGGTCGTCGTCGCGACGGCGGCCCAGGCGCAGCGCCGCATGCGTGGCGGGCGCGCGGTGCTGGTCGAGCAGCCATCGGTTGGCCCACGGGTGGGCTACGACTTCGACGTCGATCACGCCTTCGTGGGTGGTCAGTTCAACCTGCCGGTGGGCGTGCGCTGGGCGCTCGCGCCGTCCGCCGAGTTCTACCCGGGGCTCGGCGGCTCCCCCTATCGCTTCAACGTGGATCTCAAGTTCCACCCGCCCACGCTGTACGGCCTGTTCTATCTGGGCGGGGGCTTTGCCTACCTGCACGCGGCGGGCGCGGGCAGCGCGGGGGGCGACGTGTTCGCGGGCTGGGAGGGCCGCCGCGCGCGGCCGGTCAAGCCGTTCATCGAGGGGAAGGTCGTGTTCACGAGCACCACGTCGTTCAACATCGAGGCGGGGCTCAACTTCCCCTTGTAGCTAGAACTCGAAGCGCTCCATCCGCTTCAGTCCGAACCACAAGGGCAGCGCGGTCGCCGCCGCGCAGCTCAGGGCGGCGACGGCGAAGCACACGATCATCCAGGCGTCCACCACCACCGGGCGTCCCTCGAAGCCGGCGCGCGCGTAGGCGTAGACCGCCTGCCACAGCCACACGATCACCCAGGCGAGCAGCGCCACCGTCGCCATCATGTACACGAGCCCCCCGAACGACGTCGGAATCTGGGCCGCGTTCTCGGTCTCGAACTGGGGATACAACGCGCCGAACCCCAGCGCCAGGGCCGCGATGGCGCAAGTGAGCCCGCAGATCGTCGCCAGCCCCATCACCATCATGAAGGGTCGCACCTGGAGCAGCACGTTGGTGACGCCCGTGAGGAGTAGGGCGAGCGTGAGCAGGGGGATCGTGCCCACCCAGTACTTGGACCAGAGCAGCGCGCGCAGGTTGAGGGGGCTCGAGCGCAACAGCCACATATGCCGCCCTTCCAGCGACACCGCCGGGAAGATGAAGCGGGCGGCGATCGAGGCGAGTACGAACCCCGCGAGACCGAGGTTCAGGAACGACACCAGGGTCACGTAGAAGAAGCTCACCGGCTCACCGCGGTGCAGCGGCAGCGCATTGATGTTGAAGAGGTAGACCACGACCAGCACCCCGAGCAAGATCAGCTGGCTCCACTGGGTCGTGTCCCGGAAGAACAACTTGATGTCCTTGAGGACGAATTCCCGCTTCGCCACCGGCAGGAACCGCAGCAGCGTCCCGACGGTCCAGCGCCACACGCTCCCGCGCACGAACCGCTCCGCCGCTTCCTGCGCTTTCGTGAAGCCCGTGGCATACAGCGCGCGGTGCAGCAGCGCGCCCAGCGTCACGAAGGCCGCCGCCGTGCTCCACAACAGCACGAGGGGCAAGGGATCGAAGCTGCCGCGCAGGAAGTTCATCGTGGCCTGGGCCGCCCATTCGCTCGGCAGGAAGGGCGAAGTAGGCGTCCGCAACACGGCGATGAACTCGAGCAGGTTGCGGAATCCCTCGGGCGACGCCAGCCGCTCGGGCCGGATGATCCGGAACAAGAGGATCACCCCACCCGCGGCCCCGAGCGCGATGATCGACAGCAGGTCCCGCGTCCGGCGGGCGGGAAAGATGTTCACCAGGACCAGCGTGAGCGCCGAGCCGACGACGGCGGGCAGCGCGAGCATGGGCCCGAGCGTGAGGATCGCGTAGGGCGCGAACCAGACGCCGCCGCGGTACACCACCCCGTAGGCGGCGAGGATCGGCACCGCCATCAGCGCCACCATCCACGAGGAGTGGAGCAGCGTCTCGCTCAGTTTCGCGAGGTAGATGCGAAGCCAGTCGACCGGCGCCGAGACCAAGAGGTCGAGGTCCTTGGCGAGGAAAAAACTCGACAGCGCCGTGATGACGTTCGAGAGCACCAGGATCGCGATGAACGAGAGCAGCACGAGCCCGAGCAACTTCGCCGCGAGCAGCGGGCCGAGCTCCTCGATGCCGCGGAAGTACTTAAGGATCCGGTAAAGCACCGCGAACACGCCGCCCCAGAACACCAAACCGACGACGATGAGCGTCAGCAACTTGCCGCTGCCGCCGCGGGCGCGCTCCTCGCGCAGGCGCTGGCGCGCCGTGCGCCACTTGGGCTCGAGCACGCGCCACAACGACGGCTGGGTCACGGGCTCCCCTCGGCGCCGCTCCCGTCGCCGCTGCCGAGCACCGCCGCGAGCTCGCGCACCTGGGCGCCGCCGGTGAGCTTGAGGAACAGCTCTTCTAAACTCGCGTCGCCCGCGCGGTGCTGGCGGCGCAGATCGTCCACGGTGCCCTCCGCCACGATCCGCCCGTGCTGGATGATGGCGACGCGGTCGCACATCGCCTCCGCCACCTCGAGCGTGTGCGTGCTCATGAGCACCGTGCCGCCACGGGCGACGAACTGGCGAAAGATGTCCTTCAAGAGCCGCGCGGCCTTCGGGTCGAGCCCCACCATGGGTTCATCGACCACGATGTACTTGGGGCGGTGGATCAAGGCACTCGAGATGATGAGTTTCTGCCGCATCCCGTGGCTATACGCCTCGACCAGTTCATCCTTCCAACTCACCAGCTCGAACACCTCGAGCAGCTCGGTGATGCGGCGCTCGATCTGCTCCCCTTCTTGTCCGTACAGGCCGGCGACGAACCGCAGGAATTCGGCGCCCGTGAGCTTGTCGTACACGAAGGGCCGGTCGGGGATGAAGCCGAGCTTGCGCTTCGCCGCGATTTCGTTGCGGTGGACGTCGTCGCCGCCCAACAGCACGCGCCCGTCGGTGGGACGCAGGATCCCCGCGATGATCCGCAGCGTGGTGGTCTTACCGGCCCCGTTCGGTCCGAGGAAGCCGTACAGGAGGCCCGACGGCACTTCGAGCGAGACGTCGTCCACGGCGACGAAGCTGCCGTAATGTTTGGTGAGATTCTCCAGCCGGATCATAGCACCTCGAGCTTGACGCGCCCGATCAAGGGCGCGAGCTCCGCGTCCCGGGCGAGGCCCCCCACCGCGAACCGCAGGCGCCCGGCGTCGGCCGGAAACTGCCCGAGCATGGGGTCGACGGACACCCACGCCCCGAGGTACACCTCGGGCCAGGCGTGGTAGTAGAACCGGCCCCGCAGATACACCAGGCCCGCGGCGCTGCGTGCCGGGAGCCCCACGGCCCGGGCCAGCGCCACGTACAGCACGGTGTACGCGTTGCAGTCCCCCTGCGGCGCCCGGAACACGTGCGCCGCGTCCGGCTCGCCAGGGGCATGGCGCCGGCTGAGGTGCGTGTGTACCCACGTGAGCAAGAGCCGCGCCGCTGCGGTCGGATCGCGCTCGGGCCCGACGGCCTGGCGCGCCGCGGTCAGGATCGCCGGGTCGTCACTCTGGATGAGGGGTTCCGGAGTGAGGAACGCGCGCAGCGCCGTATCCCGCGCCGGCAACCGGTAGCGCGCCGCGAGCTCAGGTCCCGCCTCACGGCGCACCACGAGCGTGTCCCCCACGAGCTGCTGACGGGCGCTCGCGAGCTCGAGGCCCGCCCCGTCGGCGCCGCCGAGGCGCACCCGCCACTGGTCCCCGGGTTCGGGTGCCAAGGGGACGCCGGCGGCGAGCGCCGTCAGCGGCACGATCCCGCCCCGGGCCGGCGTGGCGCTCGCCCGGACGACGCGCACCGTGTCGCGCTTGCGAAAGTTCTGGTAGACGATCTCGAAGGCGGCGCGGTCGGTGGTGAACCCCACGCCGTTCTCGGCCCGCACCACGTGTCCCTGCCCGTCGATCCACGCGCGCGTGCGCCTACCACCCGCTTCGGCCTCGATCCCGAACGCGCGGACCGTGTCGAAGTGCGCGGGGACCCAGGCCATCGCGGTCGAGTCGTAGGCCGCGCTGTCCGGCACGATGAGCGTGGATTCGGTAGCGACGCGCAGCGTTACGCTCTGCAGCTGGAGCAGCAGCGGATCGAACACGAGGAACGTGGCGGCGTGACCGGTCTTGAGCTCGCCCGCGAGGGCGAGCCGCAACGGCAACAGGCTGGCCAAGGCGACGGGATGCGCCAGCGACAGGTGCGTCGTCGCGGCGTCGCGGCCGGTCCCGACCTGCACGGTGAGGAGCGTGTCGTCCCTTACGGTGGTGTGCGCTGTGAACCGGCCGAAGTCGCCTTCGAACCGCGTGTCCGTGCTCTCGAGACGCAACCCGGGGCTCACCGTGGCCCGGCTCATCGCCCGCGTGCGGTGCAGGACGCCGAGGGCGGGGATGTCGAGCCCGAGAGCGTCGGTCACCCGGATGCCGCTGGCGAGCGTGTCGATCGTGGTGGTCGCGAGCCCCAGCTGCTGTCCGCCCACGGCGAGCCGGTAATACACGGCCCCCGGGTTGACGCTCAGGGCCGCCTCCGCAAGCCGCGCGCCCGTCGAGTGAAACAGTTCACGCCGCACCAGCCAGCCGAGCGACGCGGCCCACGCCACGAGGATCGCGGCCGCCCAGCGACGGCGCGTCACGACTCGGCGGCCCCGCTGCGGCGCAGCGCCGCCTCGAAGGCCTCGCGGTCTGCGGGCGTCTCCACGACGAATGATACGTTTGCGGGGAAGCTGGCGCTCCCGAGATGCGCCTTGAGCACCTGGACCATGATGGCGGCGGCGTCTTCGACGGAGAGGTTCCCGGCGCCGATGCCGATGGGCGGGACGGTGAGGCTGGCGAACTCCCATGCCTGCGCCTGCTCGAGCACGGACTGCCAGGCGCGGGCCACCCCCCCGCGGGTCACGGGCTCGGTGTCGCTCTGAATGACCGCGTGGATCACGAACTCCGCCGGAAGCCCGCCCCCACCCGCCGTCACCACGGCCGCCCCGACCGCGAGCTCCTTCTGGACCCGCAGACGGCTCACGAACTCGGTGCCACCCACGGTCTCGAGCCGGCGGACCGCCGGTGTCGTGGGATCGAGCCGGTCCGTGGCGGGGCGGACGATCGCGTCAGACGCGAGGAACGCGAGGTCGTCCACGACCACACGAATCACCTGCCGGCGGCCTCCCGCGAGCGGCGATAGATGCGCGTGGCCTCGTCCGGTCGATTGAGCCGGTCGAGCACGATCCCCAGCCCGTACAGGGCCTTGACGTTGCGCGGCTCGAGCTCCACGGCGCGCTCGTACGCCGCCTGCGCCCCGGCGAGGTCGTCCACATGGTTCAGCGCTTCCCCCAGGTAGTACCACGCCGCCGCGCGGCCGGGATCCGCCTCCGTGGCGCGCCGCAGCCGCAGCACCGCGTCGCTCCACAACCCCCGACGCGACAACAGCACCCCCAGGCCGGTGAGCGCCGCGCCGTGCGCCGGCGCGGCGGCGAGCACCCGCTCATAGGCACGCCGCGCCGCGCCGTAGTCTCCGGCGGCTCCAAGCAGGGCCGCCTGCTCCACGAGGGCCACCACGGCGGTGGCGTCTCCCACCTCGGGCACCTCGGTCTCCGACGGCGCGGCGGGAGCGGGGGCGAGGATGGGCGCCGGCGCCACGTCCGCCGGCCCGGTGGGCGCCGCTGGCAGCTCCACCCGGATAGGGGGCGGGAGGCTGGCGCGCACCACGTCGGCCGGCGACGCGATCGTACTGGCGTCGGTGAGCGTCTCGGCCTCCTCGATGAGCTCCGCCGCGACGCGGGCGCGCTCGGCCGCCGACTGCCAGCGAGGGTCGCGCTTGCGGATCACGCCACCACCTCGCTCGCGAGCCAGGCGAGGTACGGCTCGAGTCCGCGCGTCACGGGTAGCGCCAGCAGCTCTGGCACCTCGTAGGGGTGCCGCGCCCGCACGGCCGCGCTCAGTGCGTCCCATTTTGCGCTGTCGGTTTTGAGCAGCACGACCACCTCCGCCTCTTCCCTCACGGTCCCCTGCCAGCGGTAGATCGAGCGCGCCCCCGGCAGCATCGTGCCGCACGCTACCACCCGCTCGGCGACGAGCGCCGTGACGAACGCCCGGGCGTCCTGCTCGCTCGCGAGCGTCGTCAGCACCACCAGCGCCGTGGGAGCCATGAGGGACGGCTAACCTAGGGAGCCGGCGAGGGTTAGGCAAGAGAACGACGGGCTCGGGCGGCCCGCGCCCCGCGCCGCGGGCGGAAGGCGGGGAGAGTTGACCGCGGAACCGCTTCCTGTCTAGCCTAAGAGGCTATGAGCAGCGACGCACTCATCGTCCGCGGCGCCCGCGAACACAACCTCAAGAACATCACCGTCGCGATCCCGCGCCACAGCCTCACCGTCATCACGGGGCTGTCGGGGTCGGGCAAGTCGTCGCTCGCTTTTGACACGATCTACGCCGAGGGGCAGCGGCGCTACGTCGAGTCGCTCTCCGCGTACGCCCGCCAGTTTCTCGGCCTGATGGAGAAACCCGACGTCGATGCGATCGAGGGGCTGTCCCCCGCGATCTCGATCGAGCAGAAGTCGGCGGGGCACAACCCCCGCTCCACCGTGGGGACGATTACGGAGGTGTATGACTACCTCCGCCTCATGTGGGCCCGACTCGGCACGCCGCACTGCCCGCGCGACGGCGCACCGATCGAGCGCCAGAGCGCCTCGCAGATCACCGACCTCGTGCTCGAGTGGCCGGAGGGGACGAAGCTCGAGGTGCTGGCGCCGCTGGTACGCGGTCGCAAGGGCGAATTCCGCGATGTGTTCGAAGCGGCCCGCCAGCAAGGGTTCGTGCGTGTGCGGGTCGACGGCACGACCTACGATCTGACCGAGGTGCCCAAGCTCAACCGGCGCCAGAACCATGACATCGCGGTGGTGGTCGATCGGCTGGCGGTGCGGCGGGCGGACCGCGGCCGGCTGGCCGACTCGATCGAGACGGCGCTCAAGGCGGCGGACGGCACGGTCGAAGTGGTGCAGCACAAAGCCGGGGGCGCGAAGGCGACGCTCTTCTCCGAGCGCTACGCCTGCCCCAAGTGCGGCTTGTCCCTCCCCGAGCTCGAGCCGCGGCAGTTCTCGTTCAACTCGCCGTTCGGCGCTTGCCCCGAGTGCTCCGGGCTCGGCACGAAACGGGAGGTGGACGCGGACCTGGTGCTGGGCGATGCCAGTCTCACGCTGCTCGAAGGGGTCATTCTCCCGTGGGGTGAGCCGAGCGGCTACCTCCGCAAAGTGATTCTCCCCAGCTTGGCGCGCACGTTCAAGTTCGACTTGAACACGCCGTGGCGGAACCTCCCGGCCTCCGTGCAGAAGGTGATGCTCGCGGGCGCGCCCGGGCGGACCATGACGTTCCAGTACACGAATGAGCGCTGGCAGGGCGAGTACCAGTCGGGGTGGGACGGGGTCCTAAAACACGTCGAGCGCCGCTACCGCGAAACGACTTCCGACAGCGTGCGGGAACAGCTCGAGGAGTACATGGTGGAGCAACCGTGCCCCGCGTGCGGCGGCCGACGCCTCCGGCCCGAGAGCCTTGCGGTGTTGGTGGACGGCAAGAGCATCGGCGAGGTGGTCGAGCTACCGGTCACCGAGGCGCTGGCGTTCTTCGAGGGCGTCCGGCTCCGCGGCAACGGACGCTCCGGCCTCGACCCCGAGATCGCCCGGCCCATCCTCAAGGAAGTGAACGACCGGCTCCGCTTCCTCCGCAACGTCGGCCTCGAGTACCTGACGCTCGGCCGCGCCGCCGACTCGTTGTCCGGCGGCGAGGCCCAGCGCATCCGGCTGGCGACCCAGATTGGCAGCCGGCTCGTCGGCGTGCTCTACATCCTCGACGAACCGTCCATCGGGCTGCACCAACGGGACAACGCGCGGCTCCTCACCACACTCCGCGAGCTGCGCGACCTGGGCAACACCGTGCTCGTGGTGGAGCACGACGAGGAGACGATTCGCGCGGCGGACCATATCGTGGACCTGGGCCCGCGCGCCGGCCGGCACGGCGGCGAGGTCGTAGTCGCGGGCGCGCTCGCCGATGTGCTCGGGCACCCCGATTCGCTCACGGCGCGCTACCTGCGCGGCGAGCTGCGCATCCCGATCCCCCGGGGGCGTCGCGCAGAGACGATCGAGCGGGTGCTCCGGGTGGTGGGCGCGCGCCACCACAACCTCCGGAACCTCACCGTGGACATCCCCCTCGGGCGGTTCGTCGCGGTGACCGGCGTGTCGGGCTCCGGCAAGTCGAC
>DATBBW010000207.1:0-9792 GCA_036270795.1 Gemmatimonadales bacterium | reverse complement strand
CTCGGCGACCGACTCGATCCCGCGCACCTTCGCCTGGCCCACGGTCATCGTCGCCGTGACGTCCTCCATCTGCTCCCGGATCAGCGCCGTGGTGCGCGTGACTTCCTCCGCGGCGCGCGCCGATTCGTCGGCGAGCTGGCGCACCTCCTCGGCCACCACGGCGAAGCCGCGCCCGTGCTCCCCGGCGCGGGCGGCTTCGATCGCGGCGTTCAAGGCGAGCAGGTTGGTCTGGGACGAGATCCGCTTGATGAGATCGACGAAGTCGTCGATCGATGCGCTGAGCTCGGCGAGCTGCGCGACCTGCTTCGACGTCGTTTGCACGACCTCCCGCACATCGAGCAGCGCGCTCCCGGCGGCGGCGACGTCGCCGCGGTGGCGCTCCGCGACCGTCCGGATCTCTTCGCCCAGCTGCGCCGCCCGCTCGGCGGCGTCCGCCATGTCGGCGGTGGCCCGCCGCAGCTCCTCGATACCCGTGGTGATGGCCCCGAGCGCCGCGCGCTGCTGATCCGCCCCGCTCGACATCTCGACCATCGCCGTGGACACTTGGCTCGAGGACGCGGCCAGCTGCTCGCTCACCGCCGAGAGATCGCCCGCCGATCCGGCGATGCGATCCGACTCCACCACGACGTCGCCCACGATGCCGCGCAGCCGGTCGCCCATCCGCTGCATCGCGTCCGCCAGCACCCGAAACTCGCGCGGCATCTCGCCCACGGTCACCGGCCGGAGATCGCCCGCGCCGAAGCGCTCGGCGGCGGTCACCAAGCGGCCGAGCGGTGCCTGCACGGCCTGCAGCGTGTAACGCGATAGGAAGAAGCCCACGATGACCAGCGAGATGACGAGGACGAGCAACTTGCGCTCGCGGGCGATCAGGTCGGCCTCGAGGCGGTCGGCTGCGACCCCCGCCTTCTGGGCCTGCCGCCGCGACAGGTCGCGCACCAGGCGCGTGAGCTCGGCTGCTTGTGGGCGGACGCTGCTCACGCGGGTGAGTGCCTCCGGCTCGCGCCCCAGATCCTTGAGCGCATGCGCCAGGGCGTACTCGGTCTGGATCGCGGCGTGCACCTGCTTCAGCCGGTTGATCGTGAGACGGTCCTCGACGGCAAGGTCGCTCAAGGCGCCTAGGCGTCGCTCGTAGTCGAACGCCTCGTCGGCGGACCGCTGAAACTGCAGGCGCGCCGGGGCGGACGGCGTCACCAGGTATTGCTCGGCAGCCTGAATCTCTTCCAGCACGCTCGTTACCAGTCCACTGCCGACGTCGGTTGACGTGCGCAGTGCCGCCAACTCGTCGGCGACCGCACGCCGCACCCGGCGAAGCGTCGCCGCACCGCCCACCGCGGTAAGGATCAGGCCGGCCATCAACAACACGAGGCCGACCAGGATCTTTGCGCGGATCGTGTCGAGCGGCGCCGGCATTACTGCTCGGCCTGGGTGACGAGGCGCCCGCCTCGCACGACCCCGATCACCACCGTCTTTGTCGGGACGTCTCCGTTCGCGTCAAAAGCGATGGCGCCCGTCACCCCGTCGAACTGCGCCCGCCCGTGACCGACCCGCGTGAGGTAGTCCCGAATCGCGCTGCGGCTCGTGGCGCCGGCGTCGATCGCCCGCGCCAACAGAAACACGGCGTCGTAGGCGCCTGCGCCACGGTGGTCCGGCCGCTCGCCCGGATAGGCGCGCGCATAGTCGGCGACGAAGGCGAGGTTGCGCTCGTCGCGCCGGTCGGGCAGGTACGCCGACGACACGCGGACACCCTCGGCGAGCGCGCCGTCTGCCTCGATTCCGGTCAGCGCGTCTCCCCCGACCACCGGCCAGGCGATCCCCAGCGTGTGCATCTCCCCCAGCACGAGTTCGGCGCCCGGACGCTCCGCGGCGAGCACCAACACGTCCACCGCCTGGCGCCGCATACGGGACAGGTAGGGCTCGAGCGACGTCGTCGCGGGCACATAGGGATCGGCCTCCACCACCGTCCCGCCCAGGCGGGCGAATTCGCCGGCGAAGGTGCGGCGCACGCCGCGCCCGTAGTCGTTGTTGATGTAGATAATGCCCGCGCGGCGCGCGCCCACGTTCTGCCAGGCGAAGCGCGCCAAGGAGGGCCCGTGCTGCAAATCGCTCGGGCACACGCGGACCGTGTAGGGACTGATGCCACTCAGGTCGGGGCTCGACGCGGAGGGTGAGATCATGACGACCGGTGTCGCCCCCGCGCCGTACACCCGGGCGGCGGCGATCGACGTACCCGAGCTGAGATGTCCGACGACCGCCACCACCGCGGGGTCGTCGTACAGCGTGTCGGCGACGCGCACCGCAACATCTTCGCTGCCCGAGTCGTCTGCGATCCGCAGCTCGAGGACCCGGCGCTGCCCGCCCCGCTTAGCGTTGAGCTGGTTCACCGCGAGCTGCGCGGCCTTGAGCATGGAGGCGCCGCGCGGCTGCGAGAACGGGCCCGCGAGGCCAATCACGATAGGTCCGCTGGAGCGGGAGCAGGCCGCCAACCACAAGGCGGCGCCGACGAGAGCGTGTCTTCGCAGAAGCCCTCCAAGTGCCGTCAGGAACACGGGACGACCGCCGTCGCCGGGGCGCGGGGCAAGGTTAAGCGGGCACCGCGGGAAGCGCAACATTCCCGCGGCTCCCGCGGGCCGTCCGCGCCCGGTGTCGCGCGGGGCGCGCGGGCGAGGCGCGCGCCCGCCGCGTAGTCAAACCGTTCGAGACGGAGTAGCTTGGGTGCCGATGGATGCACTCCGCAGCGTGTGCCGCTTCACCGCCGCCCTCGAGCGGCTGCTCGCCGTGGGCGACGCCGCCGCGTTCGAGCGGGCCTGGGAGGTGGCGCACCTGGACCGCCTTGCGTGGGAAGCGCTCGCGTTGGCGCGCCGCGCCGAGCGAGCCGCGCTCGAACCGGCGCTCCATCAACTGGACCGCCGTCTCCTCGCGGTGCTCGAGCGCTGTCGCGCGCTCCTCGATTGCCATCTCGCGACGTTCCGGGTTCCGGAGCTCGAGCGGTGGCAGCACGCGGCCGCCGCCGCGCTCGTGGGGGCGCGCTGGGGTGTCGCCGGGCTCCGCACCGTCATCGCCGACACCGCCGCGCCCCTGGCCCGCCGCTACTTTGCTTTTCTGGCCCTCGCCGAGCGCCACCCCGAGGGCGCCTGGCCGTTGTTCGAGCGCTACTTGCTGACGCCCGGCGCCCATCACGCCTTCGTCGCGGCTGCGGTCGAAGCGGCGCGCTACTACCCTGGGCACGGCGCTGTGCTGGTGGCCCTGTTCGAGCGCACTCGGGGCGACCAGCTGCTGCGTCGCTTCCTCGGCCCCAAGATCCTGGAGTCGCTCTATGTCCTGGGTGAAGAGAGCGGCCTGCCCCTGTTCGAGCAGCTCCTCGTGGCGGGCCACACCGATCCGGACGTCGACCGCTGCGAAGTGACGCGCGCCCTCGTGGCGGTGCGCCGGCTCACGGGGCGACTGGCGCCGAGCGCCAAGTTCGGCGACGGCGACGAGGCGACCGTGCGTCGGGCCCTGGACGCCGCCGAGCAGCGCTTCCAGGAAGCGCGCGACCATATCGTGCCCGTCGTCGTGATCTAGGGGTTTTGGGTCACAAACGCCCACACCTTGTCGCGGTAGTCCCGCCCGCCCAGGGCGTAGGTGTCATTGTGCCCCGCGCCCTGGATCAATACGACCTCGACCGGCCCCGCCGCTGCCGCCGCCACCTGCATCCCCATGGCCGTCGGCACCAGCCGATCGGCGGTCCCGTGGAACACGAGCACCGGGCAGTGCACCCGCCGGATGTGCGCCAGGTTGTCGAGCGCCAGGCGGAGGTGGAGCGGCGGGAGGAAACGGTACAAGTGCCGGGCCATCGCCCGGGCGCTCGTGAACGGCGACTCCAGAATCAGCCCGGCGACCGGATGGCGCACCGCCGTATGCGTCGCCACCGCGCTGCCGAGCGAGCGGCCGTACACGTAGATGCGCCGCGCGTCGACCTCGGGCCGCCGCGCGAGCGCGGCGTACGCCGCGTCGGCCGCCTCGTAGAGCCCCGCTTCGGTCGACCGACCGGCGCTGCCCCCGTAGCCGGGATAGTCGACCACGAGCAGCGCTGTGCCAGGGGGCTGGAAGTCGCGCAAGAGCGGCCCGAGCGCCGCGACGTTTTCGGCGTTGCCGTAGAACCACAGCAGGCCCGGCCTGCGCTCCGTGGCCCCGCCGTCTGGTGCCAGGTACCAGCCGGCGAGCTTGGTCCCGTCATGGGCCACCAGTTCGATGCGCTCGCCGTTGGCGATGCCGAGACGCCGCGGGTCTGGCACTGCCGCGCGCGGAGCCGGGAACGCGAGCCGCTCCTGGAGCAGCCACGCGAGCAGCACGACGAGGGCGTAGCCCAGAGCGAGACCCAGGGCGAGGCGGGGTAGCAGCATCGCCGCAAGTTAACTTGCACCCCGCGTCCGGAATACAAATCTTTGAGCCGTGCCGACCCAACTGACCTGTCCGTCGTGTCGCGCGGCGATCCCGTCCGGCTCGGCCTTCTGCCCGGCCTGCGGCACGGCCTCCCCCACGACGATCACGGACGAGCGGGTGGCGGCCGGGCCCGCGCCCACGGCGGAGCAGACGGCGCTGCCCACGCCGACCCGGCTCGCCCGCGCGCTCGGCGCCAAGTACGAGGTGCGCCGCCTCATCGGTCGCGGCGGGTTCGCGGAAGTGTACGAGCTGTGGGACAAGGATTTGGACCGGCGTCTCGCGTGCAAGGTGCTCCACCCCGAGATTGCTTGGACGCCGGGGATGCTGGCGCGCTTCCGCCAGGAGGCCAAGGCGCTGGCCCGACTGCAGCATCCCGCGATCCTCCCCATCCACTTTGCCGGCGACGGCCAGGGCCTCGTGTATTACGTGATGCCGTTCGTCGAAGGCGAGTCGCTCGCCGAAGCACTGCGCCGCCGCGGCTCCTACCCGACCGACGACGCCCTCGTGATCGCCGACCCCATTCTCGACGCGCTCTCGCACGCGCACGCGCAAGGCCTCGTGCATCGGGATATCAAGCCGGACAATGTGATGCTCGAGGCGAAGACCGGCCGCGCGCTGTTGCTCGATTTCGGGATCGCGAAGCTCCTCGCCCCCGGCACGGGCGAGGGCCAGGCCAAGACCGCGACCGGGTTCACGGTCGGCACCGTCCAGTACATGAGCCCCGAGCAGGCTCTGGGCCAGGCCAATCTGGACGGACGCAGCGACCTCTACGCCTTCGGCGCGATGCTCTTTCAGATGGTGACCGGCGCCCCGCCCTACACCGGCGACTCGAGCGCCGAGATCGTCGGCAAGCACCTGGCCGATCCGGTCCCCGTCGCGAGCGACGTGAACGCCCGGATCCCACGCTGGGTCTCCGACGTCATCGTGACGTGCCTCGCCAAGAAGCCCGAGGATCGCTTCCCGAACGCCGCCGCCGTGCGCGCGGCTCTCGCGGCCGGACGCGGGGCGACGCCCGGGAAGCTGGTCGGGGCGGCGACGCTGGAGCGTCAAGTGCGACGCTCCGGGGCGCTCCGGCCGCGCGCCCGCCGCGTGGCGTGGTGGGGGGCGGGCGCGCTCGTGGCGCTCGGGACGGCCGGGTGGCTCGCCCGGAGTCTGGGATATCTCGGCTCAAGCGTCGCCTTCCTCCACAACGGCTTGGTCGAGCCGGTCGAGATCCTGCGCGAGGGGACGCCGCCGGACACGGCGGCGCCCGATGCCACGGTGCGGCTCGCGCTCCCGGGCGGGGCGGCGGGCGGGTGGCGCTGGCGCCTCGTGCGGCCGGGGAGTCCGCCGTTCGGCGAGCCGATGGAGGGCCTCCTCCCCGCGTTCCGGCGCGGAGCCGGCCGGCGCGTGGCGAACATCACCGCCGAGCTGGGGGGCCAGAACTATTTCGCGCCGCTCATCACCAACACCAGCGCGTCGGACGTCACGCTCGAGGTGAATCCCGGCACGGCAGCCGCGCTGCGCTGTAACTGCCTCGTGCCGCGCGGCGCGGTGCGGGCGCACGTGGGCTATTACCGACTGTATCGGAACTCCGTGGTCGCCGCGTACAACAGCGCCCACCCCTACAGCGGGCCTCACGCCGACCGCGCCGACTTCGCGACGCAGGTGACGCCCCACAGCGGGGCCGTGGTGTTGACCTTCTAGGTCGTGACGGCCCCGCCCGCGCCCACCGCCGGCCCCGCCCCTGAGGCCGATCCGCAGCTCGTGACCCGGGCGCGGGGCGCGCTGCTCGGGCTCGTGGTGGGCAATCAGCTCGGCGTGCCCACCGAGGGCCTGGGCACCGCCGAGGCCATTCGCGCGGCGTTCCCCCAGGGTGTGCGCGACCTCGCCCCGCCCCCCACAGGCTCGCCCTACGACGACGACGCGGCCATGACCCTGCTCCTCGCCGAATCGCTGGTCCAATGCGGCGACTTTGACGTGAGCGACGTGGCGGAGCGGTGGGTGCAGTGGATGAAGAGGGACGGGCGCGGCATCGGCGTGACGACACAACGTGCCTTGCGCCTCATCGAGCGGGGCATGGAGCCGTTCGAGGCGGGGCGGCTCGCGCTGAGCGGGGGCGCGGCTGCCGGGAACGGGGCGGTGATGCGCTGCCTCCCCGTCGCGCTCCGCTATCATGACAACCCCGAGCGGCTGGTGCGCGTCTCCACCCAACAGGCCGCCATCACGCATGCGGACGAACGGTGCATCTGGGGCGCGGCGGCCGTGAACCTGGCGGTGCGCGAGCTCGTCCACGGCAACCCGTACTTCGTGGACGAGGTGGTCCATCGGCTGGAGGGGGCGGCGCCGCGACCACTGCTGGAGGCCATCCGCCGCGTCCCGTGGGAGGCGGAGGGCGACCTGCCCCTCGCCGTCGACGGCGCGTACGGCTTCGTGGTCCACTGCGTGGAGATTGCGTTCTGGTGCGCCGTGCACCGGCCGTCATTAGAGGAGGCGCTGATCTTCCTGGTCGAGGCCGGAGGGGATACCGACACCAACGCCGCCGTGGCGGGGGCGCTGCTCGGGGCGCGCGACGGCGAAGCCGGCATCCCGCCGCGCTGGCTCGACCAGCTCGGCGCCGCGCCCCGCGTGGCTGCGCTGGCCGAGCGCTTGGTGCAGCGGCGCTAGCGGTGGAGTCCTAGGGCTTGGCCCGCGCGGCCGGCGTCGCGTACCGGGCGATGCGGTCCATCACGTCGTAATCGGTCAGGGTGATCGACACCCAGCGGCCGGTCCCCCGGCCACGCCAGCTCAAGCGGATGGCCTGGCGGCCGTAGCGCCATTCCCAGCCGCTCCTCCCGTTCCGGCGCGGGCGCCCGAAGACGTTGGTGAGATCCCGTTTGGTGCGGTCGACGAGCGCGGTGCCGCGGGTGTCGCCAAACCCGGCCGAGTCCGTGAACGCGACCACGTCGGCGTTCCCCTCGATGAAGTGCGCGCTCAAGTAGAATCGGGCGGCGTCGCGCGGGTCGCGAATCGCGACCCCACACTCCATCAGTTGGGCGGTCGTGCGCGAGGTGTTGCAGCGGAGCACATCGCGATCGGCCAGCGCGCGCGCGCGCTCCACGAAACCGCGGTACGGGATGCCCGGGGTGAGGCCCCGATAGGGCGGGATGTGGATCGCAGTGGCGGCGGAGCTCGGACGGGGCGCCGGCACCGCGCCTTGGGCGAAGCCGACGGCCGGGACCAGCACCGCGCTGCAGAGCACGCGGCGGATCGAGTGCATGGGCCCAATATACCGACCCGAAACGCGACCGGCCCGGGAGCCGGGCCGGTGCAGGGGACAGCGAGCCTGCGTCAAACCTTGCGGACGTTCTGCGCTTGCAAGCCCTTCGGACCCTGGGCGACTTCGAACTCCACCGTATCGCCCTCGGCGAGGCTGCGAAAGCCCTCGGCCTGGATCGCCGTGAAGTGGACGAACACGTCCGGACCCGACTCCTGCGCGATAAAGCCAAAGCCCTTTGCGTCGTTAAACCACTTCACCTTGCCCTTTGCCATACCGTTTACACCTCAGCACTAAGGGGCACAGCCCCGGACACGTGCGACCCTGGTCACCGCGACCAGAGACGGGCTCAAACAAAAACCGCGAGACAAGTGGTCCTCGCGGAGCGCAGACAAACCGGGTGACGGTGCCACGTATTGCTTGAACCGGGGCCAAAGCTAGGATACGGTGGAATCCGTGTCAATAGACTAAATGGCACTCCTTACGGCGGTTGCGCTGTGCGGCGCCGCCTAGTGTCATCATACCGACATTATAGCGCCACTACGGTCGGCGCGTGGTCTTGGCCGAATCGTCCTTGACGGGGAGCCCGATGGCGACCCGGAAGTCCCGCTGCGCCCCGTCGTAGCCTTTCAGGCGCTTGCCCAGCTCGGTCGCGATCGGGACCGGGGCGGCGGCCGCGTCCTGCTCGCAACTCGGCGTGTAGGCGATGAGCGAATCGAGCTGCTTCACGAGTCGGCGCGCTATGAGCCCAATCGAGTCGGTGTAGACGGTGGGGAGCATATGCGGGCGGCCCCGTTTCATGAACGGCCGCGCGCTGCCGCACAACCCGGCGAGATACCGGCCCGCCTTGTGCTGACTCCCGGTGTCCGCCGTCGTCTGGGCGCGCGCCACACGACCGAGCCCCGCCTTGAGCTGGGCGATGCCGCGGTTCGCCGTGCGCAGGCCGTCGAGAAACCGTTGTTGCTCGCGGCTGGGCGGCGGGGGAGGCGTGCGCGTCGACTCCGCCCGCGTCGAGTCGGGGGGCGGCGGTGGGGGTGGTTGCTGCGCCCCCAGCGAAGTTGCGGCGACGCACAGGAGAACGGCCAGGCAGCGCATCGATGGTCCTCTAGGCAGTACGGGTGAGCCTGGGTTATAATGTCACAATGACCGTTCCCGCAACCTCGCGCCAGACCCGTAGCTTCGAGGATCGCGCCGACGCGCTGGCGCATTTCTTCCTGCGCGCGGGCGAGGCCCCGCGGCTGCTGGCGTACGACGACGCCGTGGGCTGTCCGCTCGACCAGGC
This sequence comes from Gemmatimonadales bacterium, assembly GCA_036270795.1. Taxonomy (GTDB): domain Bacteria; phylum Gemmatimonadota; class Gemmatimonadetes; order Gemmatimonadales; family GWC2-71-9; genus AG41. The sequence continues at coordinate 853 of DATBBW010000207.1, read as the reverse complement.
GCTGGCCGCCATCGAGTGGACCGCCGCCGTCGGCATCCTGACGCAGGACGACTTGCTTCACGCCGCGCGCCTCGCACCCGACGCGGCGGCCGCGGTCGTCGAGCGCAAAGACGGCGAGCAACGCGTGTTCATTTACTTCGGTCCGCGCATGGACGCCCCGCCCGCCGACCCGTACGAAGGCACGCTGCTGTACGACGAACCCGGCGTGCGGGCCTACATCTTCGCCCAGCGGGTCCACGCGGTCGCGCACTTCCTGCGGGCGACCCAAGGGATCGGCGCCGTCGTCGCGATGCTCAGTCGCCGCGCCCCCGAGCTGCGCCACGTCCGACGCTGGATGCAGGTGCTGTTCAGCGAGCCGTTCGCGGGCGACGGGTCGAGCCAGTTGCTCGCTGGGTGGTTCGCCACGGGCGGCGCCGGTGTGTTGTTCGTTCCACCCCATCCCCACGAGCCCTACAGCTACCACGAAGTCGGCATCGACATCTGAGGATGCTTGCCCCGTGGCTCGCGCTCGGGACGGTGCTCGCCGCCCAAGCGCCCGATACCGCACCGGCGGCGCGCTACGACACCGCCCTCGCCAGCTTCCTCGACTCGCTCGCCGCCGTCGACGGCGCCGCCGCGGCCTTCCAGGCGGATCTCGGCACGGCCTCGCCGGACCTGGTGCTCGCCCGCGCCCGACGGCTGGAGCTGCGCTGCGGGGCTGCGCGCCACGCCGGCGCTGTGCTGGCGGGAGCGCTGACCGGCGACGCCGCGAGCGCGTCGCCCAGCCCGGCGGAGCGGCGCGCGCGACGCGATCTCGCCGCCCTCGAGCGCGTGCTGGAAAAATGCGAGCGCGACTACGACATCCGCTCCCCGG
>DATBBW010000206.1:0-9104 GCA_036270795.1 Gemmatimonadales bacterium | reverse complement strand
AGACCAGGCACAACGTTCGCGCCTCGAGTTCCTGGCCCTCCTCCTCGAGCTTGACCAAGAATGCGATCTTCTGCTCTTCTTCCTCGAAGTAGGCGGCGATGAACTCGCGTTCTGCAGCACGTTCTTCCGCGGTGGGACCCTGCATCCTGCCCTCCTACCACCTCTTGGCGAAAGGTCTCGGACCTAGTTTCGGAGACCACATCCTAACCCATTGCTGCACAATCAGATATCAAGCTGATAGGCTTTAATCTTATTGATCAGCGTCGCCCGCGAAATCCCCAGCTCCTGAGCGGAGCGGGTGCGGTTGCCGGCGTGGAACCGGAGGCTCTTCTCGATCTGTAAGCGCTCCACCTCCGCCAACGTTTGGGGCACGTGGCGTCGGTCCCCGCCCCCGCCCCCCGCTCCCCCGGCGCCGCCCTTGCGGAGATCGGCCGGGAGGTGCTCGACGCCGATCGCCGGGCTGCCCTGTCCCAGGATCATCGCGCGCTCCACGACGTCGCGCATCTCGCGAATGTTCCCCGGCCACGGCGCCGAGAGCAGGCGGTCGAGGGCCTCCGAGGTGCACACGTCGGGACACGCGCTGAGCTCGACATGCAGCGCCGCCAGGAGTCGCGTGAGCAGCGCCAGCCGGTCCTCGCGCGCGCGCTCCCGCACGGCGGGCAAGTGGATCGGCAGCACGCTCAGGCGGCAGTACAGGTCCTCGCGAAACCGCCCCGCCTTCACATCGCTCAGCAGGTCGCGATGCGTCGCGACGACGAGGCGCACGTCGACGGTGAGCTCGCGCGAGCCGCCCAGCCGCCGGAACGTCTTGCTCTCGAGCACCGCGAGCAGCTTGGGCTGGAGCTCGAGTGCGAGCTCGCCGATTTCGTCCAGGAAGATGGTGCCGCGGTCTGCCAGCTCGAACAGCCCGTGGCGGCGCTCGTTCGCGTCGGTGAAGGCGCCCTGCTCGTGGCCGAACAGTTCCGAGTCGAGGAACGGGGCCGACAGTCCGCCGCAGTTCACCTCGACGAACGGGCCGGCGGCGCGCCCGCTTTGCCGGTGGAGTACCCGCGCCACCCAGCCCTTCCCCGTCCCGCTCTCGCCGGTCAGGAGCACCGTGGCGCGGTCGCTGGCGGCGAGCAGCTCGACCTGGCGCGCCAGCGCGCGCATCGCCGGCGACACCCCGAGCGAATCGAGGCCCTCGGCCAGGTACGTGCGGGTGCGCCACCGCTGGTTCTCACGCCCCAGGCGCACCTTTTCCCCGACGCGCGCCGCCGCGGCGGCGAGGTGGGTCAGGTCCACGGGCTTGGTGAGGAAGTGCTCGGCCCCGAGTTGCATGGCGCGCACCGCGGTCGCGATGTCCCCTTGCCCCGTGAGTAGGATGACGGACCCGCCCCGCGCGCGCAGCCGCTCGAGCAGGTCGAGGCCGCCGGCGTCGGGCAGGTGGAGATCGAGGATCACCACATCGGGGCGCAGGCGCTCGAACGTCTCCAGCCCCATGGCGCCGGTCGCGGCGCGGGCGACCTCGTAGCCCAGACGGTCGAAGTTGTCGCCGAGCGCCTTGAGGAGGTCGGCGTCATCATCGATCAGCAGGACGCTGTCAGCCATGGCGCTGCGCGCGCACGGGCGCGGTTTCCGGATCGACGATCACGCCGAGCGACGCGGGGACGAGGTGGGCCTCGAACGGGGTGTTCCCCCAGGGCTCGCCGTCGAGCTGCATCGGGCGCGGCGTGCCGTCGAGCACCTCGACGCGGACCCGGCGGCCGCGGCCGAACCACAGCCAGCGCGCGCCGTTGGTCGGGCGGCGCAACAGCTCGGCGAAGGCCCGCAGGCTTTCCAGCGTGCCCTCCGCGCGCAGCGCGAGCACGTCGAGCCAGCCGTCGTCCGGGGCGATGTCGGCCCGCAGCCGCAGGAACGGCGGCACCAGCTCCCCGCAGTTCGCGACCAGCACCATCGCCGCCGGCAGTTCGTGGACCACGCCGTCCACCGTCACGCGGTGCAACGGGCTCGTGACGCGGGGCAGCGCCGCGAAGGCGCGCGCCACGTAGGCCGCCATCTTCCAGCGGCGCTTCTCCGCGGCGCCCGTCGCCGCCATGAGGCGGGCGTCGAACCCGGTGCCGCTGCACACGGCGAAGTAGTGCGTGCCGTCGGATCGCTCCACCGCGCCCAAGTCAATCGGCACGCTGCGACCGCGCAGGATCACCCGGGCGGCCGCCGCCGCGTTGCGTGGCAGCCGCAAATTGCCGGCCAAGAGGTTCCCCGTGCCTCCGGGAACCAGGCCGAGCGGGATGCCGCTCCCCACGGCGCTCGCGGCGATTTCCATCGCCGTGCCGTCGCCGCCGTAGCACACGAGCACGTCGAATCCCTGGAGCCGCCCTTCCCGGGCGAAGCGGCGCGCGTCGCCCGGCTGGGCGGTGGCGAGCACCTCGACGGACCAGCCGCCACCGGCGAGCGTCTGGCGAATCGCGGTGACCGCGCGGGCGTCGGTGCGGGCCGCCGCCGGATTGGTGATGAGCAGGGCCCGGGTCACTAGTAGCGCTTCTCCCAGAAGAGGTCCAACCCGACCTGCCGCGGCAACGGCGTGGTGCTCAGGAGCGTCCCGGCGGGGTCACAGGTCGGCGGCGCGAAACTCGCCTCGGTGCGCCACTCCGGGCTCACCCGGAACTGGAGCGCCAGGCCGAGGGCGTTGCCGACGGCGATCGGCTGTCCCCCGCAGAACCCCGCGTTCACGACCAGGAAGGTCTTGGGCCCGAGCTGCCGGCCCACGGCGAGCTGCCACCCGAGGAGGGGATCCCCATTGAGGCCCCCGCCACTGGGGCGAATCTCCACGTAGTCGACCGGGACGCCGCCCGACACGATCGTTTGCTCGATCTCGCCCGACAGCACCGAGAGCGCGCTCTGCACCAGCGCGCGCTGGTCGGCGATCCCGCCCTGCTCGCCCGCCAGGTCCACGCTGCTCTTGCCGAACAGCAGATAGGAAATGATCTCGGTCTGCGAGAGCTCGAGCTTCTCCGCTTGGAGCGTCACGCGCGGCACCAGCAGCGTCCCGGCGATGTGCGCCACCACCGTGATATCCCCGGTGGTACGCGGGTTCGGCGTGGGCACGGGGTGCACGACGTGCTTCGCCTCGATGTCGAGCGCGGCATCCAGGTCCGGCGTGCCGAAGTAGCGGACCGTACCCTGCGCCACCACGAACTCGCGCGTCACCGGCCCGACCTTGAGGCGGTAGGTGCCGCGCGGCGCCTGCAGCGTGCCACTGATCAAGTACGCCCCGCGCTGCTTGCTGAGGGTCACGCTACCCGTGAGTTGGATGTTGGCCTCGTCGGAGCGCAGCCACACGTCATTCCCCATCGCCAGCTCCAGGCTCTCGATGCGCAGGCTGTCGAGGAACACGTTCTGGAACTCCGGGCCGAGGCGCTGCTGCTCGATGATGGAGGCGAGCGAGGTATCGGCGAGCTCGTCCAAGTTCACGATCCGCTTCTGCACCAGGTCGGCGAAGTACAGCTCGCCCGAGGTCACCGTGGCCCCGCCGGTGAGCGTGGCGCCGAACACCGGGCCTTTGAGGGCGAGTTGCCCGCTCGCGGTAATCGCCACGTTGTTTTTCAAGTCGAGCGCCTTGAACCGGTCGGCGGCGATCCGGAGATCGAGGACCGGATGGGTGAGTTGCTCGAGCCGCACCACGCCCGACACGTCGGCCCGTCCTCGGTCGCTGCGGACCGAGAGCGACTCGACGGCGATCGTATCGCCCGAGAGCGCGAACCGCCCTTGCACGTCCTCGTAGCGCACCGCGAGCGTAGGAATCGTGGCTGCGGCGTGGGCGATGCGCAGCGCCCCGCGCAGCCGCGGCGCGTCCCAGGTCCCCGCGATGCCCAGGTCCGCCGAGAACACGCCGCCCACGTGCTGCAGGCTCGGGGTGAGGGCCTCGAGCGCGGATAGGTCGACGCTGTCCGCAGTAGCGCGGACGGACAGGGTGTCGGCGAGCTGGCGGCGGGCCACGGACACGAGCGAGAGGTCGAGGGGCAGTTGGGCCTCGACGTCCAACACCTGCACGCCCGAGCGCCACAGGTGGACCCCCGTCCTTAGGCGCCGCTCGCGGTATTCGAAGGACCCGTCGACGAAGGGCGCGTGGAACTCGCCGAAGGAGCCGTTGGTGAGCGAGAACGACCCGCTCGACACGGGGTTCGCGCGGGTGCCCGTGAGCCCGACGGTCGCGGTGACCGTGCCCCCGACGCCCGCGGTGTCCCGCTCGAGCAGGGCATACAGGCCGACGAGCGGGAACGCCTCGAGCTGGAGGTGGGCGTCCGCTCGACCGCGCGTCGGCAGGTCGCCTTCGAGCACGAGCTTCCCGGGCCCGTAGGCGCTCTGGAGCACCACGTGGCTCGCCGTGACCGCCGAGTCGGTGAGCGCGAGATCGATCGGCCGTTCCAGCACCCAGACGTCGCCCGGCAGCTGGACCGCGAGCGAGTCGATGGCCAGGCGCTGGGCCGCCCCCTGCGCCGCGTCGCGGTGGCGCGCGAAACGCCCGCCCGCCAGGAAGGCCCCGCCGCCCAGGCGGGAGCGCGCGAACCAGGCGAGCGAGTCGGCCGTCCCGCGCACGGTCGCGGTCGCCGCCCCGAACCCCAACACGCCGTGCGCGACCGAGTCGAGCGTCGCCTCGCCCTCGAAGGACGGCACCGGACCCGGGCGCCAGGCGAGCCGGGCGCGCCCCGCCACCACGTCCCACCCGCGCCATTGCACCCGGTCGCCGCTCGCCCGCACCTCGACGCCGAGGGAGTCGAGCGAGCCGTGGAGCGTGAGCAGGACCCGCGCCGCGCCCGCCAGCGGACGGTCCCCCGGGGGATCGGCGGTCGTCGCACCCCCCCTCCCGGCGAGCCAGCTGAGGAGCGCGTCGACCGCGGTGAGACTGTCGGCGTCGAAGTCGAGGGCGAGTGTCCCCCGGGTCTCGGCCGTCACGCCGAGCGAGCCCGCCCCGGTCGTGATCAGGCCGGGCTGCATGACCCGGAGCGAGTCCACGTAGAGTCGACGTTCGGCGAAGCGGACGACGGCGCCACCGCCGTCCAGCGGGGCGCCGGCGAAGAGGGACGGCTCGAGCGTCGCGCTCAGCGTGCCGACCGGCGGGACGCCGCTGTCTCCCACGACGTTGGCACGGAGCGTGAGGTTGAGCCGGGACTCAGGCGTCCGCGCGCTCCAGCGCGCTAGATCGAGGTCCCGCACGTGCAGCACGAAGTCGCGCGCGCCGTAGTGCGGCCGGTCGAGCATCAGGACCCCGTTCCCTTCCACCGTCCCACCCGGCCCGCGCAGCGCCGCGTGCGTTTCGAGCGCGCCCAGCGTCCCGGCGAGCTTCGCCGGACCGGCGACGGCGCCCTGGAGCGGCAGTGCGGGGAAGCTCCCCTTCAGCCCGTCGAACGAGAGCGAGTCCGCCGTCACGTCCGCGTAGATCCCGAGGGTATCGCGGCGGGTGTCGAGGCGCAGGGTGCCGGTGACGCGGCTCGGCGGCCGGGCGCCGTCGCGGTGCTCGAGCGTACCGCTGAACTGCGCGTTGCGGAGCGGCCCGACGAGCGTCCCCACCGCGTCCAGGGTCCCGCGCAGCGCGACCGCCGGGGCCAGGCGCTGCACCGTTCCCAGGGCGACCCGCGCCGCCTGCAGCGTGAAGGGGTGAAACTGAATGCCGTTCGGGCCCCGCAGGTTCACCTCACCCTGCCCCCGGACTTGCGACTCCGGCCAACCGGCCACGAGCGAGTCCCGGAAGGTCCACGCAACGTCCAGCGCCAGGGCGGTCAGCCGCCCGTCGGCGACGGTGTGCCCGCTGAGCCGGCCAGCGAACGGCAGCGTGTCGAGGAAGGGGCGCGCGAACTCGAGATCGAAATCCCGGGCCTCGAGATCCGCGCCGCGCAACGCGACCAGTCCCGAGTCGGCGGCACTGAACGCCGCCACGCGACCGGACACCGTCCCGCTCCCATAGGTCAGCCGCAGGGGATCGATATCGATCTCGAGCAGCCGCGGCCCGTGGGAGCGGAGCCGGACGGTACCCGCGACGACGCCGGCACCAGGTGTCCCCGCGAACCGGGGGTCGATGAACCGAAAGTCCCGCAACGTGGCCGAGTCGGCGTGGAGCTCGAGGTCGTAGCGGAGTGGCCCGTGCGGCCACGTGACGACACCGCGCGCGTCCCGCAGCGCCGACCCGAGGAGGCGCGCGCGCGCCACGGTCAGGTCCAGGGAATCGCCGTGTACCTGCAGTCGTCCGGCGAGGTCGACGAGCCGCACCCGAGGATCGGTGCTCTCGAATGCCAGCCCGGTCACGGCGATGCGGACCCCGCGCTCGCGCGGTGCCGAGACTTGGAGCGAGGCGAGCCGGGCGTTCAGGTGCTCGAACCGCCGGATGCGCACGCGGCCGTTTGGCCCGCCGCTCCCGATTTCCAGGCTCGAGTCGCCGGGCGCGGGGCGGCCCGCCTGCAGCCGGAGGGTGACGGTGCCGTCGTCGATACGCACGTTGCGGAACAGGATGAGCGGGGCCAGTCCCGGCGGGCCGCCGGACGGACCCCCGAGCCGCAGCAGTTCTTCGATGTTGGTCCGGCCGCTGGGGTGCTGCACGATGTTGATCACGGGTTGGTGCAGGGCGAACTCGAACAACACGACGCGGCCCGCGGCGAGGTCGAGTGGGTTGTAGCTCACGTCGACGCGCGGCAGCGTCGCGACGAGCGTCGTGTCGGCATCGAACAACCGCACCTGGGAGAGCGTCACCCCCGTGAGCAGCGAGCCGTGCACGTCGCCCACCTCGATCGTGCCCGTGAACACGCGCCCCAGCGCGTCCTCCGACACCCGGGACAGGAGCGTGCGGCCGGCATCACTGCCCACGAGGGCGGAGAGCGCCCCGAGGAAGCAGGCCAGGAGGCCGACGACGGTCCACAGGGCGACGCCCAGCGAGCGGTGCACCATCAGAACGCCTGCCCCACGGCGAACTGCACGACGAGGCGCCGCCAGAACCCCACCGGCAGGGGGGGCGCGATCGTCTCCCCCGTCGCCTGGAGGCTCCCGTCGTTCCTGTTCAGGCGGTACAGCGGGCCGGGCTCGGGCGGGTAGCCGTTATACGCGGCGTCCAGCCGCACCGGGCCCAGGGGTGTGACGAAGCGCAGCCCGAGGCCCGGCGTGACGCGCAGTCCGCTCACCCGGGTTAGGGTGTCGCCCCGCACCCACACCTGCCCCACATCGACGAACAGGCCCAGCCGCACTCGGTCGGGCAAGATCGGCGTCGGTACGCGCAGCTCCAGGTTGGCGGTGAACACCGCGGTCCCGCCGGTCGGCGAGGCCGCTAGGAAGATGGTGTCGGCGGCCGGGACGGCCGGTACCTCGCGGACGTAGACGCGCGGCCCGAGCTCGTTGAGGGCGTAGCCCCGCACCGAGTTCGGACCGCCCGCGTAGAAGCGTTGGTCCGGTGGGACGAACTGCGTGGTCTGCCCCGGCAGCGTGTCGTGCAGCGGCAGGATCGTCCCAGCGCGCACGCGCCACGCGAGCACGGTGCGGCGGGACAAGGCATAGTATCGCGCGAGCTCAACTTCCCCCCGACCGAACTCATACAGCGAGTCCGAAAGGACGTGCCGCGACGCATAGATCACCGTGGCGCGCACCGAGCTACCGGCGGTGGGGTCGAGCACCGAGTTCACCTGATAGCGGACCCCGGTGAGGCTGACCGCGCCGAAGCGGCGCGGGTTGGTGAGGGAACTCCGGTCCGCCTCCGTGCATACGCGGAACCGCGCGCACAGGATCGCCGGAACGGCCGTGGTGCGCCCGTACGAGTAGCTGTAGGCGAGCGTGACGGGCACGGTGCGGCGCGCGTTGAACGTCACCCCCACGTTGGTGCCGACCGCCTGGCGCGTGTAGGCCTCGAACTCGGAGCGCCGCTCGGCGAACACCGCCACGCTCGCCGTGTGGCGGGGCGAGAGGAACGCCGGTTGGCGCAACGATACCGTGGCGTTGTAATTGACCGTGTCCGACGTGGAGTCGCTGTGCAGGAAGTGGCAGAGATTGCCCCGTAGCCCGGCGTCGGTCGGGACCCCCACGCCAATCTTCGAGAGCTGGCCCGTGAGGTCGAGCGAGCGTCCGCCCCCCAAGAAGTCGTACGCCGTCCAACCACTCTGCACCCGGAAGCAATCGATCGAGCCATAGCCGGCCCCCACGCGGACCCGGTAGCGCGGCGCGTCGCTCAGGCGGACCACCACACGCACCGTTGAATCCCCGGGCGTCGGGACGGTGTCGGCGAGCCCGACGTTCACCGCGCTGAACATCCCGAGGCCGTACAGGTCGCGCTGTGTCTGGTACAGCTGGTCCAGGCGAAACCAGTCATGGGGCCGCACCGAGAGCGTGCGGCGGATCGTGGCGGTGTCGCGGGGGCTCGCGCCCGTGATGAACACGGCGCCGACGCGTACTTTTGGTCCGGGCACCGCCTCCAGGGTCGCCTGCGCCGTGAGTGCAGCCCCATCCACGTCGAAGCTCCGCAGGACGTCGGCAAAGGGATACCCGCGATTGCGGAGCCAGCTCAGGACCGTGTCGCTCGCCGCCTGAAAGAGCAGCCGATTGAACGGGGCGCCGACCTCGAGGGGGAGGCGGCGCCCCAGGTCCGCCACGTCGCCGACCGAGTCCAGACCGCGCAACTCCAGCCGGCGCAGCCGGACCGGCTCACCCTCGTAAATGCGGAACGTGATAAAGGCGTCCCGGCCCTCCCGCCGCACGATGGTATCGACTACCGCGTTCATGTAGCCACTCTGGCGGTAGAGCAGGAGCAGCCGGATCACGTCGCGCCGGAACTCGAGCTCGTTGAAATAGCGCTTCGTCCCCAGCCCGAGAGACCGGATGACGAAGGCACGCGCAAACCAGCTCGAGTTGGACGTGGAGATCGCCGTGCGCAGCGTGTAGTCGTCCAGGGCGTGATTGCCCTGGAAAGAAAGGGCGCGCACCACCCGCTGCTGCTCTTGCTGCGCGGCGAGCGGGGCCGCCGCGGTCGCCGCGACGAGCAGGACAGAGACAAACGCACGCAATTGACGCGGTCGGGCTGGGTCCGTATGTTGGCTCACTCCCGCCGCACTGTCAACCTTTTCGACACCTGATCGCATGCGCGCGCTCCCGGAGCT
>DATBBW010000205.1:0-9656 GCA_036270795.1 Gemmatimonadales bacterium | reverse complement strand
CGGCATGCTGCGGGTGCGGGGCCTCACGATGGACGACGCGCACATCTTCCTGCGCCCCGACCAGATCGAGGATGAGATCTTCCGGTTGCTCGATATCGTCGAGTTCGTGCTCGGGAAGACGTTCGGCCTGAGCTACCGCCTCGACCTCGCCACGCGGCCGGCGAAGAAGCTCGGAGCCGACGAGGTGTGGGACCAGGCCGAGCGCGCTCTGGAACAGGCGCTCAAGCGCCGCGGGATTACCTACCGCCTCGATCAGGGCGGCGGGGCGTTCTACGGCCCGAAGATCGATGTGAAGTTCAACGACGCGATCGGCCGCGAGTGGCAGGGGGCGACGATTCAGCTCGATTACGAGCTGCCGGAGCGCTTCGGTTTGGAGTACGCGGGGGAGGACAACCGCCCGCACCAGCCCGTCATGATCCACCGCGCGATCTACGGGACGCTGGAACGGTTCGTGGGCTTCCTGATCGAGCACTTCGCCGGCGCCTTCCCGCTGTGGCTGTCGCCGGAACAGGTCCGCGTGCTGCCCATCGCGGACGCGCAGCTCGGCGCCGCGCGGGCGGTGCACGACGGGCTGCGCGCGGCCGGGATCCGCTCGCATCTGGACGAACGCAAGGACACGCTGAATTACAAGATCCGCGATGCCGAAACGCAGAAAGTGCCGTACATGGCAGTGGTGGGGCAGCGCGAGGCCGACGCGGGCAGTGTCGCCGTGCGCGTCCGGGGGGCGGGGACGAAACAGGTGATCCTCCCCGTGGCCGACTTCACCGCACGGCTCGCGGCGGAGATCCGCGCGCGGGCGCTCGAGCCGGCAATCCGTTAGCTTGAGACAACAAGGACCATGTCGGACGCCACCACACCGGTCATCGCCAGCGCCGTGCGCACGCCCATCGGACGCTACCTGGGCGGCCTGGCGCCTCTCGCCGCCCCGCGCCTCGGCGCGATCGTGATTCGCGAAGCCGTGCGCCGCGCCGGCATCGAGCCGGCCACGATCGACGAGGTGATCCTCGGGCACGTGCTCCAGGGCGGCGCAGGGCAGGCCCCGGCGCGCCAGGCCGCGATCCATGCCGGCCTCCCGGGGACCATCCCCTCGGTCACCATCAACAAAGTGTGCGGCTCGGGGCTCAAGGCCGTGATGCTCGCCGCCCAGGCGATCAAGGCGGGCGACGCGCAATGCGTCGTGGCCGGCGGTATGGAGTCCATGTCCAACGCCCCCCATTACGTGTTTGGCCTGCGGACCGGCATCAAAGCCGGCAACAGCCAGCTCGTCGACGGCATGATCCACGACGGGCTGTGGGATTCCTTCTCGAACACCCACATGGGCAACCTCGCGGAGTACACCGCGCGGAAAGCCGGCGTCTCGCGCGCCGACCAGGACACCTTCGCGCTCGCGAGTCACCAGAAAGCCGTCGCCGCCATGGAGGCGTGCCGCTTCAAGGCGGAGACGGTAGCGGTCGAAATCCCGGGGAAGACGGGGTCGACGGTGATCGAAAAGGACGAGGGTCCCCGCAAGGAAACGTCGCTCGAGGCGCTGGCCGCCTTGAAGCCCTCGTTCGAAAAGGACGGGACGGTGACCGCGGGGAATGCGCCTGGGCTGAACGACGGCGCCAGCGCGCTCGTCGTCACCTCGCTCGCGTTCGCGCGCGCCCACGGCCTGAAGCCGCTGGCCCGCATCACCGCCTACGCCACCGGGGGGGGCGACCCCAAGGACCTGTTCTTCGCCCCGATCGTCGCGGTGCAGCGCTTGCTGGCGCAGGCCCAGACGACGATCGCGGACTACGACCTGATCGAGGCGAACGAGGCCTTCGCCGTCCAGGCGCTCGCCGACGGGCGCGCGCTCGGCTGGGATTGGGAGCGCGTGAACGTGAACGGCGGAGCGATTGCCCTGGGACACCCGATCGGCGCCTCCGGCGCGCGCGTGCTCACGACCCTGATCTATGCCTTGAAGCAACGCCAGCAGCGGACCGGACTCGCCACGTTGTGCCTTGGTGGCGGCAACGCAGTGGCCCTCAGTGTGGAGATGCTCTGATGCGGGACTTGTCGCTGGCTGCCGCCCCCCCCACGAGCCTCGTCACGCGGCGCAGTGTAGCCGTCGTGCTGGGCGCCGCGCTGGTGGCCGTCGCAGCCCAGATCGCGATTCCCTTGCCGGGCACGCCCGTGCCCCTCACCTTGCAGCCGCTCGCCGTGCTGGTGGTGGGGGGCCTGCTCGGTCCCGGGCTCGGCGCGAGCTCGCTGGTGCTCTACTTGGCGCTCGGCGCCGCCGGCCTGCCGGTGCTCACGCCCTACGGCGTGCCCGGGCTCGCGCGGTTGCTCGGGCCCACGGGTGGGTACCTGCTCGCCTACCCGGCCGCGGCGTTCGCGGTCGGCAAGCTCGCGGGGGACGGCCGGCGCCTCGGGCGGCTGGCCCTCGCCGTGCTCGTCGGGCTGCTCCTGATCCATCTCGGCGGGCTGGCCCAGTTGCTGCTCCTCACCGGCAACGCTCGCCTGGCGCTGCGGCTGGGCACACTGCCCTTCGTGGCCGGCGACCTCGTGAAGCTCGCCCTCGCCGTCGTCATTCTGAAGCCGACCCTCACTCCCCTCCGCGCGCGCCTATGACGGCGCGCGCGGCGTTTCCGGGCCAGGTGCGAGCCGCCCTCGCGGCGCCCGGCCCGCGCCGCCGAGTCGACCTAGTGAGGGTGACGGGCGTCGCGTGAGCCGCGTCGCGGTGGTGGGCGCCGGCACGATGGGCGGCGGCATCGCTCAGGTGTTCGCCCAGCACGGCTGGGACACGGCGCTCGTCGACCTGTCGCGCCCGGCGCTCGAGCACGCGCGCGCGACCCTCGGGCGCAACCTCGAGCGGCAGGTGCAGAAAGGCTCGCTCCCCGCGAGCGCGCGCGACGCCGCGCTCGGCCGCCTCACGACCGACACCCGGCTCGATCTCGTGGCGAGCGCCGAGCTCGTGGTCGAGGCGGCGACCGAAAACCCCGAGGTCAAGTTCGGGTTGTTCACCGAGCTCGACCGCCTCGCCCCCCCGGCGGCGCTGCTCGCGAGCAACACCTCGTCCATCTCGATCACGACACTCGCCGCGCGCACGCGCCGCGCGCCCCAGGTGATCGGGATGCACTTCATGAACCCCGTGCCCGTCATGCCGCTCGTCGAAGTGATCCGCGGGCTGGAGACGGCGGACGACACGGTGCGGCGGATCCACGAGATCGCGCAGGCCCTCGACAAGACGCCGGTCGAGGTGCAGGACTCCCCGGGGTTCGTGTCGAACCGGGTCCTCCTGCCGATGATCAACGAGGCGATCTGGTGCGTGATGGAGGGGGTGGCGACGCCCGAAGCCGTGGATACGGTGATGACCCTGGGCATGAAGCACCCGCTCGGGCCGCTCGCGCTCGCCGACCTGATCGGGCTCGACGTGTGCCTCGCGATTCTCGAAGTACTGCACCACGACTTGGGTGACGACAAATACCGCCCCGCGCCGCTGCTCCGGAAACTGGTGGCTGCCGGACGGCTCGGCCGTAAGAGCGGCCGCGGCTTCTATGTCTATCGCGATTGAGCCGGCGGGGCTGTCCGAGACCCAGCGCCAGATCGTCGACTTGGCGCGCGAGTTCGCGCGCACCCGGATCGAGCCCCACGCCGCCGAATGGGATCGCACGCGGCATTTCGCCCGCGACGTGCTGGACGAGCTTGGCAAGCTCGGCTTCCTGGGGATGTGCACGCCCGAGGAGTACGACGGCATGGGGCTCGATGCCGTCACGTACTGCCTCGCGCTCGAGGAGCTCGCCGCGGCGGACGCGAGCATCGCCCTCTCGGTCGCGATCCACAACGCCCTCCCGAGCACGATGCTGCTGCGCCACGGGAGCGAAGCGCAAAAAGCGCGGTGGCTCAAGCCGATGGCGCGGGGGGAGCTGCTCGCCGGCTTCGCGCTCTCCGAGCCCGAGTCGGGCTCCGACGCGGGGGCGCTGGCCGCGCGCGCCGTGCGCGACGGGGACCACTGGGTGTTGAGCGGCACCAAGGCGTGGGTCACGAACGGTGGCACGGCGGACCTGATCGTCGTGCTGGCGAAGAGCGAGCGGGGCATCTGCGCGTTCCTCGTGCCGACGGCGCTGCCGGGGTATCGAGCCGGCAAGCCGGAGGATAAGATGGGCCTGCGCGCCTCGAACACCGTTGCTGTCGCGCTCGAGGACGCGCGGCTCCCCGCCGACCACCTGCTCGGGACCGAGGGGCAGGGGTTCGCCTACGCGTTGGAAGCGCTCGACACCGGCCGCCTCGGGATCGCGATGCAGGCGACGGGCATCGCGCTCCGCGCGCTCGAGCACGCGGTGCGCTACGCCGCCGAGCGCCAGCAGTTCGGCGCGGCCCTCCGGGAATTCGAGGCGGTGCAATTCAAGCTGGCCGATATGGCCACGCGGGTCGAGGCGGCGCGGGCGCTCGCGCTCCGGGCGGCGGCGCGGCGCGACGCGGGCGATGACCTCACGATGTTCGCCAGCATGGCGAAGCTGTTCGCCTCCGAGACCGCGATGTGGGTCACCACCCAGGCGGTGCAACTGTTCGGCGGGTATGGCTACATGCGGGACTTCCCGGTCGAGAAGCTGTTCCGGGACGCGAAGGTCACGGAGATCTATGAAGGCACCAGCGAAATCCAGCGCATCGTCATCGCGCGCGGCCTCTACCCCCGCGGCTGACGACGGCCGCGCGCCGTTCGCCCTGTTCGACCTGCTCGCGGAGCACGAGCACGAGCAGGTGAGCGCGTACTACGAGCCGTCGTGCGGCTACCGGGGCATCATCGCGATCCACTCCACCGTGCTCGGGCCGGCGCTCGGCGGCACGCGCTTCTGGCACTACGGGAGCGACGCCGAGGCCCTCATCGACGCGCTGCGGCTGGCGCGCGGCATGACCTACAAGGCGGCCGTGGCGGGCCTCAACCTGGGCGGCGGCAAGAGCGTGATCATCGGCGACAACCGCACCACGCGGCGCGAGGCCCTGTTCCGCGCCCACGGGCGGCACGTCGAGGCGCTGCACGGCCGCTACATCACCGCCGAAGACGTCGGCACCTCGACCGGCGACATGGAATTCATCAAGGCCGAGACGAACTACGTCACCGGCCTGATCGGGAAGTCGGGGGACCCCTCACCCGTGACCGCCTACGGCGTGTACCGGGGCATGAAGGCGTGCGCCGCCTACCGCTGCGGCTCGGACAGCCTCGTGGGCAAGCGGGTGGCGTTGCAGGGCTGCGGCGCCGTCGGCCACCAGCTGGCACGGCTGCTGCATGCCGAGGGGGCCGGGATCACGTGCACCGACATCGACCCAGCGCGGGTGCGCCGGGTGGTCGAGGAGCTGGGCGCTGCGGCCGTGGCGCCGGAGGCGATCTATGACGTCGCCGCCGACATCTTCGCCCCGTGCGCCTTGGGGGCCGTCCTGAACGACACCACGATCCCGCGGCTCCAGGCGGAGATCGTGGCGGGCGGCGCGAATAACCAACTGGGTGAGGACCGTCACGGCGACCTGCTCGAATCGCGCCACATTACCTATGCCCCCGACTACGTGATCAACGGCGGGGGGCTCATCAACGTGAACGCCGAGCTGCACGGCTGGGCGCCCGAGCGGGCTCGCAACAAGGCGGGCGAGATCTACGACACCATCCTGCGCGTCTTCGAGATCGCGCGCGAGGAGGGCATCCCGAGCTACCGGGCGGCGGACCGACTGGCGGAGCAGCGGATCGCGGCGATCGCAAAGGTGCGGCGTAACTTTGTCTGAGCAGATCTACCTCGGGGCGGACCACGCGGGCTTCCGCCTGAAACAACGGCTCGCGGCGGAGCTCACGCGCCTCGGCTATGACCCGGTCGACGTGGGCCCGAAAGGCCTCGATCCCGCGGACGATTTTCCCGATTACGGGAAACCGGTGGCCGCGGCGGTCAGCACGGGCAAGGTGCGGCGCGCCATCCTCACCTGTGGCACCGGGCTCGGGATGGCGTACGTCGCGAACCGGTTTCCGCATGTGCGGGCCGCCGTAGCCTGGAGCCCCGAGATCGCGGAGCTGGCGCGCAAGCACAACGACGCCAACGTGCTGGTGCTGCCGGCGCGGTTCGTGAGCGAGGAAGAGGGAATGACGATCCTGCACACCTGGCTCGACACGCCGTTCGAGGGCGGGCGCCACGCGCGGCGCGTCGCCAAGATCGACCCGTGACCGACCGCCGCGCGCCGCTCGCCGCCGTGGACCCGGCGATCTATCAGCTGATCCGCCGCGAGATGGACCGGCAGGAACGCGGCATCGAGCTGATCGCGAGCGAGAACTTCGTCTCGCTCGCCGTGCTCGAGGCGATGGGCTCCGCCCTCACCAACAAGTACGCCGAAGGGTTGCCGCGCAAGCGCTACTACGGCGGCTGCGAAATCGTGGACGAGGTGGAGCAGCTCGCCATCGACCGCGCCACCGCGCTGTTCCAGGCGGACCACGCCAACGTGCAGCCCCACTCGGGCGCGCAGGCCAACATGGCCGCCTACCTCGCGGTGGCGAAGCCGGGCGACACGCTGCTCGGGCTGGCGCTGTCGCACGGCGGCCATCTCACCCACGGCGCGCCGGTGAACTTCTCGGGTACGCTGTTCCGGGCCACGCAGTACGGCGTGCGCGAGGACACGGGGCGCATCGACTACGACCAGGTGCGCGACATCGCCCGCCGCGAGCGGCCCCGCCTCTTGATCGGCGGCGGCAGCGCCTACGCCCGGATCATCGACTTCGCCGCGCTGCGGAGTATCGCCGACGACGTGGGCGCGACGCTCGTCGTCGACATGGCACACATCGCCGGGCTCGTGGCCGCGGGGATCCACCCGTCGCCCGTGCCGCACGCGCAGCTCGTCACGACCACGACGCACAAGACACTGCGCGGGCCGCGTGGCGGGATCGTCCTGTGCCAGGAGGCGTACGCCAAGGAGGTCGACAAGCAGGTGTTCCCGGGGATCCAGGGCGGCCCGCTTGAGCATGTCATCGCCGCCAAGGCGGTGGCGCTGCACGAAGCGCGCACCCCGGAGTTCCAGGCCTACGCCCGCCAGGTGGTGCGGAACGCGCAGACCCTCGGCACCGCGCTCCTCGAGCGCGGCTACGCGATCGTTTCGGGGGGCACCGACACCCACGTGATCCTCGTCGACCTCCGCCCCAAGCGCGTCACGGGCAAAGAGGCGCAAGAGCTGCTGGACCGCGCGGGCATCACCGTCAACAAGAACACGATTCCGGGGGACCCGCAGAAGCCGTTCGTCGCGAGCGGCGTACGCATCGGCACGCCGGCGGTGACGACCCGCGGCTTCGCGGAACCGGAGATGGAAAGGGTGGCCGACTTGATCGACGCTGTGCTGACGAAGCGAGACGCGGCGACCATCGCGCGCGTGCAGGCCGAGGTGCAAGAGCTCGCCGAGCAGTTCCCCCTCTACGCGGCGCCGGCCCGGGCGGCCGTCGCCTCCCGCCATGACGGATAGCGCGAGCGGGGGAGGGGCCGGGGTGCCGGGCCGGCCCTCGGGGCGCGGCTCGGGCTCCTCCTTCACCGTGCACCTCGCCGACGAGCTCGAGGTCTACTTCAACGAGGTCGCCCACGGCCGCCCCGTGGGCTTCGTCGCGTCGACGAAATGGAAGCCTCCGACCGACATCTTCGAGACCGACGACGCGCTCGTCATCTGCATGGACATCGCGGGCATGCGCTCCGAGGACTTTAGCGTCGAGCTCGCCGACGGCATCCTCACCATCGGCGGCGAGCGCACGCTGCGGCGCGCCGGCAAGCCGCACTACCACGCGATGGAGGTCCAGGTCGGTCCGTTCGAGCGCCGCTTCCGCCTGCCCGTGCCGGTCGATCCCGAGAGCATTCTGGCCAGCTACGAGCAAGGCTTCCTCGAGGTGCGGCTCACTAAGCTGCCGGTCCGGCTGTCGGGCCCGCAGTCGGTGCGGGTGCGCTAGGTGGACACCCTCCCGATCCTGCCGCTCGGCCAGTTGGTCGTCTATCCGCACGTCGTGCTGCCGCTGGCGCTCACCGATCCGCACGCCGTCCAGCTCATCGACGAGGTGGTCCAGGGCAACAAGCGGTTGCTCCTGGCCGTGGTGAAGCCGGTCGGCGGCGCCGAGCCGCCCGAGGGCGCGGTGATGCAGGCGCGCGCCGACGAGCTGTACGAGGTCGGCACCCTCGGCACCGTCGTGCGCATGCTCAAGCTCGGCGACGGCTCGGTGCGCGTCATGGTGCAAGGCCTTGAGCGCGCGCGCATGGTCGAGGTGACCCCTGCCGAGCACTGGCTCGTGGCGCGCTTCACGCCGCTCGTCTCCACCGTGCTGGACGACGCGCGCACGGAGGCGCTGAAGCGCACCGTGCACGCGCAGTTCTCCCGCGTGATCGATATCGCCCCCTATCTCGGGGAGGAGCTGCACGAGGTCCTCGCCGGGATCAGCGATGCCGGCAAGCTCGCCGACTTCGTCGCCGCCAACCTCGACCTCGCGCTCCCGGCGAAGGCCGAGCTGCTCTCCATCGACGACGTGAATCGCCGCCTCGAGCGGCTCGCCGAGCTGCTGGGCCAGGAGCTGCAGGTGCTCGAGGTCGGCACCCAGATCCAGGAGAAGGTGCGGACGCGACTCGACCAGAACCAGCGCGAGTACGTGCTGCGCGAGCAGCTGCGCGTGATCCGCCAGGAGCTGGGCGAGGACGAAGGCGACGATGAGCTGAGCGAGCTGGGACGCCGGCTCGACGAGGTGGGGCTCTCCGCCGAGGCGAAGAAGGTCGCCGACCGCGAGCTCAAGCGGTTGCGCCAGATGTCGCCCCAATCGGCGGAATACCACGTGGCCCGCACCTACCTCGAGGCGTTCGCCACGCTGCCCTGGAACCGCACCTCGACCGACCGGCTGGACTTGAAGACCGCGCGTGACATCCTGGACCGCGACCACTATGACCTGAAGACGGTGAAGGAGCGGATCCTCGAGTACCTCGCGGTCCGGACCTTGAACCCCGAGGCGCGCGGCAGCATCCTGTGCTTCGTCGGGCCGCCCGGGGTCGGGAAGACCTCGCTCGGCCAAAGCATCGCCGAGGCGCTGGGGCGCCGCTTCACCCGGGTATCGCTCGGCGGCGTGCGCGACGAAGCGGAAATCCGGGGGCACCGCCGCACCTACGTGGGCGCGCTCCCCGGGCGCATCATCCACGCGCTGCAGCGCTGTGAGACGCGCAACCCCGTCCTGATGCTCGACGAAGTCGACAAGATGGGCGCCGACGTGCGCGGCGACCCGACGGCGGCCCTGCTGGAAGTGCTCGATCCGGCCCAGAATGGCAGCTTCGTGGACCACTACCTCGAGGTGCCGTTCGATCTCTCGGGCGTCATGTTCATCGCGACGGCCAACAGCCTCGCCCCCATCCCCGACCCCTTGCTCGACCGGATGGAAGTTCTCACCTTACCCGGGTACACCCCGGGCGAGAAGCTCGCGATCGCCAAACGCTACCTGCTGCCGCGCCAGCTCAAGGAGACGGGGCTCGCGGCCGATCGGGCGAGCGTCGCCGACAGCGCGCTCGAGCGGCTGATCGGCGAATACACCCGGGAAGCGGGCGTGCGCCAGCTGGAGCGTGAGATCCTAGGCGTGCTGCGCAAGGCCGCCCTCGAGGTGGTGGAGGGGCGGGCCCAGGCGGTCAAGATCACGGCCAAGCAGCTCGAGAAGTATGCCG
>DATBBW010000204.1:0-12403 GCA_036270795.1 Gemmatimonadales bacterium | reverse complement strand
TGTTCGACGATGCGGCGCGCCAGGGCGAGTCCGATGCCCCATCCCCCGGGCTTGGTCGAGACGCCGGGCTCGAACAACTGGGCGCGCACCTCGGCCGCGACGCCCGGCCCGTCGTCGCGCACGCTCACGCGCGCGGCGCGCGTCAGGGCCGCCACGGTGACGTCGATGCGCCCCCCGCGGCCCGACAGGGCGTCGATCGCGTTCTTCACGACCGCCTCCAGAGCCCACTCGAGCAGCACCGGGTCCCCGAGCGCCGTCGGGCCCGGTCCCGTGGCACTCAGGGCCAGGGTCACGGGGCTGGCGAGCGTCGGGAGCCGCGGCCGGAAGTAGCCCACCACGCGCTCGGCCACCGCCCCAAGTCCGACGGGCTCGCGGCGGGCCGGCCGCCCAATCCGCTCGAACCGCTTGGCGACCCGCTCGAGCCGCTCGGCGTCGGCCTCGAGATGGCCGACCAGGTCGGCGCTCGTGGTCTCGGGGTGCTCCCGCAGGTAGGCGATCCACCCCGTGAGGCTCATGAGCGGCGTCCCCAGTTGGTGCGCCGACTCGCGCGCCATCGCGACCCACAACCGGTCGCGGGCGGCGGCGACCTGCGCGCGGTACGCCCAGGCCGCGAGCACGGCGAGACAGAGGAATACGCCCGCTTGGAGTAGGGCGAGCCCGATGAAGCGCCGCGCCGCGGGCAGCGCCCCGTAGTGAATCGTGCCCACGCCCGGCTCGACGAGCGGCACGTTCACGCGGTCGAGCTCGCCGATCCAGCCCGCCAGGCGCGCCGGGTCGGCGGGGACGCCCGCGGGGGCGTTGTCGAGCGCGGTGATCCGCCCGGCGGTGTCGGTGACCACGAGCGGGATGCCGAGCGAGCGTACCTGGCGCGCCAGATCGAGCAGGGCGGAGGTGGCGCCGTCGGGATGCGGGTCGTTCAAGCCGGCGAACACACGCCCCAGGAGCTGGCTCGTGTCGCGCGCGTCGGCGCGCAGGTGGCGCGCCACCACCCAGGCGTCACCCACCGTGATCGCCCCGAGGATGAGCGTCAGCGCGACCACCGCCGGGGGGCCGGCGCGGCGCAGCGCCGCCCTACGCGCCACCGGCCGGCACGAGGCGGTCCGTCCCGAGGTACGGCGCCAGGGCGGGCGGGATCGTCACGGAGCCGTCCGGCTGGCGATGCGTTTCCAGCAGGGCCGCGATGGTGCGTGGCAGGGCCACCCCCGACGCGTTCAGGGTATGCACGAACTCCGGCTTCCCGCCCGCGCCGGGGCGGCACCGGATGTTGGCGCGCCGCGCCTGGAAATCCGTGAACGTGCTCGCGCTCGACACCTCGAGCCACTGCCCCACGCCCGGCGCCCACACGTCGAGGTCGTACTTCAGGGCCGCGGCGAAGCCGAGGTCCCCGACCGCCATGAGCACGACGCGGTAGGGCAGCTCGAGCCGCCGCAGCACCTCCTCGGCGTGCCCGGTGAGCTTCTCGTGCTCGGCGGGCGAGTCGGCCGCGCGACAGAAGCGCACCAGCTCGACCTTGTCGAACTGATGCACGCGCAGCAGGCCTCGCGTGTCCTTGCCGTGCGCGCCCGCCTCGCGGCGGAAGCACGGGGTGTAGGCGACGTAGCCGCGCGGCAAGCTCGTGCCGTCCAGGATCTCGTCGCGATGCAGGTTCGTCACCGGCACCTCGGCCGTGGGCACGAGGAACAGGTCGTCTGGCGCCGTGTGGTAGGCGTCCTCTTCGAACTTCGGCAGCTGCCCCGTGCCGACCATCATCTCGCGACGGACGAGCAAGGGCGGGGCGACCTCGCTGTAGCCGTGCTCGCGGGTGTGGAGCTCCAGCATGAAGCTGATGAGCGCGCGCACCAGCCGGGCGCCGGTGCCGAGAAACAACGGGAACCCCGACCCCGCCAGTTTGGCGCCGCGCGCGAGGTCCAGGATGCCGAGCGCGGCCGCGATCTCCCAGTGGGGCGGTCCGCCCGCCGGCGCGGGTGCGCCCCAGGTGCGCACCACCTGATTGTGCGACTCGTCGCCGTCGGGCACGCGCGGCAGCGGCAGGTTCGGCAGGTAGAGCGCCCGTTGCTCGAGCTCCGTCTCGACCCGGCGCAGCTCCGCCTCGAGCGCCGCGACGCGTTCGCCCAGGGCGCGTCGCTCGTCGCGGACGGCCGGCGGCAGGGCGCCCTGTTCCTTCATCACGCGCGCGTCGGTCTTCGCTGCCTCGTTGCGCTCCGCCTTGAGCTGGTCGAGCTGGCCCGCGAGCGCGCGGCGGCGCATATCGAGCGCCTCGAGCTCGTCGAGCAGCTTGGGGAGCGCCGGCTCGCGCCGCCGGGCGAGCGCGGCGCGCACCTGCTCGGGCGAGGCGCGCAGCAGCTTGAGGTCGATCACGCGGGCTACTGGCTCGGCAGGCCGGGCGCGAGACCGCGGTAGCCGCAGTTCTCGTCGACGAGGACCTCGAAGTCGAGCCGGTGCGCCGTCGTGTCCACGGCGAGCACGTGCAGCTTGCCGTAGAACGGCAGCGTAATGCCGGTGAGGCAGGCGGTCGGCCGCGACTGCACCACCACGACCGCATCGACCCCGATCACCAGAGCGGAGTCCCGTACGTAGCCGGTGGTCGGCGCGAGCGAGATGGAGGGAAACGACGCGGTCGTCGGCTGGAGACCGGCCGAGTTGCCGAGATGGACCGCCCCCGGCGGATACAGCACCGGACGGTGCTGCGCGTCGAAGTCGAACGCGAAATCGAACGCCGTCGTCAGATCCGTGCGCACGGTCGATTTGATGGCGACGGAGTAGGCGGAGGGCCGTTGCACGTTCGGGTCGGAGAGCGCGAACAGCGAGACCGTGTCGACCGTGTTGGCGAACGTGGCGCTGGGCAGCCCCGTGGAACTGCCGCACGCAGCGGCGAGCAGCACGAAGCCGGTGACGATCACCGAGAGCGCGGCGGAAGGGCGGGCGGGCATGCGGTGTCGGGAAGATACCGAGCGGCGTCCAAGTGGGTCAACCCACGCTCGCTGCTTGACTTCGCTAGTTCGCATTCCTAGCTTGGCCGCCTATGCCGACGATCCGGGAGGTGGTCGAGGCGCTCGCGCGACGCGCGGGCGTGGACGCGGTCGTCCTCGTCGGGCGCGACGGACTGACGATCGACTCGCACAGCGCCAACGGCGTGGACGCCGAGAACGTGGCCGCCGTGCTGCCGGCCGTCATCAACGGGATGGCGCAGCTCGGCCAGGCGGGGGGGCGGGGGGACTTCGGCACCGGGGTGCTCGAGTTCGGGGCCGGCCTCGCGGTCGTCTCCGTGCTCAACGCCGACGCGCTGCTCGTCGTGCTGGTACGCCCGGCCACCAACGTGGGCGCCTTGCTCTACGACCTGCGCCGCCATCGCTCGGCGATCGCCGGTCTGCTCTGAGCGGGAGCGGCCCGCCTTGTCGCCCGTCCGGCGGCACCTTCTCGTCGTCGACGACGAACCCCACATCGGGCTGCTGTTGCGCCCCCATCTGGAGCGGCTCGGCTACCGGGTCAGCTTAGCGCGCACGCTGGCGGACGCCCGGAGCGTGCTGGCCGACCGCACCCAGTCGCTCGACGGGCTGCTGCTCGATCTCCACCTCCCCGACGGCTCGGGCCTCGATCTGTTGCGCGAGCTGCGGGGCGGCGCCGCGACCCAGGGCCTCCCCGTCATCGTGCTCACCGCCGAGGGGGAGGAGCGCATTCTGGGCGAGGCGGAGGACCTGGGCGCGACGCTCCTCACCAAGCCCTTCAGCCCCACCAAGCTCAGCGCGCGCATCGCCCACATGCTGGGCGACGCCCCGGCCCCCCTCGAGGACGGCGCGTGAGTGTCTGGGCGGCGATCCTCGCCGGTGGCGCGGGGACGCGGTTCTGGCCGCTCTCCACGCCCGAGCAACCGAAGCAATTGCTCCCGTTGGCGGGCGACCGCCCGCTTCTGGCGCAGGCGGTGGCGCGGCTCGACGGCCTGGTGCCGCCCGAGCGCATTCTCGTGGTCACCGCCCCCTTCCTCGTGGACCAGGTGGCGGGAGTCGTGCCGCAGCTGCCCCGGGCCCAGATCTTCGCCGAGCCGCGCGCGGCGTCCACGGCGCCCGCCCTGGCCTGGGCGGCCCACTGGATCTCGCAACGCGATCCCGGGGCCCAGATGCTGTCGTTGCACGCCGATTGGGCCGTGGGCGACGACCGCGCGTTCCGCGCGGCGGCGCGCCACGCCCTCGGGGTCGCGCAGGAGTACGACGTGCTCACGACCGTCGGCGTCAAGCCGACGCGCACCGAGACCGCCTACGGCTACATCGTGCCCGGGAAGCCCCTCGGGGGGGGACGGGCGGTGCGCCGCTTCGTCGAGAAGCCGTCGGCGGCGCGGGCCGCGCTGTTACGGCGCCAGGGGGCGCTCTGGAACACGGGTCTCTTCGCCTGGGGGGTGGCGCGCTTCCTGGGCGAGGCGGGCGCCTACGCGCGCGAGCTCAAGGCCGGGTGGCCGGCGCTCGCGGCCGGCGATATCCCGGGCTTTTTCGCCGCGGTCCGGCCGGTGGCGGTAGACGTCGCGGTGCTGGAGCGCTCCAAGCGGCTCGCCGTGGTGGCGGGCGCGTTCCCCTGGGACGACATCGGCTCGTGGGACGCGCTGCTCCGCATCCGTCCCGCGGACGCGCGCGGCAACGTCGTGATCGGGAACGTGACCCTCGCCGACGACGTGCGCCGCTCGGTCATCTGGTCGGAGAACGAGCACCTCGCGGTGCTCGGGCTCGACGTCATGGTGGTGGTGCGCGCCAACGGGCATACGCTGGTGATGCCCACCGGGCGCGCCGCCGACCTGAAGGCACTCGTCGGGCGGCTGTGACGCACGCCCTGTATCTGCTCGACCCCGAGCCCGCTCCCGGGTGGGCGCCGTTTGCCGGCGTGCGGCCGCTGTGCGAACTGCGCGCCGGGGCGCACCTCATCCGCGAGCGCTGGGAGGCGTTCGTGGGGGTCGAGGCCGCCGGGATCTTCGCGCTACCCCATCTGGCGGGGTTCGTCGAGGCGGGTGTGCCCGCCGTGGCCCCGCGCCACGCGGTCTCGGGGCCGGCGGTCATCGGGTCCTCGACGTTCGTGCCGCGGGGGCTCGCCCCCGCCCTGCCCGCGGGCCCGTTCCGCCTGGTGGCGGGTGGGGTGACCGTCGGGTGGGGCGTCGGTCCCGGGGCCACGTGGACCGGTCCCCAGGCGCACGCCGGCGCGCTCGAGGTCCAGGGCGTCGTGCTGCACGGCGTGCACGACCTCTTGCCCGCCCTCGAGCCGCTGCTGCGCGAGGATCTCCACGCGCTGCTCGGGGACGGGGGGGGGGACCCGATTCCGGCGGGCAGCACCGTGCTGGGCGATGCCGCGTGGGTGGCCCTGCACGACGCGGCGGTCGAGCCCGGCGTGGTGTTCGACGTGCGCCACGGCCCGGTGGTGCTCGAGAGTGGCGTCGAAGTGCGGGCCGGGACCCGGGTCGAGGGGCCGCTCTGGGCCGGCGCGAACGCGCGGCTCCTGGGCGGCGCGATTCGCAGCTCGGCCGTGGGCCCGCGCTGCAACGTGCATGGCGAGGTCTCGCACTGCGTGTTCCTGGGGTATGCGAACAAGGCGCACGACGGCTTCGTGGGCCACTCGGTGATCGGCCGGTGGGTGAACCTGGGCGCGGGCACGATCACGTCGAACTTGAAGAACACCTACGGGCGGGTGCGGCTCGACGTCGCGGGCACGCCGGTCGACACGGGGCAGCAGTTCGTGGGCAGTCTGATTGGCGATCACGCGAAGACGGCGATCGGGACGCTGCTCGCGACCGGGACGGTGATCGGCGCCGGCGCCAACGTGTTCGACGCGGTGCGCCCGCCCAAGTACGTGCCGCCGTTCGCCTGGGGGGCCGACGGCCGGGTACGCACCAGCCGGGACGGGTTCCTCACGGTCGCCGAGCGTGTCCTGCCGCGCCGCGATGTGGCAGTGGACGCGGCGACGCGCGCCGTTTTGACGCGCATTTACGATTGGGCCATGCGCTGACCGTTGCCCTCGGGGCCCGCGGTGTGCAGATTGGGCATCCCTCGACGACAGTTGTCATGGCGCACACCGAACCCTACCGGCAGGTCGGTAAGTTCGAACTGCACGAGCTCATCGGCGAAGGCGCGATGGGCGCGGTGTGGAAGGCGTACGATTCGGTCATCCGTCGCTACGTCGCCCTGAAGCTGCTCTCGGACGCGGTGGGCCGGTCGCCCGACGTGCGCGAGCGGTTCCTGCGCGAAGCCCGCGCCGCGGGCGCCCTGCAGCACCCGAACATCGTCACCATCTACGACATGGGGGAGTCCGACCGCCAGCTGTTCATCGCGATGGAGCTGGTGGACGGACAGGACCTGAGCTCGCTCATCGCACTGCGCGAGCCGCTCGCGCTCGAGCGCAAGCTCGACATCGTGATCGAGGTGTTGCAGGGACTGTCCTACGCGCACGAGCGCGGCGTGATCCACCGTGACGTCAAGCCCTCCAACGTGCGCATCGCGGCCGACGGCTCGGTGAAGATCATGGACTTTGGGATCGCCCGGCTGCAGTCGGGGGACCAGAGCGGCGAGGGCGCGATCGTGGGCACGCCGACCTACATGGCGCCGGAGCAGATCACGAACGGTCCGATCACCCCGGCGACCGACCTCTTCGCCGTCGGCTGCCTGGTGTACGAGCTGCTCTCCTACGAAAAGCCGTTCGAGGGTGAGACGGTGCACGGCGTGCTGTACCAGGTCCTGACCACCGATCCCAAGCCGCTGCGCACCATGGCGCCGTCCATCCCGGCGGCGCTCGAGCGTGTGGTGACCAAGGCGCTCAACAAGGTGCCCGAGGAGCGCTACGAGAGCGCGCGCCAGATGCAGTCGGCGCTGTTCAGCATCCGGGCGGCCCTCTCGGGGGCGTCGGAGACGACGGCGCGCCTCGGCCCGCGCTGGACGCCGCTCCCGCGGGCGGTGCTGCGGCTCCTGAGCTACGCGCCGATCAAATGGCGCGCGGCGGCGCTCACGGCGCTGATGGCGATGGTCCTCGTGGTGCTGTACGTGTCCCGCGCGCCCTCGCCGGCGGCGGCGCCGTCGCCCGCGGGGGAGTTCTCGACCGTGACGCTCGACGCGCTCGTCGCCTACCCCGTGCCGCCGCGGCTCAATCCGGCGCTCGCGGGCGAGCGCGACTCGGCGCTCGCCGCGCGCGACCGGGCCCGCCGCGCCGGCGCGATCAAGAACAACGTCCCCTCGCTCATCCTCGCCGAGACGCTACTCCTCACGGCCGAGCGGTCGCTGCGCACCGGCGATCCGGCGCGCGCCGCGAGCGGGTATGTGAGCGCCGTGCCCCAGTACACCAAGGCGCAAGCCGAGGCCGAGGCGCTGCGCCGCGACGCCGACCTGGCGATCACCCGGGCGACGCCCGTGGTCCACGCCCTCGCCAACCGCCCGGAGGCGGTGCGCGCCGGCCCGTCGCTCGCCCGCGCGGAGTCGCTCTACGCCGCGATGGACTACGTGGTGGCGCGCCTCGCCGCGCTCGACGCCGAGCAGGTGGGCGTCGCGGCCGGGGTCGCGCCCCCGTCCCCCCAGCCACCCGAGGCCCGTCGCGCGATCGACGTGCTGCTGCGGGACCTGGAGCGGGCCGTGTCGAGCGGCAAGGCGGGGAACCTGCGGGTGCTGTACCCGGGGATGGCGGACCA
Organism: Gemmatimonadales bacterium; assembly: GCA_036270795.1. GTDB lineage: Bacteria > Gemmatimonadota > Gemmatimonadetes > Gemmatimonadales > GWC2-71-9 > AG41. The sequence goes on along the minus strand of DATBBW010000204.1, from coordinate 4,758 downwards.
GGACGTGACGGCGTGGCAGACCTTCTTCCAGCGCTACACGCGGCTCACGGCGCGCTACACCATCGAGCGCTGGACCACCCAAGCGACCGAGGCGCAAGCGGCGGTGCGCACCCAGTACACCTACGTCCCCGCGGGTGGTGGCGCCCAGGGGGAGGCCCGGTTGCGCCAGCTGATCAGTTTCACCAAGACGGCCAGCGGCTGGCGCATCGCCAACATCCGGGACGCGCGCTAGGCGGGCGTCAGTCCCAGGCCCGCTCGGTAGGCGGGGGCGGCGCCGGGATGGCGATCGTGTCGGCGCGCGCCGTGGGCAAGCCCACGCGGCGCAGCGTCACGGGCTTCTCGAGATCGCCGCCGGAGAGGGTGAGCCGCTCCGCCTCGAGCTTCATGCCGTACACCTGCCACACGCCGTCGCCCAAGGTCAGCCACAGGCTGTCGCCCACCACGCGCCACCGCGCCACCTGGTCGCCGAACTGTGCCGAACTGTCGCTGCGCACCATGATGTGGCGGATCTCGTCGGCGGCCTTGGCCTCCCAGTTGCCCTCGAGCCGCGGACGCCGCGGGCCGCCCCCCGTCTGCGCGGCGAGCGCGGGCGCGGCGGCGGTGCAGCACACGAGGAGCGTGACGCACACGCGCGAGGTCATGCGCAAGCGCCGGGGGCCATCGGTGTCACAAAGATAGCGACCCCGGAAGGGGGGGCTCAGGTCACGCCGGTGTCTTCGGGCCCGGTGGCGAGCACCGCCGCGTGCTCGTCGTGCAGCACGGCGAGCTGGGGCTCCCACTGGCGCATCATCCGCACGAAGCTCGTCACGAGCTCGGGGAGCAATTCCACGCCGGCGCGCTCCTCCAGGTAGGCGAGCGTTTGCGCCTGCGACCACGCCGCGCGGTACGGCCGGTCGGTGCGCAGCGCGTCGTACACGTCGCACACGTGGACCAGCTTGCTCGCATAATGGCAGTCCCGCGGGATGCGCAGCGCCGGATAGCCGCCCCCGTTCAACAGAATGTGGTGCTCGTACGCGACGACGGCCGGCAAGTCGAGCGCCTGCTCGGAGGCGAGGATGATGCGGGCGCCGGCGGCGGGGTGCTCGTTCATGAGCGCCCGCTCGGCGTCCGTGAAGCGGCCCGGTTTGGTCAGCACCTCGAGCGGGATCGTCACCTTCCCGATGTCGTGCAGCAGCCCGGCGACCCCGAAGGTGCGCACGGCGCGGGCGCCGAGCCCTGCGAACTCGGCGAGCGCCATGGTCAGCACCGCGACGTTCATCGAATGGGTCGTCGTGTATTGGTCGAACTCCTTGAGCTGCAACAGCGGGATGACGATGTGGCGGCCGCCGTGCATCGCGATCGCCAAGGAGCGCACTACCGCCTCCGCTTCGTTCAACGGTACGAGGCCGTGGCGCTGCACCTCCTGGTGGAACCACCGGACGGTGTCGGCCTCCTCGGCGAGCGCGTAGGTGAGGGAGGCGGTCGCGGGTGGGGCGGCGTGTTGGTCGGCGCCGCTCTTCACCCCCACGGCCCCGAAGCGAATGTTCGAGGGGCGCAGCTGGCGTGCCTCCGAGGTGTCGACGGCCGAGAGGGTCAAGCGGGCGAGCACCTCGTCCAGGAACTGCTCGAACTCGTCCCGCGTGACGGGGACGGGGAACTCGAGCCGCTGGATGCCCGCCTGCGCCAGCCGTCCCGCCCAGTCCCAGCTCTTGAGCTCGCGCAGCGGCATGTTCCCGAACACGATCTCGGGGCCGAGGAAGGTGAACAGCGGATGGGGATGGGCGGCCTGGAGGTCGTCGAGCTCGCGGAACGCGTCATCGATCGCGCGCTCGCGCGCCGGATGCCCGGTGGTGTAGAGCGTCATGGCGGCGAGCGCGTGCGCGAACGCCGTGAGGAAGCCCGCCGGGCCGCTCACGGGCGCTGCTCCAGGCCGGCCGCGGCGCGGATTTCGCGGTCGCTCGACGCCGCCGCCCGGGCGAGCGCGGCGCGCGCCCGCGCCTCAGTGCTCCACCCCAGGGCGAGCGCGCCGAGCGCCACCAGGAGCTCGGGCGTCTTGGGCGCGAGTTTTTCGCGCCCGAACAGCGTCCGGCCTCCCGACGTGAGGCGGAGCAGCGTCGCGAGCGCCGTGGGGGAGCGCGTCGTGCCGAGCGCGCGAATGGCGAGCACGCGCAGATCGGTCGTGAGGGTCGCGTCGGTGGCACGCGCCGCGAGCAACGGCACCCCGGCCGGGGGGCAGCGCTCGAGCGCCACCGTGAGCGCCAGGCGCAAGGTGCGCGGCTCTTGGTCCCGCAGCGCCACGAGGAGCGCGCCGTCGCGTTCGGCGGGCAGCTTGAGCTGCAGTTTCAGGGCCTGCCAGCGCACCCGCGCGTCGCTGTGCGCCGCGTAGGGAGCCGGGGAGAAGCCCTCCGGCGGCGCCGGCAGCTCGTCGAGCAGCGCGAGCAGGTTGCGGGTCACGTACCAGCGCGGGTCGTCGAGCCGCGTGACGATGAGCGGTCCGACCTCGCTCCCCATGCGCGCCAGCTGCGCCAGGAGGCCGCGCCGCGTGCCCCGCCCCGGCGCCGCCGCGAGCGCATCGAGGAGCGGCGCCGCCGCCGCGGCGCTCCCGACGCGGGGCACCAGGCGTTCCAGGACCTTGAAGTCGACGGGGTCGCGGGCGACGCAGGCGCGCACGAAGTCCGGCGTGGCGACCTGCGCCACGATGGTGGCGGCGGCGGGCGACGGAGGCGCTTGGTCCAACGCGTCGAGCAGCTGACCCACCCGCCCTTCGGCCACCACGCGCGCCACGGCGTCGAGCACGTGCGGGGTCACCGCGTCGAGCTCGAGCGCCATCGCCACGATGCGCTCGGGCTCGGGGGGATGGTCGCCCCCGCCCCCGCCCCCGCCTGCGCCCGCACCCCCGGCCTCCGGGGCGCCCGGCCGGCCGGCGCGCGCCATGCGCGCGAGCGCGGTCCCGTACGCGTCCGGGTTCGGGTCGGGGAGCGTCCAGCCGCTCAAGAGCTCGTGGATCTGCTCGCGCAGGGCGACCTCCGCCTGGGGCCGGACCTCGCCCGTCCCCGTCTCGGCGTGCACCGCGAGCTTGGAGAGCAGGCGCACGAGCGAGTGGGAGATGGTCTGCTGGGAGCTGTCGGCGGCGGCCTTGACGAGCTCCAGCACGGCGTCGACCGCCATGCCATCCGTCGCGTCGTACAGGAAGGTGCGGCGCTGCGCGAAGTCGCCCCCCATCTCGACAAGCCGCCGCAGCGTGGCGGGGGAGAGCGCGCTGATCAAGCGTGACGTGCGGCGCCGCAGCGCCACCGCTTCGGCGCTGCCGGCGGTCTTCAGCTCCGCGGCGATCTGCAGCAGGTAGCCGACGATCACCTGATCGTAGGCGGCGGAGTCGGTCGACGCGTGCGCGTCGATCGCCTGGGCGATGACGGCCGGCTCGGTGGGGATCGGCGCGGTATCGTCCGGCTGGGTCGCGAGCGCGGCGCGGGCGAGACCGACCCACAACTGGCCGGCGCGCGCGCCGCCCTCGGACGTCGCCCCGTCCTCCGCAATGAGCTCGAGGCGCTCATAGGTGAGCGGGTGCAGCTGTAGGTGCGGCCAGGCGCGCAGCCGCTCGGGGGGGCCCAGGCCGAGCGGCGCGCCCGAGCGCTCCGCCTCGACGGCGAGCAGCTTCAGGGTGTCGGCCACCTCGCCCGGCTCGAGGCCGCGGCGAAAGGTGATGGCGCCCAGGTGGTGGCGGTGCAGGCGGCCAGCGAGCTCGGCCAGGACGGGGTGCTTGGCGTCGGTTGCGACCCCGGCGATCACGAGCTGGTGGCGCGCCACGCCGAGCGACAGGGTGGCCCGGTCCTCGAGCAAGAGCCCGGCGCGCCGCGCCACGGCGGCGGCCGCCGGCTCGAGCGAGGGGTGCCCTTCCGGGTACATCGCGTGCTTGTGGAGGGCGATCGAGAGCTCGATCAGGAAGTCCCCGAGTTCGCGCGACAGCCGCGGCCGCTCGGGGGGAGTCGTTCCGGGCGACGGCGTCACGACCGCGGGCTCGCCAGCGTCCTCACGCGCGAAACCTAAGCAAAACGCCCCGGGATTGCTTCCCCGGGGCGTGTGGTGCGAGCGCGGGGTGCGCGCTTAGTACATGCCACCCATCCCGCCGCCACCCGGCATCGGCGGCGCCTTCTCCTTCTCCTTCTTCTCCACCACGACGCACTCGGTCGTGAGGAGCAGGGCGGCGATGGAGGCTGCGTTCTGCAACGCGGTGCGCGTGACCTTGGTCGGGTCGATGACGCCGGCGGCGACCAGGTCTTCGAAGGTGTCGGTCTGGGCGTTGTAGCCGAAGTTCTTGTCCTTCGACTCCTTCACCTTGCCGACCACGATCGACGCTTCGGCGCCCGCGTTCTGGGCGATGAAGCGCATCGGGTCCTCCAGCGCCCGGCGCACGATCTCGACGCCGATCTTCTCGTCGTCGTCGCTCCCCTTTGGCTTGTCGAGCGCCTTCTGGCACCACAAGAGCGCCACGCCCCCCCCGGGGACGATGCCTTCCTCGACCGCGGCGCGCGTCGCGTGCAGCGCATCCTCCACGCGCGCCTTCTTCTCCTTCATCTCGGTCTCGGTGGCCGCGCCCACGTTAATGACGGCGACGCCGCCCGCCAGCTTCGCGAGCCGTTCCTGCAGCTTCTCCTTGTCGTAGTCGGAGGTCGACTTGTCGATCTGCGCCTTGATCTCCTGTTTGCGACCCTCGATCTGATCGTTCTTGCCCTTGCCGTCCACGAGCGTCGTGTTGTCCTTATCGACGATGACGCGCTT
>DATBBW010000203.1:0-6943 GCA_036270795.1 Gemmatimonadales bacterium | reverse complement strand
AGCGGCTACCCGGGGCCCCTTTTCCCTCCTGTTCCGATGTGCTGCATTATTTGATCTGCCCCCGTCGCATCAAGCGACGTGGACTAAAAGTCTCGCCGCCGCTACGCCGCCTTCCGCGCCCTCAACGCCTGTCGGATTGCGTCCACAACGGCCGGCATCCCATCTCCTTTGCTCACGATCACCTTCACCCCCATCTGCTTTAGCTCCGCCGTCGCCTCGGGAGGCATCCCGCCAGTCACGACGATCACCTCGGCGGCCAGTTTGCGGCCAGGTTCAAGTAGCCGCTGGATCACCTGTGCCGCGTTGAGATCCGGCAGCCCATAGTCCAGCACGATAAGGGACGGTTGCATCCGCCCGATCTCAAGCAGCCCGTCGACTCCAGTAGCCGCCTCAACCACCTCGACATCCAGATCAGACTTCTCGATCGTCAGCACGAGCGCCCGCAGATACCCGGGATCGTCCTCGACCACCACCACGACGTCCTGGCCGTCGCCGTGCTCCAACTCAGATGGCACCGCCATCTCGTGGGCCCGCAAGAACGCCGCGAGGTCATCTGCCTCCACACGGCGCCGCCCCGTTGGTGTCTTATGCCCCTTAAGCAGCCCCTGGTCAATCCAGTTCGCTACCGTCGCTGGCGACACCTGACAGATGCGGGCGACCCTCTGGGTGCCCCAATAGCGCTTGCTCTTCGCCGTATTCACGGAACCCCAAATACCACTAAATCGCCAAAAACGCAAGGACCCGAGGAACCATGGTCGCGCCTCGGGCCAATTGCACAAACTAACATATTATCCCACAACTACTTAGCGCCGAGCGTCTGTCCAGCGATTGGTGGCGTCCAGGACGGCCAAGACGGCGCTGCGCTCGGCGCTCTCGCGAATCTCGCACGTGCCGGTCAAGAGCTGCGCCTCCCGGCCACCGAGCCCGTGGACTGCCACGAGGACGAACTTGCGGTCAAAGGCGTCGATAATCTGCGCCCCCTCGAGCGCCACGGAGTTGTCAGGAAGCAACTCGTCGAGGCATAGGGCGGAAGCCCGCGCCGCCGTCTCGACCCGGTTGCGCACGGTGTCCGTTCCTTGCTCCTGGGCTTCAGCCTCCCGCCCCTCAAACGCGAGGCGCACCCGCACGAGCACTCGCTGCGGCCGCTCCGACGGCCGGACCTCGATCCCCTGGAAGGTCACGACCCGCTTGTTGGCGCGTGTGCGGACCGCTTCGTCCTGCATCTGCTCGAGCGGCCGCACGTCCGCGGTCTGCGCGACGCTGATCTTGCGGTGATCGATCTTCATCCCAAGCTGCGCCATCAGTGCCGACTCGATGTTGCGCACCACCTGCTTGGGCTGGACGTCGCTCAGCGTGAGGACGTGGATCTCGCTCACCTCGCCGAGCGGTGTTACCACGACGCGTGCCGACAGCACCCCCGTCAGGCTCGCGATGAGGTTCTCGGCGCGCCTTACCCCCCACGGATCGGGACCCGGTCCTCCGGGTGTAAGGGGCAGCGGCTCCCGCTCCCCGTCGTCCTGGCCCGTCTCCGCCGGCTTGGAAGGTCCCACGTTACCGCCCCCCCGTTGCTACCTGGTTGCGCCCAGAGGCCTTGGCGCGGTACAGCGCGCGGTCGGCCGCCACCAACACGTCCTCGGTCTCCGGACCCCGCCCCGGGACGTACTCCGCCACCCCGATGCTCACCGTGACCAACCCTTGGGGATAACCGGCCCGCTGGCCCATGCCGTCCACGCCGGCTCGCACCTTCTCCGCAACGCCACGCCCCCCCTCAACCCCGGTGCGCACTAGTACCATCACAAACTCGTCGCCCCCGTACCGGGCCGCCAAATCGGTCGAGCGGATGTGCGACCCGCACTCGCGGGCGGCGCTGCGCAGCACCTCGTTCCCCGCCTCGTGGCCGAACTGGTCGTTCACCTGCTTGAAGTTGTCGAGGTCCACGAACAACACTGCGAACGAATCTCCCGTGCGATCGCTGCGCGCTACCTCGCTCGCCAAGCGGTCGCGCAGCACACGGTAGGTCGCGAGCCCGGTGAGACCGTCGACTGCCGCCTGAAGCTGCGCGTGCTTGGCCTGCTTGTCGAGGTAGGGAGGGCAGGATTTGAGCGTGGTGCGCCCTTGCGCTGCCGCCTCCGCGAACTCGCGGCAGGTGACATAGCCGCACGCTCCACAGTCCCACGGCTTGCCGTTGGGCGCGAGTCCGATCTCGCCGAGGATGCCGTCGACGAGGTCCGCGGGCGGCCGATGCCCGTTGCGAGGAATCGGAAACACTTCGCCGACGCGCACCTGGTCCGCGACTCCCGCATCGACCACCGGGTCGCGCGCCCGGGCCGGTTCCGTGGCGCCCACGATCGCGCGGCGCAAGAACAGCTGTTCTTTCGGCCCGAGGAGGGGATGGTCCAGGCACCCTTCACACGGGAGGATGTCCACGAACCCCAGTTCGATGTGGTCCACCGCCACGGCCCGCGCGATTCCCCCGAGTGCGGCCAGCCCGCGCACCTTCCGGAACCGACGGCTCGCGTGGGTCTCCTCCATTAAGACCTCGAGTGGCAGGCCCCCCGCCGTGCTCCAGTGTCGGCGTCGTTCTTCCGGCACGCGGCTGAAGTATGGCAGCTGCTGGTCGACGGCGACTCCGCGTCGCGCCAGGATTGCGGTGAGATCATCGAACGTGATCGCGGCGTCCACGTCCGGACCACCCTCCGTGATGCACACGCCGGCGTACACGACGGGCGTCGTGCGGCCGTACAGCTGCTTGAGATAGCGGGCTTCGGCCGCGATTGGCGTGGCCACCGGGGCGAGATACGGAATGAGCTCCGGGTACTGCCGCCGCACGGTCTCGACGACCACCGGGCACGTGCTCCGAATCATCGTGCCCCAGTCCGCCTCGCTCCACAGCGACAGGTACTCGTGCGCCACCAGCTCGTCGCCCAGCACGCCGCGGTGCACCATGCGGAAACCGGCTGCGTAGCAGGCGTTGACGAGTTGCTCGGGCGTCGCCGGGTGGAAGTACGCCGCCGATTCGACGCTGAGGATGAGAGCGGCGGCGCCGCCCGCCACGAGCTCGAGCGCGCGCGCCGCGTCACCCAGGGCCTCGATGGCATCGTGAGGGCAAGCGGGCAGGCACAGCCCGCACCGCGTGCACGCCTCGTCCACGATGCGAACCTGCTGTCCTTCGACCGCAACGGCGTCGGCGGGACACACGCGCACGCACGCCAAGCACGCCACGCAGTGGTCCGGATCGATCCTAAAATCCACGAGTCTTCAGCCGGAGCGCAGCGGCGTGGTCAGGGGTGAAAGGGGCGCCCTAACAATGGCCCCTCCCGGGTACCCTGTCAATCCCGGCGGGCGAGACAAACTATTGGCAGGGCGACATTTATGCTATGGCGTATTCCTTAATCTTGCGGTACAGCGTGCGCTCGCCGATGCCCAACACCTCCGCCGCCTTGCGACGGTTGCCCTTGGTCTCGCGCAGCGCCGCCTCGATCGTGGCGCGCTCCACTTCGGCCATCGTCATGCCAGGGCGGTACACCACGTCGCCCTCGGGCGCGGGCTCCGCCTCGACGGACGTCGCGGGCCCGAGGGTCGATCCGGGCCCGACTTCGATCACCTCCACGCGCTGTGGGTGCTCGTCGAGCCGCCGCCGCAGCTCTTCGACCTGCATCTTCAGCTCCACCAAGCTGCGGAAAATGAACTCCAGCTCCTGCCCCGCGACTTCGCGGGTCGCGCCTGTCAGCCGCATCGGCAGCCCCCGCCCCCGTTCCCGAATGTCGCGGGGAATGTCCTCGGCGCGGATCTCTCCCTCGGGCGCGAGCACCACCATCGATTCCACGAGGTTGCGTAGCTGGCGGATGTTGCCCGGCCAATCGGCGTCGACCAGGATCTGCAGCGCCTCCGGGGTGATCCCCTTGAACGCGCGGTCGTGGGCGGCGGCCAACTCGGCAATGAAGCGGCGTACCAGGAGTGGGATGTCCGCCTTGCGCTCGCGCAACGGCGGCAGATAGATGGACAGCACGTTCAAGCGGTAGTACAGGTCGTCGCGAAACCGCCCGAGCGACACTTCTTCCTTGAGCGATTTGTTCGTGGCCGCGATGACGCGCACGTCCACCGTGATCGGTTGCACCCCACCGACGCGGAAGAACGTCCGGTCCTCGAGCACGCGGAGCACCTTGACCTGCGTGACGGGGGCCATCTCTCCCACTTCATCGAGGAAGATCGTGCCGCCGTCCGCGAGCTCGAAGCGGCCCAGCCGCCGCTCGGCCGCGCCGGTGAAGGCCCCTTTTTCGTGCCCGAACAACTCGCTCTCGAGCAGCGTATCGGGGATGGCGGCGCAGTTCACGGCGATGAACGGCTTGCCGCGACGGGGCGAGAGGTCGTGGATCCCGCGGGCGACGAGCTCCTTGCCGGTGCCCGATTCCCCCTCGATCAGCACCGTGGAGGTGACGGGCGCCATCTGCTCGATCTTGACGAGCACCTCTTGAATCCCCGGGGACTCGCCGATGATGCCGGTGCGCTGCTGCAGCTTGCGCCGCTCGATCAGCCGCCGCACGGTGGCCGCGACTTCCGGCGGGTCGGCGGGCTTGCTGAGGTAGGCCGTGAGTCCGAGCTGGCGCGCCAGCCCCTTCGCATCCGGGTCGGTCCCTTCGACCAGGCCGAGCGTTGAGATGGCCCGGTCGCGCGCTAAGGTGAGCAGCTGCGCGGCGCCGGATTCGTGAAGCCCACCGGTCACGACGATGCAGTCGGGCGCCGGGTCGCGCCGCAGGGCCTGACGGGCCTCATCGAGCGACGCCAGCGTGGTCTGAAAGCCGGCGGCCTCGAGCGCGGCGTTGCTCCGGACCGCCTGCTCCAGATCCTCCGTGGTCACCAGGATGCGGTCGGCCATCAGTGCTCCGTGCGCGCCCCCGTGACGAGCTCGACGGCGTGATCGAGCAGCTCGTCGAGCACCGCGAGGCCGTCCCGCACGCCGCCGCTCGAGCCGGGGAGATTCACGATCAGGGTCCGGCAGCGGGTGCCGGCCACGCCGCGTGACAGCCAGGCCCGGGGGAAGCGCGGCGCCGCTCCGGCGCGCAGCGCCTCCGCGATCCCGGGCGCCGGGCGCTCGAGCACGGCCGCCGTGGCCTCGGGGGTCACGTCGCGCGCCGTGAGCCCGGTGCCGCCCGTCGTGAGCACTACGTCGACCTCACCCGAGTCCGCCCATCGCGCGAGCTTCCCGGCGATGCGATCGGCTTCGTCCGCCACGACGCTCCGCACCACCAGCTCGTAGCCGTGGCGCTCGGCCCACGCCGCGATGGCGTCACCCGACGTGTCGGCGCGCTCGCCAACGGCGCCCAGATCCGAGATCGTAAGGATCGCGACGCGCATGACGCGTGCTAGGTGGCCCGGCCGCCCGGCGCCGACTTGGTGTGGTGCGGCACGAACGGGAGGCGCGCCACGGTCGCGCCCGTGCGTTTCCCCCGCACGTCGATCTCGAACTCGCCGCCGGGCGCCACGTGCCCCAGGGGGAGGTACGTCAGGCCGATCGCGCGGTTCACCGTAGGCGTCACCGTCCCGCTCCGCACGATGTCCACACGCGCCCCGTCGCACCACACCGCGTAGCCGTGGCGCGCGACCACCTTCGGCTCGCTCACGGTGAACCCCACGAGCCGGCGCTTCACGCCCTCGAGCTTCTGTCGTTTGAGCGCCGCCAAGCCCGTGAAGTCGGCGCCCTTGTCGAGCTTCACGATCCAGCCGAGCCCGGCTTCGTAGGGCGTGACCGTGTCGTCGATGTCACTGCCATAGAGCGGGTAGCCCGCCTCGAGCCGGAGCGTGTCGCGGGCGCCGAGGCCGCACGGCTCTGCCCGCCCCGCCCCGGCGAGCGCGTGCCACAGCCGCTCCAGGTCGGCGGCCCGGCAGTACAGCTCGAACCCGTCTTCCCCCGTGTAACCGGTGCGCGAGACGAAGCACTGCACACCCGCCACCTTGCCTTCGACGAAGTGGTAGTAAGGAATCATCGCCACGCCGACCGGTGTGAGCGGCGCGAGCAGGCGCTCCGCCGCGGGCCCCTGCACCGCGAGCAGCCCGGTCTCGTCCGAGATGTCGCGCAGCCGGGCGTTCGCGCCGCGCTTTTGGTCCACGATGTGGTCCCAGTCGCGTGTGCGGTTCGCGGCGTTCACGACGAGCATCAGGCGGTCGTCGAACCGGTACACGAGACAGTCGTCGACAAACGTGCCGGCGGGTGTGAGCAGCGCGGAGTACTGAGCTTGGCCGGGCTTCAGGGCGCCCACGTCGTTGCACGTGACGCGCTGCACGAAGGCGTTGCGGTCGGGCCCCGTGATCTCGAACTCGCCCATGTGCGAGACATCGAAAAGGCCCACGCCCTCGCGCACGGCGCGGTGCTCGGCGCCGATGCCCGCGGGATAGCTGACGGGCATCTCGTAGCCGCCGAACGGCACCATCTTGGCGCCGAGACTCACATGGATCGCGTGCAGCGGGGTCTGTTTCGTCGTCACTTGATCAGGGTCGCGAGCAGCGCCTTCTGGACGTGGAGCCGGTTCTCGGCCTCGTCCCACACGCGGGACCGTGGCCCCTCGATCACTTCGGCGGTCACCTCTTCGCCGCGGTGCGCCGGGAGGCAGTGCAGAAAGATGGCCCTGGGGTCCGCGCGGGCCATGAGTGCTGCGTCCACGGTGTAGCCTCGGAAGGCGTTGCGCCGCGTCTCGGCCTCCGTCTCCTGCCCCATGGAAGCCCACACGTCGGTGTTCACCACATGGGCCCCCTCCACGGCCTCCTCGGGGACGTCGGTCACCAGGAGACACGCGCCCGCGCCCTTGGCCCGCTCGAAGATGCCGCGGTTGGGCTCGTACCCCTCGGGACACGCGAGCCGCAACTCGAAACCGAGCACCTGGGCCGCCTCGATCCAACTATTCGCCATGTTGTTCCCGTCGCCGATCCACGCCACCCGCTTGCCGTC
>DATBBW010000202.1:0-2592 GCA_036270795.1 Gemmatimonadales bacterium | reverse complement strand
GTGCTCGAAATGCCGGCATTTGAGTCGCGTACAGAGATCCGACTCCGCCGCCACGGCGTCCCACAGCTCCGCGCTCGGCTCGTCAGGGAGGTCGGCCAACGAGCCGTCGCTCGTCTGCGCGGCCCACGCGGCGAGCCCCGCGAGCTCGGCCTGGCGTGCGTCCTCGAACAACGAGCCCAGGCCCTCGCGCGCCTGGTCGAGACGCGACAGGCAGATGTAGTTGCGCCACCCCTTGAGCAGCGCGAAGGTCGGTGAGTGGTCCGCCGTGCCGAGCGCGCGGGCCAGGATGGGCAGATCCTTCCCGACAAGTTGCTCCTGGAGGTTGATCGTGTTGGTGGAGACGACGGTCCGCTCGCCGTTCTCGCGCGCCCACACGAGCGCCGGCACCAGGTAGGCAAACGACTTGCCCACCCCGGTGCCCGCCTCGAGCAACCCGACGCCCCCGTCGTTGTAGAGGTCGACGACGTAGGCCGCCATGTCGCGCTGGCTCGGCCGGTCCTCGAAGGAGCCGAGGGCGCGGGCGACGGGCCCCGAGGGCGCGAGCAGCGCGGCGACGTCGACGGCATCGATCCGCGCCGTGGCCCGCGGGCGCGGGCACTCGACGACGACGTAGCAGTCGGTGACCGCGTTATCCACGATGGCGAACCCGACCCCGCCGTCGTGCAGCCGGGCGGCCACGGTGAGATCGGCGCCCGATGGTTCGAGCACACCGCTCGGGTGGTTGTGGAGCAGGATCTCGCCGCGCACGGCCACGCCAGGCAGGGCGAGCACGGCGTCCACCGTGCCGCGGGCCACGACGCGCGCGTCGACGATGAGCCCGTTCGCGTCGGGGCGGCCCACGAACGACACCTCGCGCCCGTGCGCCCCGGCGATCTCCGCCTGCATCTGCTCGCGGACCGCGGGCGCGAGGCGCGCGACGCTCACGTCTTGAGCTCGCGCTTCTTCGCCGCCGGAAACAGCACGTTGTTGAGGATCAGACGGTAGCCCGGCGAGTGCGGGTGGAGCGAGAGATCCGTGGGCGGGTCGCCGACCTGGTGTTGCTGGTCCTCGGGGTCGTGCCCGCCGAAGAAGGTCCAGGTCCCCTTACCATGGTCACCGTGGATGTACTTGACCCACGGAGCGCCTTCCTCGTCCGCGAGCACGAGGTCGCTGGGCTTCAACCGCGCGCGGGTGAAGGAGGTGGTGAGGCCATAGAAGTCGGGGATCACCTGCCGGTGGTTCTGCACCAGCATCGTGGGCACGGGGTCGATCTTGGCGCTGAAGTTGAACAGCTTGTAAGCGCCGAGCGGCTGGCGGCGCGGCGGCGCGTTGACTTGATGGCCGTCGATGTCGGAGAAGCTGGCGATCTGCGGGTTCGGCTCGAGGTGGGCCCCGCTAAAGGCCAGGGCCTTCCCCCAATCGAGCTTCTGGTCGGCCTGCGGGTCCATCGGCGTGCCGTCGGCGAACGTCGCCGCGATGTCCACGTGCTCCGCCGCGAGGGCGAGATCGATCGTTTCGGTGGCGGTGCACATCGCGAACAGAAATCCCCCATTGGCCACGTACTCGCGGATCGTGCGTGCCACGGCCTTCTTCAGGTCGGGCACGGTCGCGAACCCCAAGCGCTTCGCCGCGTCGGTGTTGAACCGGACCATCTCGGCCAGCCAGGGCGCGCCCAGATAGAGGAGGTAGAACTTCGAGTACTGGCCCGTGAAATCCTCATGGTGCAGGTGCAGCCAGTCGTACGTCCGCAGCTTGTCCGCCACCACCTCGAAGTCCCACACTTGCTCGAACGCGATTCCGGCGTACTGCAGCGCGATCGTGACCGCGTCGTCCCAGGGCGGCGCGTTGGGTGGCACGTACACCGCCACCTTGGGCGCCTTCTCGAGCGGGACCGCGTCCATGTTGTTCGCTGCGATCTCGCCGCGTATCGCGCTCACCCGCGCGTCGTCCACCGGTTCGAAGCTCACGCCCGCCAACGTGGCGTCCCGCCGCAGCGCCGCGCCATCCGGCACGAGGAACGACCCCCCGCGGTAGTTCAGCAGCCACTCCGTCTTGATCCCGGACTGGAGCGCGCGGTAGGTGACGCCGTACGCCTTCAGGTGATTCGCTTGGGCCTCGTCCATGGGGACGAGGAGCGAGGCGGTGGCTGGCGGACCGGTCCGGTCGAGCGCGGTGATCCGCGGCAGCCGGACCGCCAGGTCCGCACCGCCGGCGAGGCCGCCGAGCCGCCCCAGGGAGGCGAGGAAGTCGCGCCGCTTCACCGCCGCCCGCCTCGCCGCGCGCGCATCATGACTTGGGAATCGCCCCCTGCGCCCGCTCGAGCTCGCGCCGCGCTTCGGGCACGACTGCGCTGCCGGGATAGGTGAGAATCAGGTGTTCGAGATGGCGGATCGCCTCGCTCGTTGCGCGCTGCCGCACGAGCAGCCGCGCCCACTCGAGCTCGGCGGCGGGCGGGGCCGCACCGGTTCCTCCGGCGTTCACGACCGCGGCGAAGAGCGTGAGCGCGGCGGGCCACTGGGCGGGCCCGAGCCGGGCGGCCACCCGACCCGCGAGGAGCTGCACGTCGGCGCGACCCCCGGGCCCCTCGCCCAATCGATCGGCGGCGTGCGTGAG
>DATBBW010000201.1:0-17362 GCA_036270795.1 Gemmatimonadales bacterium | reverse complement strand
GCAGCGCCCTTCGTCGCCGCCCTCGTCGCGAACCCATCGATGGAAGAGCGGGTGCGTCGCGCGCTGAGCGGGCGGGCGCACCTGTACGTCGCCTCAACCTGGGCCGAGTTGCTGCGGGTGGTCGAATGGCGTCCCGTAACGGCGATCCTCGCGGACCCGCTGGCGGACAGCGCGAGGAGCCCCGAAGAGCACATTGCCGGGTTGTGTGTGGAGTCGCGCATCCCGCTGGTGCTCTACACGGCGCTGACGCCACGGAGCGCAGCGAGCCTGCTCAGCCTGGGCCGCCTCGGCATCCGCCACCTCATCTTCTACCGCTACGACGACGAGCCGAGGACGTTGCTCCAGGCCTTGGTCCGGCCACCCACCGATCCTGGTGGGGGGCGGTTCCCTCCCGATCTCCCGCTCCGGTGTGCCTGAGCGATCGCTGGGGGACGAGGGGTGTTAGCGAACCTGCGGAGGGCGTGCAGCGAACGGCGTCCTAGCGCATCCCGCTTCCCGACGACAGCCCGACCGCCACGGGCGCGGGGCCGCCATTCTTCGGCCGCAGGGCCGCGCGCTGATACACGCTGCGCGGATTCCACAGCACCCAGGACGTGATCCCGACGTCTTCCGCCGCGCGAATCTCCTCGCGGATCTCGTAGGGCGTGTAGCGCGGCAGCCGACGGCCCAGCGTGAACGCCTGCAGGAAGGGACGGATCTCGGCGCCGCCCTCGAGCGGGCGCGAGCGCTCGAGCGCGGCGGTGAGCGCGGTGCGCACCACGCGGTACGGCTGGCCGTTGGGCCACGCGAACCCGAACGCGCCGCGGTAGTAGTGGCTGGGGTAGACCATCGGCAGCACCACGTCGGCGACCGTCGCGAAGTCCTCCCACACCTGGCCGATGCCGAGATCGTCCGTGGCCGACGCGGTGAGCCCGAAGATATCGAAGGTGACGGGCATCCCGAGCGGCTTCAGGCGGTCGCGCAGCAGCGCGATGTGGGCGCGCACCGCCGCCCGCTGCGTCTCGCCCGCGCGGTGCGCCGGGAAGATCGCCGTGGCCATCCGCTCGCGGGGCTCATCGGGGAAGCGCACGTAATCGAACTGCACTTCGGCGAACCCGAGGTGCGCCGCCTCCGCGGCCAGCTGGGCGGCGTAGATCCACACCGAGTCGTTGTAGGCGTCGACCCAGGCGAGATCGATCCGGTCGTGCCACAGGCCGCCGGTCACGCGATCCTGCACCGACCAGCGGGGTTTCCGCGCTGCCAGGCGCGGGTCCTTGGCGACCACGATGCGCGCGATGGGATAGATGCCGTGCGCCGTGAGCGTGTCGAGCCGCGAGCGCACGTCTTTGGTGCGCACGCACGTGTTCGCTCCGATCTGCTCGGCGGTCGGCACGGTTGACGGGTACAACAGACACCCCGTGTCGTCCTTCACGTCGATGACGAAGGCGTTGATCTCGGTCTCGTCGGCCAGGCGCACCAGTTGCCACAGTTTGGGCGAGCCGAACGCCCACGCGTTCACGTACAACCCCTTGATGGTCCCGCTCGCCGGCAACAGCACCGATTCCTGCTGCACGTAGCGGATCTCGACCGGGCGGAGTGACACCTTCGCTTCATCGGGCGGGGTCGCGGGACTGGCGCTCGTGAGGGCGCTCCCCTGCGCAAAAAGGCCGCGACTCGTGAGGAGCGCGGCCAGCAAGAGGGCGCTTGCCTGCCGGACCACATTCATAGGGGGCTACACGATAGGAATCGCCCTCGCGTCAGACAAGCCCATGCGTCACGTTACCGGGGGGTCAGTTGCAAGCTGTTGAACAACAAGGGGTAAGTGGCGATGCTCTGGCCGCGGTACTGGGGGCGAAACCCGAACAGCACCACCCGGCCGGTGCCCAGTTTGACCTCGACCAGGGCCGCCTGCCCCGCCACGCGCTCGGGATGCAGGGCCCAGCCCGATAACAGCACCCGGTCGGGATCGCTCGGGTAGCGGCCGATCACCTTCACGGCGCTCGAGTCGAGCACCTCGAACGCGGGACCGCTCTCGTACCAGGCCACGCTCTGGGCGGGCATGGTGCGGGCGAGGGGCGCGGTCGTGTCGAGCTCGAGCCGGAAGATGGCGCCTGGCGCGTAGAACTCATCGTCCGCCACGCCCTCGAGCACGTTGCGCACCGGCAGGAGCAGCTGCTCCACCGCGAAGCGGCTGGCGTCGTTCAAGGCGACGAGCGTGCCGCCGTCGGTCACGAACTGGCGCAACGCCTTCACGCCCTCCTCCCCCAACCCGCCCGCGTAGGGTGGCGGGTACTGGCGCGGCAGCCCGTCCAGCAGGTCGTGCGGTTCCTGGTCGGGCAGCACGACCACGTCGAGCTTGTCGCGCAGCTTGCCGGCGCGCACCACGGAATCGACCAGCGAGACGAACGGCACCTTCCACGTGTCGAACAGCCAGCGCGTCCATCCCTCGTCGATCGCGCCCTTGTCGGTCGAGTTGACGGCGGAGCGGTACAGGCCGATGCGCGGGGTGTCGGGCCCGGCAAACCCGGGGTAGCCCGTTTGCGCCGCCGGTGCCTCCACGGGCGGGGAGAGCCCGATCTTGAGCGAATCGTGCACCGCCACCGCCGTGACGCCCATCAAGAGTGGCAGGGTGTGCGCCGTGACGTCGTAGGGCGGGAGCGGCGGCCCGGCGGGGTAGAGCCGCAGGTCGGGGTAGCGCTGTGGCTCGAGCAGCGTCTTGGCGAACGCCGCGTAGGGCTGGCGCAGCACGATCACATAACTCCCCGCGGGGTAGTGCTGGGCGCCGAGCACCACGGGGTGCAGCGCCGTACGGATCTCCACCTGGCCGCGCCGCAGGATGGCGAGCAGCGTGGCGAGACCGACCGTGTCCTGGCGCTGCCGCGGGATGACGTAGGCGTAGGGCCAGCTCCGCCAGCCACGCACCGCCCGCCACTCCACCGCGAGGAAGTTCGCGAGCCAGCGATCGCGGTAGCGGGCCGCGTTCTCGAGCAGCGCGTACGCCGCATCGGTGTGGTAGCTCAGGATGTCGCGCAGCGTCCAGCGGCCGCCCGGCCAGGGGTTGGTAAAGTTCCAGGAGCGCTCGCGCGGGTTGAAGCCGCGCGCCCGGATCGCCAACTGGTCGAACGGCACCTCGATCGGCGAGGCGAGGTTGGCGCTCGCGGCCTCGGCCAGGATGCGCACACCGCCGTGGTAGTGCTGATAGGCGCGCGCCGGCGTCCAAGCGTCGAAGATCGCGTTGATCGAGATGCCCGTTTTCCCCTGACCGGCGAGCTCCCACGTCATCGCCGTGCCCAGCGCGTTCGCGCCGTCCACGAGCAGCGGATCGACGTTCGGCTCGATCGGATCGAGGTAGGGTGGCAGGAAGAGGCGCGACCCGTCGGTGTCCTGCTGGTGGATGTCGAGGACGATCTGCGGATGCCACCGGTTGTGGAGCGAGTCCACCACGAGCTGCGTTTCGACCTGCGTGAATGCGTACCAGTCGCGGTTGTTGTCGTGCCCCACATAGTGGTGATACAGCTCGGGCGGATCGGTGCCCTCGGCGGCGGTGCCAAGCGTGCGGTTATACCAGCGCGTGACGATGGTCACGCCGTCAGGGTTGAGTGAGGGCACGAGCCACAGCACGACGTTGTCGAGGATACGGCGCGTGGCGGCGCTCGTATCGGTCGCCAGCCGGTAGGCGAGGACGGCGGGCGCGAGCGAGCCGCCGACCTCGTTCGAGTGGATGCCCGAGGTGATGAGCACGATCGCCTTACCGTCGCGGAGCGCCTGTTCGGCCTCGCGGGGGCCCTTGAGGGTGCGGGGGTCCGCGAGGGAAGCGTTGAGTTGGCGGTAGGACTCGAGCCGCCGCAGGTTCTGCGGGCTCGACACCACGAGCGCGATGAGCGGCGCGCCGAGTGTGGTCTTCCCGAGATCGCGGTACTTCACCCGGTCGCTCGCCTTCGCGAGCGCCTGGTAGTAGCGCACCAGCGTGGGCCAGTCGGCGAGCTTCTTGTCCTCGCCGGGCTCGAACCCGAGCACCGCGCGCGGCGCGGGAACACGTACGGCCGTGGCGGCGGGTGCGGGGCGCCGCGCGGGCGCACGCACTCGGGGCTGCTGCGCTCGCGCGGGCGGGCTGGCGGCGAGCACCGCCGCCAGCCCGACGAGGAGCGGGCCTGCGCGCACCGCCTACTTCACCACGCCCGCGGCCGGCGCCTGGTCACCCGTGCCGAGCCAGTGCGCAAACCAGGTGCGGACCCGCTCCAGCCGGTCGACCAGGAGCCAGGGCGGACCACTGCGGGACAACCCGTGGAAGGAGCGGGGGTAGCGCACGAACTCGGCCGGCACGCCGCGCTCGCGGAGCATGACGAACAGCTGCTCCGCGTCGGTGATCGGGGTGCGACGGTCGTCCTCGCTGTGCACGATGAGGAGCGGCGTGCGGAAGTGCGCCGCGTAGCTCATAGGCGAGAGCGCGCGGTACACCGAGTCGGCGCTCCAGGGGGGGCCGCCGAACTCATAATCGGTGAGCCCCTGGGCGTCGGATGAGCCGTACCACGAGTAGAAGTTGTAGATGGAGCGATCCGTCTCCGCGGCGGCGAAGCGGTTCGTGTGGCCCAGGATCCAATTGGTCATGAACCCGCCGTAGGACCCGCCGGCCACGCCGAGGCGCGTCGTGTCCACCCCGCCGCGCGCGATCGCGACGTCCACCGCCTTCATCAGATCCTGGTAGTCCTCCATCCCCCAGCGCCCGCGCGTGGCGAAGGTGAACGCGTGCCCGTACCCGCTCGAGCCGCGGGGGTTGACGAGCAGCACCCCGAAGCCCTGGCCGGCGAGCATTTGGAACTCGGGGAAGAACACGTTGCCGTAGTTCCAGTGCGGGCCGCCGTGGACGTACAGAATCAGCGGATAGCGCTGCCCCGCCCGGTAGCCGTGCGGGCGCATCAGCCACGCTTCGATCTTCAAGCCGCCCACGCTCGTGAACCAGAGAGTGTCCGCGGGCACGAGGACGAGCCGAGCGAGCAATGAGTCGTTGAACATCGTGAGCCGCCGGTCGGGCCCCGCGCTGCCGGGTCCGAGCGGGGCGACGAAGAGCTCCCCGGGGTGCGTGATGTCGCTCCCGGTGTAGGCGAGCGTGCGGCCGTCGTGGCTCAGGTCGAACCCGCCCAACTGGCGCTCGCCCGTCGTCACCTGGCGTACCGCGCCGCCCGCCACGGGCAGGGCGAAGACATGGATGTTGCCGCGCGTCTCCGCCGGGACGTAGAGGGTCCGCCCATCCGCCGCCCACGCGGGATTCTGGCCTTCGAGTTCCCAATCGGTCGTGAGGGTGCGCACCGAGCCGCCGGCGGCCGGGACCACGCACACCTCGTCCTTCTGGCCGCGTCCCTTGGAACAGTTGAACGCGATGACCTTCCCGTCGGGCGACCAGGCCGGGGCCCAATTCTGCGAGTAGGGCGTCGCGAGCCGCCGCGTGGCGCCGTCGGCGAGGGACAGGAGGTAGAGCTGCGGCCGGAACTGCGGGCGCAGTTCCTCGGTCTCGGTCGAATCCTGCACGTACACGATCGCGCGACCGTCGGGGGACCAGGCGGCGCCGAACTGGCTCAAGGCACCGCTGGTGAGCTGCTTCGGCTCGCCGCCCGCGGTCGCGACCAGGTACAGGTGACGCGGCCGCCGCAGCTCCCGGGGCGCCACCAGGCCGCGCTCGTCTTCCACGACCGGCAGCGACGTGTACACCCGGCCGTCGAAGCGCTTCACGTCCGGGGCCCGCGTGATCGCCACGGGGGAGATCCGGGTCCGCCACGTTTGCTGCTTCACGCTGTCGGGCTCCGCCCCGCGCCAGGCGAAGAGGAGCGACTTGCCGTCAGGCGCGAACCGCGGGAACGCGTGCACGCCCTTGACCTGGAACGCCTCACCGCCCGGCGCCCCGGTCCGCAGGAACCAGATGTCGTCGTCGAAGCCCTCGCGTTTGCTCGAGAAGGCGAGCAGGGATCCATCGGGCGACCACGCCGGGCTCGAGGCCTCCGCGGCCGGGGTGGTATAGCGGAACGGGGGGGCGGACCCGTCCGTCGCCGCCATCCAGATCTCCGAGTGGCGCCGGTCCTTGTCCTCGACGACCGTGGTCACCGTGAAGGCGACGCGTCGCCCGTCGGGGGCGAGCGCCGCGTCGTCCACCACCGTGAGTCGGTGGTAATCGGCCGCTTGGAACGGGTGGGGGGTCGCCTGCGCGGCGAGCCCGGGGACGACACCGCCGAGCAGGACGAGGGGGACGACGAGCGGCAGGGGGCGCACAGGCATAGGTGGCTCGCGGGTGATCGGGGGAGGAAAAGTACCGAGGCTGACCGGGGAACGCGACGGGCGGCCCGACGGAGCCACCTCCGCCTGACCGCCCGGGTCCCCAGCGCGCGTGGGTGTCCCTACTCGAGCTTGTGCAGCTCCACCCGACGGTTCTGGGCGCGGCCATCCGCCGTCGTGTTGGGCGCGATGAACCCCGTGGAGCCGTACCCTCGCGCGATCATCCGCGCCGGCAGCACGCCTTTTTGGGCGAGATACGCCCGCACCCGTGCGGCCCGCGCCTGCGACAGCCGCATGTTCAAGTACCGCTTCCCCGTAATGTCCGTGTACCCGGCGATCTCGATCCGGATATCCGGGTTCGCGACGAGCGAGGCCGCCACGGCGTCGAGCACCGCGTAGGAGTCCTTGGTGAGCGCGGAGCGAGCGGTCTCAAAGTTCACACCGCGCAAGATCACGGTGGGCCGTGGGGCGCCCGGGGCGGGGGGCGTCGACTCACGGGCGAACAGGACGAGACAGCCGTTCGCGTCCACCGGGCTCCCGGGCGGTGCGGGCGGACACTTGGGGGGCGCCGGGGGCGGCGGCGTTGGCTTGACCTCGACCGCGACGGGCAGCGCGCAGCCGAGCGAGTCAACCGGCGTCCCGGGGGGTGGCGCCGGGCACTTGGGCGCCTCGACCGGCGCGGGCTCGAGTGGTGCCGCGGGGAGCGTCGGGGCGGGCAGCGCGCAGCCCAGCGAATCGACCGGGGTCCCGGGGGGCGGCGCCGGGCACTTGGGGGCCGGGGCCGGCGGCAACGGCGCCGGGGGTGGGGGCGCGGCCGCCACCTCGGCTGGCAAGGGGCAGCCGCGCGCATCCACCTTCACGCCCGGCGGAGGTGTGGGACAGGCGGGCTTGGGCGCCGCCGCCCCGAGATGGAAGACGGAGAGTCCGACCGTGGCCACGTAATGGTTCGGAGCGCTGGTGCCGAACTGGGACTGGGTGCTCAGGGTGTGGATCGCCCGGGCCTCGACCCGCACCGCGATGCGGTCGCTCAAGAACAGGCGCACGCCCGCGCCGCCGTGCGGCCCGGTGTCCGTGAACTTGTAGGGCGCCCGATTGCCGAAGTCGAGCACGGAGTAGCCACCCAGGGCGTACACCATCAGGTGGTCCGCATTCATGAGGTTGACCACGAGCGAGGCGCCGGCGATCAGCGGCTGCAGCGTCGTCGGCGTGCCCCCGGTGACCACCGAGTACTCGGGCTGAAACAGGACGTCCCCTTCGATGCCGAGCAGGTTGCCGAGCATGTACCCGAGGCGCACCCCGCCCCCTACCTTGCTGGCGAGACCGAATGCCGGGTCGTAATGCGTGTACGAGCCGAACGCGCCGGCCTCGAACTGGCCAGTGTGCTGGGCCGCAAGCCTTCCCGCCTGGAGCACGAGCAACGCCATCAGCGACCGGAACGTCCTCATGTCAGCTCCTACGCGTCGCGCGCGTCTTGGGGTAGTTAGGGAGCTTCCCACCCGGCTGACCGTCCGCCCGGAGGCCCATGCCTCGAAGGCGTGGCCCTACGCTAATAACTCTGCCCCGCGTTAGAAACCCCAGCCGGGTCAGGGGGCGCCTGGGCTGTTGGCGTGTCGGTGGCCACCAGGTGGCCAGCGTGATACAGGTCACGCCCGCTATGGCCGCTGCGGCGCTGCGCGTTCGGTCGGGCTAGAATTGACGGAATGGGAGCGGCGGCGGGGGATTGGCACGAGGTCGCTTGAACGGCCTCATCGCCTCCTCACCAGCCGCCCGCGCGCCGCTCCTTCCGGTGGCTGGTAGAAATCCTCGAGGCTCGCCCGTCATTGGTGCATCGGGACATGACGTTCCGGTAAGGAGCGAACGACATGCGATTCATGATGCTGATTCACCACGACGAAGCCGCCCTCGCTGCGGCGCCGCAGAGGGAGCTCTGGGCCGAATACGGCGCCTTCAACGAGGCGCTAGCCAAGGCCGCGGGCTCCGCCACGGGCGAGCGGCTGCAGCCGAGTTCGGCGGCGACCACCGTCCGCCAGCATGACGGCAAGACCGACGTGCTCGACGGCCCCTATGCCGACACGAAGGAGCAGTTCGCCGGCTACTTCCTCGTCGAAGCCCCAAGCCTCGACGAGGCCATCGCCTGGGCCAAGCGCTGCCCCTCGAGCAAATACGGCTCTATCGAGATCCGGCCCATCGTCGACGCCCAGGCGGCCCGGAAGCGCTGATGGTGGCGGACGAGGCCGGCCGTGCCGCCGAGCGCGTGATGCGCGAAAGCTACGGCCGCCTCGTCGCCTTCCTCGCCGCCCGCACTCGCGATGTCGCGGGCGCCGAGGATGCCCTCAGCGAGGCCTTCGCGGCAGCCCTGCGCACGTGGCCGGTGGACGGCGTCCCGGACAATCCGGACGCCTGGTTGCTCACCGCGGCGCGCCGGCGGCAGATCGACGCCGCCCGCCGAAGCCAGACCCGCAAGGCCGGGGATGAGTATGCGCAGCTGATGGGCGACGCGATCGAAGCAATGGCAGACGAGCGGGACGCGATCCCCGATCGCCGGCTCGCCCTGATGTTCGCCTGCGCGCATCCGGCGATCGAGCGCGGCATGCGCACGTCCTTGATCCTC
This sequence comes from Gemmatimonadales bacterium, assembly GCA_036270795.1. Classification (GTDB taxonomy): domain Bacteria; phylum Gemmatimonadota; class Gemmatimonadetes; order Gemmatimonadales; family GWC2-71-9; genus AG41. Next base: position 8,508 of record DATBBW010000201.1, on the reverse strand, counting down.
CAGACCATCCTCGGACTGACCGCTGAGGATATCGCCGCCGCCTTCCTGGTCCCGCCGGCGACGATGGGGCAGCGGCTGGTCCGGGCCAAGACTCGCATCCGCGACGCGGGCATTCCGTTTCGCGTGCCCGACCCGGAGGAACTGCCCGAGCGCCTCGCCGCCGTGCTCGACGCGATCTATGCCGCCCACACCAAGGGCTGGAACGAGGTGGGCGATGACGCCATCCCCGAGCTCACGGACGAGGCAATCTGGCTGGGCCGGCTGGTCGTCTCCCTGCTCCCCGACGAGCCCGAAGCCAAGGGCATGCTGGCGCTGATGCTCTACACCACCGCGCGCCGCGCGGCCCGGCGCGACGCGGCCGGCGCCTACGTGCCGCTCGAACAGCAGGACACGGGTCTCTGGGATGACTCAGTGATCGCGCTCGCCGAGCACCTCATGCGCCAGGCGAGCGCGGCGGGGCCGAGCGGCCGTTACCAGATCGAGGCGGCGATCCAGTCCGCGCATGTCGCCCGCCGCCTGACCGGCATGCCCAACTGGCCGGCGGTGGTCGCGCTTTACGACCACCTGCTCGCACTCACGGGCTCGCCGGTCGTGATGCTCAACCGCGCCGTCGCGCGCGCCGAGGTGGACGGCCCGCACGCGGCCCTTGCCGATCTGACGCCGCTCGAGGCCGACAAGCGCATGCGCTCCTACCAGCCCTACTGGGCCGCGAAGGGTCACCTGCTCGCTCGCGCCGGCGACACTGCCCCGGCCACCGAGGCGCTGACCTGCGCCATCGGCCTCACTACCGACGAGGCCGTGAAGGGATACCTGGTGGGACGGTTGGCGTCGCTACAGGCGAACTGAGGAGACGTCGAATGCTACTGGGCGCTCGCCCCGTAAGAGTCCTCGACCCCGGCGGCGGAGCGTGGCGCGTCGACCCTGCCTTGAGACGCTAGAAACCCCAGGCGCTCGCCTTCCTTAATCCCGTGCTCAGGTCGATACCGCCCAACACGAGGCCGTGCCGCGCCCCCGTGGCGTCGCGCCACGTTACCCCGCTCGGCCCGATCACGGTGCCGCCCCCCGCGCTTTGGATGGTGTTCAACCCCACCGGTCCCTGGAAGGGGCCGAGCGAGTCCCCGACGACTGCGGCGGCGATGGTCTCCGCGCTGTTCGTCGTCGCCCCCGTGTACATCCCCCCCACGAGCAGCACGACGTCGCGCAGGTCGAGCGTCGCGAACTGCGACCGACCCGTCGGCAGGAGCGCGCGTCCGGCCGTCCACAGCCCGGTGAGGAACCCCGAGGCGAGACTCACGGGGGCGGTGTCGCTCGACGCCAGCCGCACCGTGGCGGAATCGAGCCCGCCGCCCGGTGCGACGCTGTCCTGCACCCCCCCGAACGCGACCGCGCGGTCGGCCAGGAGCACGGCGCCGCCGTAGGCTCGCGGGGCGGGCAGCGGCGGCTCAATGTACCAGCCGTCGACGTGCCCCTCGAGGCCGATCCGCCCCACGAAGACGCTCGGCTGCGGATGGCCGCTCGAGTCCGTGCCGCCGATGACGTAGATGCGGCCGCGCTTGACGACGGCGAGCGCCCCGGCGACGGGGCCGGGCAGGGGCTCGATCTGCGTGAATGCGGCGGCGACGCTGTCCGGGGTCACGTCCGCTGCGAACACGGACGCCTGCGCGCGGCCCGTGGCGTCGATCCCCCCGATCACATAGAGCACGCTCCCCGCGAAGCGCGAGTTGTAGCGCGTGGCGACAGCCGCGGCCGCAAACGCCCGCGGCGCCGGGAGCACCCGCGCGGTGAGGTCGCTCGCGTCACGTTGACGCACCCACGCGCCCACCTGGCCCCCGGCCTGGGGGCGCGCCACGTACACGCCGCTGTCGGGCACCAGCACCCCGCCGATCAGCTCCGCCCCGCCCGCCGCGTACAGCGTGGTGGCGAGGGCGTTGCCCGCGGGGAGCTCCGCCGCGGCGAGGGCGACGCCGACCGGCGCCCGCGGGAACGCGGCCGCGACTCGTGAGCTCCAGAGCAGGGTATCGGGCCGGAATACGAGGTGGGGGACGACGTGGACGCTCGCCGTGAGCGCGAGCCCACCTGCCGTGGTCAGCGTGAGCGCCCCCGACACTGCGCTGTCGGGGACCGTGGTACGCACCGCCACGTCGCTCCAGTCGGCGGCGGTCGCGACGGGGGCGGCGACCGAGCCGCCGCCCGAGCCCGTGAACGCGACGCTCCCCGGGCCGGCGCCGAACCCGAAGCCCGCGATCACCACGGCCTGCCCTCGTTCCAGCAGCGGCTCGAGCGCGCCGTCCACGTAATCGATGCTCGGGGCCGCCGGGGGCAGAGGGCCGGCTGACTCGCCGGCGCAGGCGGCGAGCAGGGCGACCGCCACGGCGGGCGCGAGTCTAGTGGCGCCCGTTCTCACCTCGGACGAACCGGACGGCCGTGGCGAGACTCTCGGCCAGCGCCGCCAGCTCGACGGCGCCGCGGGTGAGCCCCTCGATAGCGCGTAGCTGCTCCCCCGCCGCAGCCGCGACCGCCTGGGCCTCCTGGGTCGACGACTGGGCCCCCACCTTGGCCTGCTCGAGCGACCCGCTGATCCGGGCGGATTGGTCGGCGATGCCGTGCGCCAGATCGGCCACGCGCTTCCCGGCGCGGGCGGTGCCCGAGGCCGACGCCGCGATGCGGGTCAGGTCGGCGAGCCACTCCGCCGAGCCTTGCGCCACCTCGGCCAGGTCGGTGCGCACGCGCTCGAGCAGCTGGGCCGCGCGGTCGAGCGCCCGGCGCGTCTCCTGGGCCGACTTCCCCACGTTGCGCGCCTCACGCCCGCTCTCTTCGGCGAGCTTGTGCACCTCGTCGGCGACGACCGCGAAGCCGCGGCCGTGGGCGCCGGCGCGCGCCGCTTCGATCGTGGCATTGAGCGCGAGCAGGTTGGTCTGGTTCGCGACGAAGCCGATGGTCTCGGAGAACTTCTCGACCTGCGCGGCGACGTCGCGCAGCCGGCGCACCTCGTGCGCGCTCTCCTCCGTGGTGGCGCCGAGATCGGTGAGGCGGCGGACGGCCGCCTGGGTGGCGCCGCGGACCTTGTCCGTCGTCCTCTCCATCTCGGCGCCGGCGTCCCGGGTTTCGTCGCCCGCGGTGGCGACGTCGGCCGCGTGCTGCTTGAGCTGGTCCGCTTGCCGTGCGACGGCGCCCACGAGGTTCGCGGCCTGCGCCGCGCCGTGATTTGCTCGCCGCGCGGCCGCCGCGACCTCCTCGCTCGACGCGTGGATTTCCCGCGAGGCCGCGGTGAGCGTCTGGATGTACGCGCTCGTACGGTCGGACGCACCCACCACCGGCTGCACCGACGCCTCGATCGCCAGCATGAGGGCGAGCTGAGGCGCGAGCAGCGCCAGCATCGTGCCGTCGCTGTCGCGGTAGATCGTGGGATCGGAGTGGCGGACGCTCCACAGTCCCACCAACTGGCTCCCATGGTACAGCGGCACCAGCACCTCCGAGCCGGGCTGCTCGTCTCCGGGGACGACCACCTGCGCCCGCGACAGCGCCCGCGCCACCACCGGGCGCCGCAGCCGAACGGCCTCGCCCGTGAGCCCCGCGTTGGCGGCGTAGCGGAACGGGGTCTGCCCCCGTACGCCCGTGTCGGCGATCAACTCCATTTCGTTGGCGCGCACATCGTAGCGGGCGAACCCCATCTGCTCCCAGGGGACGAGCCGCCGCGCCAGCTCCTGAATACGGGGAAAGCTCCGGGCGAGGCTGATGTCGCCGGCGATCGCCTGCGACAAGCTCTGGACCAGCGCCAACTCGTCCGCGTGCACCCCGCGGCGGATCACGTTCGAGCTGACCAGGACGGCGGCGGCGAGCACGGCGGCGATGATGACCGTATCGCCCAGCTCGAGCCCCGCATGCGCCAGCCGCAACCAGACCAGCGCCAAGGCCGCCGAGCCGCTGTAGGTGATCGCCTCCCACCGCGCCGTGAGGCGCGCATCGACCCAGGCGAGCGTGCGCCCCAAGGCCAGCTCGAGGTAAAACGTGCCGTTCACGACCATGGGCAGCACGAGGAGGAGGGCGGCGAGCGGGCCGAAGTTGGACGGCGCGAGGGCGTCGGCGCCCAGCGTGCCGCCCAGCCGCTGGTACATGATGCCGGCGACCGCACCGCCCGCGGTGAGGTGGGCGGCGTTCGCGAGCGCGACGCTCGGCGGCAGCCGGCGCAGCGCCAGATCGCCCAGCAGCATCGCCGGAGGGGCCACGAGCACGGCCAACGGCCACCCCCGGTCCAACACGGCGTACGCCACCACGCCCAGGATGTAGGAGCAGAAGCCGTTGCCGGGGAGCGGGATCCCGTAGCGCCGCGTGAGCGCGCCGACCACGATCAGGCCCAGGCTCTCTTCCAGCATGCCGGCGCCGACCGGCACCTGCCCGGTGACGTAAGCGGCCACCGCGCCCCCGATTGCCACCACGGCGCCGAGCGACACCAGCGCTCGTACCACGAGGCCCGGCGACGGCGCGAGGCGGGGAGAGGCACTCATGCGGATGTCGCGCAAACTCGGCCCCTTGGCGCGGTGTGTCAAGCGCGACTATCGTTTACCGCATGCGCGTGACCATCGAATACTGCGTCGTCTGAAACTACGAACCCCGGGCCGCCGGTCTGGCGGCCGAAATCCGCAAGGCGTACCCGCACACCGACGTAAAGCTGATCCAATCGTCGGGGGGCGTGTTCGAAGTCGACGTCGACGGGCGCCGGATCTTCTCGAAGAAGAGTCTGGGACGTCACCCCGAGCCGGGTGAGGTCGTGGGGCTGATCAAACAGGCGACGGTGCCGCCCGCGCGCTGACGCGCGCCCGCTCGCACGACGACGCAGCCAGGTGATCGCTCCGCTCCTCCCGGGCAACGTCGACCCGCGAGGTCGCGCACTGACCGCGCCGGGGGACACTTCCTCCCCCTCCCTGCCGCCCCGACCCTGCTGGGCCCAGCCCTCTAAGTCTCGCCTGCGGCGGACCTTATCCAGCCGTGCGCCGGTGTGGCACGATGCTTCCAAGAGAGCCGGGCGACGGAGGTGACCTATGAAACCCATCGCATTGGCAACGGCACTCGTCCTGATGCTCGCGGCCGCACCGGCTGCGGCGCAGGCGCGTGTGAACGTGTGGTTCGGGATCGGCGTGCCCGGGCCTTACGAGTCGGGGCTCGTCGTCGTCCGGCCGCGCCGCCCGTACTACCCATACTATCGGGAGCACGAATACTATCGGGACCACGACCGCGCCTTCTATGACGCCCCCCGCGGGATGCGCCGCGGGTATTGGGGGCGCCACCGCCAAGGCTGGCACCGCGACCGCGGCGACGAGCGCGAGTGATCAGCGCGGCACCCGGCGCTCGGGCGTGATGCAGGCGACCCCGTCGTCGGGGTGCGTCGCCTGACGCCTGACGGGGGACCAGAACCACGCTGAACCAGCGGGGGGCCCGAGGTCGCGCCCCCCGCTGCCGTTCGGGCGGACTCGAGGCCCGGCCCAGTGCGGCGGCGCGGCGCGCGCCCCGACGATCCTCGTGGTGGCCGCGCGTAGACGGGTCGCGCTGACGCGATATCTTTCCGCTGTGCGCGTCAGCCGCGACCACTTCCTTCCCCCCGATCCCACCGCCTTTCTCGCTGCCGAGCCCGCGACCGGGCGCGTCATTGTGATCGCCCCGACGCGCGCGGCGTGCGAGACGATCGAGCTCGCCCTGGGGCTCGACTTGGACACGCTGCTCGCGCGCGAGCACGGAGCAGACATCCGCCGGCTGGCACAGTCGGGGCGCGGGTTTGGGATCGTGGCGGGCACGGGGACAGGGAAGACGCTCGCGATCCGACCCATTGCCGCAACGATCCTCGCCGCGCCGCTCCGGGTAGGCGTCGTGAACCGCGAGCGCGAGGCCACGCCCGAGACGCCCACCTGGAACGTCGTCATCGTCACGACGGGGATCGCGCGCCGCTGGTTCGAAGACGGCCTCATCACGGCACGCGACACCCTCGTGGTGGATGAAATCCATCAGACCTCGGCGGAGCTCGAGCTGTGCCTCGCCCTGGGCAAGCGGGCGCGGTGCCGCTTCATCTGGCTGTCGGCCACGGTCGATCCGAGCTTCTACGCGCGCTACCTCAACTCGGTCGAAGTGCTCGAGACCAAGGCGTTCGACCCGGCGAAGGCGGCCGACGTGCGGGTCCTGCCCCAGCAGCCGCTCGACTTCTTGAACGAGCGCTTCATTAAACAGGTGATGCGCGAGCGGCGGGGAGTGGGGGTGTTCGTCCCGACGCGCGCCGAGGTGGAGCAGATCGCGCGCGAGCTGGGGGACCGCTGGCAGGCGCTCCCCACGGCCTTCTATCACGGGGGTGAGCCGATCCGCGTGATCCGGCCGTTCCTGGACGGCGCCGTGCAGCGTCCCTTCCTGCTCGCGATGACGGCGGCCGGCCAGTCGGCGCTCAACATCCGGGGCCTCGATACCGTCGTGATCTACGATGCGCGCTACACCAACGTCGTCGAGCGCGGGCGCAATGTGCTGACGCGCCTCTACCTGGGCGCGAACGAGATCCTCCAGATGGCGGGGCGGGTGCACGGCCGGGTCGAGGGCGGCGAGGTCTTCATCCTGAGCGACCGCGACCTGGTGTTCGACGAGCTCCGGCCCACCGGCCCGGAGTTCCAGCTCGCGGGGGACGCCGAGCGCGTGGCGCTCACCTGCGCGGCGCTCGGCGTCGACGCGACCGAGCTCGAGCTGCCCGTGCCGCTCGACCGCAAGGCCTACCGCGCCGCGGTCCAGCAGCTCACGGAGCGCGGCCTGGTGGAGCAGGGCCGCCTGTCGCGCTACGGGCGCGCCGTCGCGGCGATGCCCGTGGAGCGGCCGTGGGGCGAGCTGTTGTACCACGCCGACGCCGCGCTCGTCCCGATGGTCGCGGTCGCGGCGAACATCGACTCGCTGCATCGCATGACCCGCGAGGAGCGGGATCTGCGGGGCTTGATCCTCGCGGGGAGCGACCACCTCACCGCCTACAACGTGTTCGCCGAAGCGGTGAACAAGCACGGCTACCTGGGCGAGGTGTACGGCCTGCCGCGGCACCTGTTCCACGAGACCGTGGACCGCTGGGCGGAGAGCCGCGGCGTGCTCGTCAAGGCGATCGAGGACGTCGCGCTGGGCACGGCGTCGGTGTACCGCCAGCTCGAACTGGCGCTGCCCGAGAAGCTGCCCTACGCGACCGAGCCGACGCTTGCCGCGTTCGCGGACCTCGTCGCCAAGATCATGTCGTTCGACCTGGTCATCGACGAGGAGACGGCGGACGGGCAGGAGGCGCGGGTGAGCCGCGGCTCGGTCGCGGGAAGCTGGGGGGCCATCGCCGGCGCGCTGCGCTACTTCGCCGACCGCTTCGGCGTGCCCCGCGCCAGCATCGAGGGGACCCAGCTCCCCGAGCGCGCCATCCGCCGCTATGCGCGGCGCGGGCCGCCGACGGTCACGTTCGAGCGCCAGCGGCGGCGCGAGGGGTTGATGGCCGTGCGCAGCGTCACCTACGGCGGGTTCCTGTTGGAGCGCGACGTCGAGCCGCTCGCGAGCCCGTTTCCGGCGGAGCTGGCGGAGGTGGCGCGGGCGGCCCTGCTTGAAGCGCTGCTCGCCGGGACGACCCCGCACCCCGACCAAGCGCGGGTGCGGCGCGCGCTCGAGCGCTTCGGGTTCTACTGGCGCCGTTCGGGGGGGCGGCTCGCCGAAGCGGCGACGGAGCGGCTCGCCGCGCATCTCGCCGGGCAGCTCGCCGCGGTGGGCTCCTGGGACGAGTTCATTAACAAGCGGCTCTCACTCGACGTCGAACAGGGGATCCCCGAGGCCCAGCGCCACGCCCTCGATGCCCTCCCGGGATCCGTTCACTTGTACGGCGACCGCGTCCCGGTCGACTACGAGGTGGAGCAGGGGCTGGGCGTGGTGCGGCTGCGCCTAAAGGAAGGCCAGGCGCGACGGCTCCGGGCCGACGATGTGCCGGCCTTCGACCGCCCGGTGCGCTTTACCGTCGTGCGCGGCAAGCGCGAAGCGGTGCACTCGGACAACGTCGACGACTTGCGGCGCAAGCTGGCGGGCCTCACGAGCGGGGAGCGCGCCCGGCTCGCCCGCGGCGGCCGGCGCGGCCGGCGGGGTGGCGGCGGTGGCGGCGGTGGGCGGGGCGGACCTCGTGGGCGGGGCGGGCGCGGTGAGCGCGGGCCGCATCGCTAAGCGGGGAACTTTGTAGGATCTTTGTGGTTGCACCCTGTTGGGCTCCGAGGCGGCGCCGGAGATTCTCCCCCGGCACCGCCTGCTGCTCCCCCAACGTCGCCTCGCGCGGCGGCGTATGTCATATCAGGTAGTGCTGGCTGAAACTCTGACTCGGGATCGAAGAGCCATGCAAGCGCGCCCACTAGCACGAGACAAGTCCTCCAACCTCACCCCCTCCGTCGGTTTCGCCCCAGTCGGGCAAGCCGTCCTCGAGAGCTTCACCGAGGGTGTCGTTGTCTTCGACGCGTACGGCCGGCTGCTGTACGCCAATCAGCG
>DATBBW010000200.1:0-21812 GCA_036270795.1 Gemmatimonadales bacterium | reverse complement strand
GAAGCGGGCCTCGCGCGCGTGGCCGATGGCGACCTCGCGACGGAAGTCCCGGTCCACCGGCACGACGAGGTGGGGCGCCTGGCCCAGCACTTCAACGAGATGACCCGCGTCCTGCGGGACCGGGCCGAGGAGCAGGGCCGGTTCGCGGCGGCCGGCGAGCTGCTCGCCGGCGTGGCCCATGAAGTGAACAATCCGCTGATGGCGATCACCGCCCATGCCGACAACCGGCTGGCCGATGCCACGATCGCCGACGAGCAGCGCGCCGAAATGACCCAGATCCTGCGCCAGGCGCGGCGCGCGACCAAACTGCTGCGCGGGCTGTTGCGGTTCGTGCGCGTCACGGAGCGCGAGATCGCGCCCGTCAACCTGAACGACGTCGTACGCGGAGCGCTCGACCTCGTGTCGTACCGCTTCGGCGTCGACGAGATCACGGTGGGTGGACGGCTGGACCCCACGCTCTCCCTCGTGCAAGGCGACGCCATCAAGCTGGAGCAGGTCGTCGTGAACCTCCTCTCCAACGCGATCGACGCGCTGCGCGCCATCAAACCGCCCCGCGAGCTCACCGTGGATACCGGGGTCACCAACGCCCAGGTCTGGGTCGCCGTCGCCGACAACGGCCCCGGCGTCGCCCCGGAAATCGCGGCCCGGCTGTTTCGCCCCTTCGCCACGACCAAGGGACGCCGCGGCACCGGGCTCGGCCTCTACATCTCGCGCCAGATCGCGCGAGAGGCGGGAGGCGACCTGGCGCTCGTGCCGGCCCCGAGTGGTGCGGGCGCCCGGTTCCTGCTGTCGTTGCCGGTGGCCGCGCCGCTCGCGCAGCAGCCGCCCTCCGAGGCGGCGGCCGAACCCCGCGCCGCGCGCGCGAGCGGGCCGGTCCGAGCGCTCGCCACGCTGGCCGGGCTCCGCGTGCTGATCGTGGACGACGAGGAGGCGGTGCGCCGCCCCATGGCGCGGTTCCTCGCGCGGCGCGGCGCCCACGTAGACGAGGCGGGCGACGGTCTGGCCGCGCTGACCCAGCTCGCGGCCCAGCAAGCCGATGTGATCCTCGCCGACTTGCGGATGCCGCGGATGAGCGGTGTGGCGCTCTATGCCCGGCTGGAGGCGGACTTCCCGGCCCTCGCCGCGCGCGTGCTGTTTCTCTCCGGCGACATCTCGCAGCTCGCCGAGCCCGGCAACACGCCGGTGCCGCGGGAGCGCGTGCTCGTGAAGCCCGTCGAGCTGGCGGAGCTGGAGCGGCGTATCCTCGAGTTCGTGCGCGGCGGTGGGGGCGGGGGGGCGTAAGCCCGCGTGCTGGCCGGACCGACGGCCACACACTATCATCAGATATGCTGGTCGTCGCGGTCCTGCTCGCGACCGTGGTGATGCGGGTCGCGTTGGTCGGTGCCGTCGCCTACCTGCTGTTGGGGCAGGGCGCCCGCTGCCCCCACTGCGGCGTGGCGATGGTGCCGATCCGCAACCGGCTGTTCGACCACCTGCTGCCTCTGCTGGAGCGGCGCTGGTGCCTCGAATGCGGCTGGAACGGGATCGTACGGCGCCACCGGCGCGAGTCGCCCCGCCCCACCGCCCGGCGCGCCCCACCCCGCCCCACCCTGCGCTGATCAGTCCAGCGTCGTGATGAGCCGCGCCGCGCGCTCAAAGAAGAAGTAGTCCCACGCCCAGTTCAACAACACAAATAGCTTGTTGCGGAAGCCGATGAGCTGGATGATGTGCACCACGAGCCAAGCCACCCACGCCGGAAACCCGGTGAACCCGATCCCGTAGATGTGCGCGACCGCCGCGTTGCGCCCGATCGTCGCGAGCGATCCCGGATCGCGATAGCGGAACGCCACGGGGGACGCACCGCGGAGCGCGCGCTTGATGTTCGCTACCGCGGTCTCGGCCATCTGGATGGCGACCGGGGCCATCATGGGGAGCGGGGCCCCGCCCGCCTCGAGGTAGGCCGCGTCGCCGATCACGTAGATCTCCGGGTGGCCCGGCACCTGCAGCGTGGGCCCGACCGCCACGCGCCCCTGCCGCGCGGTGGGCAGGCCCAGGCGCGTGGTGAGCGACACCGCCTGGGCGCCCGCCGCCCAGATCAGGCTGTACGCCGGGATGACTTCGCCGCCCCGCAACTGCACGCGGGCGCCGTCGTAGTCGGCGACCGCAGCCCCGAAGCGGACCTCCACGTGCTTGCGCCACAGCGTCTCGGCGGCCGCCTCGCGCAGCCGCAGCGGCATGGTGGCGAGCAGGCGATCGGTGGCCTCGAGCAAGAGGACCCGGACGTCCTTGATGTTCAGCCGCGGGTAATCCTTCACCAGCACCAGGCGGATCAGCTCGGACAGCGCCCCGGCCATTTCGACCCCCGTCGGCCCGCCCCCCACGACCACGAAGGTGAGCAAGGCCCGCCGCTGCTCGGGATTGGGCTCGAGCATCGCCCGCTCGAACTGCCGCAGCACGTGATTGCGAATCCGGATCGCGTCGGGCACGTCCTTCAGGCCGTAGCCGTGGCGCGCGATGCTCTCGAGGCCGAAGTAGTTCGTCTCGCCCCCGAGCGCGAGGATGAGCAAGTCATACGCCACCGGGCCCCCGGCGGTCGCGATGCGCCGCGCCGCGGGATCGAGCCCGGTCACCTCCACCATCTGAAACTCGAAGTTGCCCTGACGCCGCAGGATCGCCCGCACCGGTTTGGCGATCTGCTCGGGCTCGAGCCCGGCGGTCGCCACTTGATAGAGCAGCGGCTGGAACAAGTGGTAGTTGTGTCGGTCCAGCATCACGACGCGGACGCGCGCCCGCCGGAGCAAGCGGGCGGCGCGCAGGCCGCCGAACCCGGCGCCGACCACGACCACGGTGGGCAGGTCGGGGGCGACGGTCCCGGCCGCGGGCGCGGCGTGGCTCGGGGCGGCGCCGGGCGCGACGGAGGTGGCGGGATCGGGCATGCGCGGTCGGCGACCCGCGGGCGAACGGGTCTCGGGGATCAGTCGAGGACCACCGCGGTGCCGTAGCACAGCACCTCGGTCGCCGACGCCTTGCTCGCCACTTCCGAGGCGTCGAAGCTCACGCCGATTACCGCGTTCGCCCCCAACTGCCGCGCATGCTCGACCATGAGATCGTACGCCGTCTGGCGCGTCTGCTCACACATCTCGGTGTAGGCGCCGATCTGACCCCCGATGATGCTCTTCAGCCCACCGAGAATGCCTTGGGCGATGGTGGGCGCGCGGACGATGATGCCGCGTACCACACCTTTGTACTGGCGCACCGGGTGGCCCTGCACGTCGAACGTGGTCGTCACGATCATTGAGGATTGGATCGCCATGGGGACTCCCTCGAGGCGCGAAGGTGAACGGGGTGTCGCGTAGGGCCCGGGCGCCCAAGCGCGCGGGCGGACGCCGCCCCACTCGGGCGACGGCGCGTCGGACCCCGCTAGTATAGCCGCGCGGGCCGCGCCCCGCCGCAGGGCGCGCGGGTCGCGCTCGCTCTCCGCGGAGCGCAGAGCCCTCGCGCCGTTGCCTTGCCGCGATCGCGGTGAAGCGGGTATCATCCCTCCGTTTCCATGACCACCGCTTCGCGCGTCGCGCCCCCGGCCGGTCTCACCCGCTCGTTGATCGGCAAGAAGGTGATCATGGCCGTCACGGGCTTGATCCTGCTCGGGTTCGTGATCGGCCACCTGCTCGGCAACCTCAAAGTGTTCCAGGGTCCAGAGCACTTCAACGCCTATGCGGCGGCGCTGCGCACCGTGGGCGCCCCCTTCTTCGGCCGGGGGCAGCTCCTGTGGCTGATCCGCCTCGTCCTCATCGGGGCCGTGTTCGCGCACCTCTGGGCGGCGCTCGCGGTGACCCGCGCGAGCTGGCAAGCGCGCCCCGTGGGTTACCGCCAGTTGGCGCTGGTGGAGACCACCTACGGGGCACGCACCATGCGCTGGGGTGGGGTGATCATCCTGCTCTACGTCGTCTACCACCTCCTCGACCTGAGCTTCGGCTCCGTGAACCCGCGCTTCGTCGCCGGCGACCCGTATCACAACCTGGTCGCGAGCCTCGCGCGCTGGCCGGTCGCTGCGGGCTACGCCGTGGCGCTGGTCGCCGTCGGGCTGCACATCTATCACGGGCTGTGGAGTGCATTCCAGACGCTCGGCCTCAACCGACCACCGACCGAGGGGTGGCGCCGCGGCGCCGCCGCCCTGGTCGCGGCCCTGATCACCGCCGGCTACCTCGTCATTCCGGCCGCCGTGCTCGCCGGCCTGGTGCGCTGAGCGTGGAGCTCCGCTCGAAGGTCCCGCCAGGCCCGGTCGCGGAGAAGTGGGCCCGGCACCGCGCCGAGCTCAAGCTTGTGAACCCGGCGAACAAGCGGAAGCACGCGATCATCGTGGTCGGCTCCGGGCTCGCCGGGGCGTCGGCCGCCGCCTCGCTCGCCGAACTGGGCTATCGGGTGTCCTGCTTCTGCTTCCAGGACTCCCCGCGACGTGCCCACTCGATCGCGGCCCAAGGCGGCATCAATGCGGCGAAGAACTACCAGAACGATGGCGACTCGGTCGCTCGGCTGTTCGTCGATACCGTGAAAGGCGGCGACTTCCGCTCGCGCGAGGCGAATGTGTACCGGCTCGCCGAGATCAGCGTGCAGATCATCGACCAGTGCGTGGCCCAGGGGGTGCCGTTCGCCCGCGAGTACGGCGGGCTGTTGGCGAATCGCTCGTTCGGCGGGGTCCAGGTGTCGCGCACCTTCTACGCGCGCGGCCAGACCGGCCAGCAACTGCTGCTCGGCGCCTACCAGGCGCTGTCGCGCCAGATCGGTCTCGGGGGCGTGACGATGCATCCGCGGACCGAGCTGCTCGACGTCGTCGTGGTCGATGGCCGGGCGCGCGGGATCATCGTGCGGGACTTGGTCGCTGGCGCCGTGAGCGCGCACGTCGCGGACGCGGTGGTGCTCGCGACCGGGGGCTACTCCAACGCCTACTACCTCTCGACCAATGCGAAGGGCTGTAACGTCACGGCGCTGTGGCGCGCCCACAAGCGCGGCGCCGCGCTCGCGAACCCCTGCTTCACCCAGATCCACCCCACCTGCATCCCCGTCACCGGCCACCACCAGTCGAAGCTCACGTTGATGAGCGAGTCGCTCCGCAACGACGGCCGCATCTGGGTGCCGGCGCGGCCGGGAGACACGCGGCCCCCGCACGAGATCCCCGAGGCCGAGCGGGATTACTACCTCGAGCGGTTGTACCCGAGCTACGGCAACCTCGCCCCGCGCGACATCGCCTCGCGCCGCGCCAAGGAGGTATGCGACGCCGGCCGCGGCGTCGGGCCGGGCGGCCACGGCGTGTACCTGGACTTGCGGGACGCGATCGCCCGGCTGGGGCGCCCGGTGATCGCCGAGCGCTATGGCAACCTGTTCGAGATGTACGAGCGCATCACCGCGGAGAACCCGTTCGAGCGGCCGATGCGGATCTATCCTGCCCCCCACTATACCATGGGCGGGCTGTGGGTGGACTACAACCTCATGACCACCGTCGAGGGGCTGTACGCGATCGGCGAGGCGAACTTCTCCGACCACGGCGCCAACCGGCTCGGCGCGAGCGCCCTGATGCAGGGGCTGGCCGATGGCTACTTCATCCTCCCCTACACGATCGGCGACTATCTCGCCCAGGCGCCCCTCGCCCCGCTCGATGGGACGCACGCGGCGTTCCGCCAGACCGCGGCCGAGGTGAGCGCCCGCGTCAGCCGGCTCCTGGCCGTGAGCGGGCGCAAGAGCGTGGACGCGTTCCACCGCGAGCTGGGCGGCGTGCTGTGGGACCGCTGCGGCATGACGCGCTCCGGCGCCGGGTTGACCGCGGCCCGGGAGCAGGTGGCCGCGCTGCGCGAGGAGTTCTGGCGCGACGTCTATGTGGGCGGGGACGGCGCGGACTTCAACCAGGCCCTCGAGCACGCGGGCCGGGTCGCCGACTTCCTCGAGTTCGCCGAGCTGATGTGCCACGACGCCCTCGCCCGCGAGGAGTCGTGCGGCTCCCACTTCCGCGAGGAGTACCAGACCGCGACGGGCGAGGCGCAGCGCGACGACGCGCGCTTCGCCCACGTGGCGGCGTGGGAGTTCACGGGGGTGGGCCAGCCGCCGGTGCTGCATCGGGAGCCGCTCGCGTTCGAGACGGTCCACCTCGCCCCCCGGAGCTACCAGTGAGGGTCACGCTCCACGTGTGGCGTCAGGCCGGCCCACGGGCACCGGGCCAGTTCGTGCGCTACGACGTCACGGACCTGAGCCCCGACATGTCGTTTCTCGAGGTGCTCGACGTCTTGAACGAACAGCTGAGCGCGCGGCGCGACGAGCCGGTCGCCTTCGATCACGATTGCCGCGAAGGGATCTGCGGCGCGTGCGGCCTGGTGATCAACGGGCGGCCCCACGGGCCGCGGCGCGCCACGACGGCGTGCCAGCTCCACCTGCGCACGTTCGCCGACGGCGCCGAGCTGTGGGTCGAACCGTGGCGCGCCCGCGCCTTCCCGCTCGTGAAGGATCTGGTGGTGGACCGGAGCGCCTTCGACCGCCTCGTTCAGGCGGGGGGCTTCATCACGGCGCGCACCGGCAGCGCGCCCGAGGCGAACGCGGTCCTCGTCCCGAAGGGGGCCGCCGATCTCGCGATGGACGCGGCGGCGTGTATCGGCTGTGGCGCCTGCGTCGCGGCGTGCCCCAATGCGTCGGCGACGCTGTTCGTGGCGGCGAAGGTGTCCCACCTCGGGTTGCTGCCCCAGGGCCAGCCCGAGCGCTCCACCCGCGTCGTGCGCATGGTCGCCCAGATGGATGCGGAGGGGTTCGGGGCCTGTACCAACCACGGCGAGTGCATGGCGGCGTGCCCCAAAGCAATCAGCTTGGACTTCATCGCGCGGCTGAATCGCGAGTACCTCGCCGCGACCCTCGCCCCCACGCCCCGGGGGAAGGAGTTCACGGGCGCGGCTTAGAGCTTCACCGCCGCCATCGTCTCCTTCACGGCTTGCGCGGACTTCTTGAGCGCCGCCTGCTCCTCGGCCGACAAGCGCACTTCCAGCACCTTCTCGAGCCCCTTGCGCCCCAGCTTGCACGGCACACCGCAGTACATCCCCGTCAGCCCGTACTCGCCCTCGAGCCAGGCGGAGCACGGCAGGACGCGCTTCTTGTCGAGCACGATGGCCTCGACCATCTGGACCGCCGCGGCGGAGGGGGCGTAGTAGGCGGAGCCGCTCTTCAGGAGCGAGACGATCTCGGCGCCGCCGTTGCGGGTGCGCTCCACGATCTTGTCGAGCGTCGGTTTGCCGAAGAAGTGCGTCACCGGAATCCCGGCGACGGTGGTGTAGGAGATGAGCGGGACCATGGTGTCGCCATGGCCCCCGAGCACCATCGCCTGGATGTCCTCGACCGAGACCTCGAGCGCGTCGGCGAGGAAGGCGCGGTAGCGGGCCGTGTCGAGGACGCCGGCCATGCCGAGCACGCGCTCGCGCGGGAATCCCGTCACCTGCTTCATCACCCAGCACATCACGTCGAGCGGATTCGAGACGACCACGACGATCGCGTCCGGGCAGTTGAGCCGGATCTGCTGCGCCACCTGCTTCACGATGTCGGCGTTGGTGCGCACCAGGTCGTCGCGGCTCATGCCCGGCTTACGCGCGATGCCCGCGGTGACGACCACGAGCTCGCTCCCCGCGGCCAGGCGGTAGTCGTTCGCGCCGACCACGCGGGTGTCGAAGCCTTCGATCGGCCCTGCCTGCCACTGGTCCAGCCCCTTGCCTTGGGGGATCCCCTCGATCACGTCCACGAGCACGACCGTACGCGCCAGCTCGTGCTCGGCCAGCCGTTGGGCGGCGGTGGCGCCGACGTTGCCGGCGCCGACGACGGTGATCTTCTGGAACACGTGAGGACGTCGCGGTGTGAGGTGTGCACAACATATAGCCCGCGCCCGACGCGTGGAAGCGCGGGCGCCGCGCGCCGGGCCGGATCACCCGCCGCGCGTGTGCATCTCGCGATGGGGGTCGGCGCGCAACGAGGCGATCGGGTACAAGGCCCCCCGCGCGGCCACCTCGAGCCGCTCCTCGGCGCCGCGGTCGCGGCGCCCGTGCCACGTCTCCCGGATCAGCGCCTCGAGCTCGGCGTCGGTGGCCCCGCTGCGCAACGGCGCGCGCAAATCGACGCCCTGCGCGGCGTATAGGCACGTGAGCCACATCCCGTCCGCCGTGAGGCGGCTGCGGTCACAGGTGCGGCAGAACGGCGCCGTGGTCGAGGCGATGACGCCGAAGGTCGCCCCGTCGGGCAGCCGAAACCGCTCCGCCGGCGCGCGGGAATCACCCGGCAGCGGCACGATCGATCCATAGCGGTCGCCGAGCGCCTCCAGGATCTCGCGCCGCGTCACCACTTGGTCCAGCGACCAGCGCGTAGCCCCGCCGACATCCATGTACTCGATAAACCGCACCTCGGCCTCGTGGGCTCGCGCGAACTCGAGGAGCGCCACCACCTCGTCGTCGTTGAAGCCGCGGATCACGACGCTGTTGAGCTTGAGCGCGGCGAACCCGGCGTCGCGGGCGGCCGCAATCCCGGCGAGCACGTCGGCGTGCCGCCCGCTCTTGGCGAACGCGAGCATGCGCTCGGGTCGCAGCGTGTCGAGACTCACCGTGAGGCGGGCGAGCCCGGCCGTGCCGAGCGCCGCGGCCTCGCGCGCGAGCAACAGCCCGTTGGTCGTGAGCGCGAGGTCCGCGACGCCCGGGGTACGGGCGAGCATCGCGACCAGCGTGGCGAGATCGTGCCGCAGCAACGGCTCGCCGCCCGTCAGGCGCACCTTGTGCACGCCGAGGCGGGCGAACACCCCCACGAGCCGGGCGATCTCCTCGAACGTGAGGATCGAGGCGCGCGGCAGCCACACGTATTCGTCCTCGGGCATGCAGTAGCGGCACCGCAGGTTGCACCGATCCGTCACCGAGACGCGCAGGCTCGCGAGCGGGCGCGCCAGCCGGTCGCGCACGACGTCAGACATGGGAAGGCTTCGCGGTGGGTCGGCCGGCCGGGTCGACCCAGACGGCGCTGCCGTCCGCGCGCAGCTCCTTCTTCCAGACGGGGATGCGCCGCTTCACCTCTTCGATGACGAAGCGGCACGCGTCGAACGCCTGTGCGCGGTGCGGCGCCGCCGCGGCGATGGCGATGCTCGCCTCGCCGGCGGGAATGGTGCCCAGCCGGTGCCGCACGGCGATGCGCGCCTCGGGCCAGCGCACGCGGGCGTCGGCCACGAGCCGGGCGAACTCCGCCTCCACCATCTCCTCGTACGCCGAGTACTCGATCGCCATCACGCCGCGCTCCGCCGGCCCGGTGCGCACGGTGCCGAGAAACACCGCCGTGCCGCCGCACTCGGCGGACGCCACGTCCGCGAGCAGCGCGGCCACGGCGAGCCGCTCGCGCGTGAGGTAGGTCGTGGATCCGCCGGCGATCGGGGGCAGCAGCGCCACCTCATCCCCGTCCTGCACGCGCGCGTCGAGCTTCACGTGCTTCAGGTTCACGGCCGCGAGCGGGCGCTCGGGGAGCACCGCCGCTCCCGGCACGCCGTCGCGCACTCGGCGCACCACGTCCCCCACCGTCGCCGGGAGCGGCACCGAAACCGCCGCCTCGGCACACCCCACGAGCTCCGCATAGCGGGCGAAGAACCGCACGCGCACGGTGGCGGACGTCGGGGAGGCCATGGCTGCAAGTATAGCGCCGCTCAGTTGCCCGTGGAACCGTTCGCGAGCCCGCGCCAGATCCGCAGCTGCTTCGCCGTCGGCGCCGCGGCCTGGGTCACGTGGACGCTCTGCGTCGCGTGCTCGCGGACCTCGCCATGCAGGGTGAGCGCTTGCCCGGCACGCTCGATGGCGATGGCGAGCGGGGCGCCGGCCTGCCCCCGGTAGTGCTCCCGAAATTGCACCGCCCAATCCATGTCCGGCCGCGGCTCGACATCGCCCACCTTGAGGAGCACGTCCCCCGGCTGGACGCCCGCGCCGGCGGCGGCGCTGCCGGGGACCACGGCCGCCACCACCAACCGTCCCTGCTCGGTCGGCTGCGCGTTCACGCCGAGGAAGGGCGTGGAGCTCTGCTGGCGCTGAAACGCGATCCCGGCCTTGGCGAAGACCGCCGCGTAGGGCAGCGGTTCGCGGCCATGGATGTAGCGCCGGTAAAACGCCTCCGCGTCCGGCATCCCGACCTCGCGCCACAGGCCGACCAGGTCCGCCGTCGTGAAGCCGCGCTGCCGCTCGTAAAACCGCGTGTACAACGCGCGCATCACGTCGTCCAGGGCGTGACGGTTGTCGGTCGCATCGCGGATCGCGATGTCGAGCAACAGGCCCGAGAGCGCCCCCTTCGGGTAATACAGCTGCGAGCTGTTCACGAAGACCTCGTTGATCCACGTCGCGATGCTCCCATCCTCCTCGCTCCACGGCTCGGGCGTCGCTTCGACCTGCTCCGCATCCTGCGTCACGTTCGCGAGGAAGCGCTCCGGCGTCCACAGCCCCGAGCGCAGGTTCGTCAAGTCGGCGTAGTAGTCGGTGACGCCCTCGGACCACCACAGGAGCGGGGTGAATTGCTCCGCGCGATACTCGTACGGCCACATTTCCGCCGGGCGGATCCGCTTCACATTGAAGAGGTGGAAGTACTCGTGCGACATAAGCGGCACCATGAAGTCGCCCAGGTTCCCGGCGGCGTCCGCGAACCCGAGCTGCGGCATGATGTCGAATTGCGACGCGCTGTGCTCGAGCCCCCCGGCGAACGGGATCGGCTCCTTAAACACATTGAAGAACACCGTGTAGCGCTCGTAGGGCGGGCCGCCGAACAGCGCGTTCTCGGTCCGCGCGATCTTCTCCACATCGGCGCGCATGGTCCGCGCGACCGGCGCGGCGTACGCCTCGGCGGGCCACACGGCGATCCGGATCCACTTGCCGTCCACCGTCAGCGAATCGAGGCTGAACTTCCCCACGAACGTCTCGGCGTCGGCCAGCTCGTGATAGTTCGGCGCCGTGTACGGCCCGCCCTCGGCGCCCGACAGGGCCGTCGCGACCCGCCACCCGGCGGGCACCACGAAGCGCACCTCCGCCGGGCGCCCGAGCTGGCCCGCTTCAAAGGGAAACAGGTTCGTGCCGAGGAACTGCCCGAAGTCGCTCCCGAGACGCGCGAGCGAGAGATCGATCGTGTCGGCGAAGTAGTCGAACTCGACCGTGACGCGCTCGCTCTTGCCGGTGACGACGCGCCACGTCTCCTTGTCGCGGCGCTCCCAGGGGAGCGGCTGGCCCGCCGCGTTGCGCGCGCCGAAGTGCCGCACGTAGCGCGCGTAATTCTGGATCTCGTAGTTGCCGGGGCTCCAGGCCGGCAGCGCCACGTCCAAGGTGTCCTTGCCGCGTCCGGGAAACTCGGCCTTCACATGGAACAGCCGCGCCGCGGGGGCCTCAACCGACACCTCATAGCGCACCGGTGCGGCAGTCTGCGCCGCGAGCGGCACGGCACTCACGACCAACACGAGCCAGGATCGCACGAAACGCTCCGGGGGATGGGACATGGTGACTACCCCACGCAAAACGAAGCGGCCCAGACGGTTAGTCCGGGCCGCTCGGGGACGGGCCACGTCCCGCGCCGCGCGGTCACTGGGTGACGCGCGCGCTCGCCTCCGCGACCATGGCCCGCAACTCCTTGCTGGGCTTGAAGACAGGCACCGGCCGCGCCGCCACCTCGACCGGATCCCCGGTGCGCGGGTTGCGGGCCATGCGGGTCTTCCGCTGGCGGATCTTGAAGGTGCCAAACCCGCGAATCTCAATGTTATGCTGCTCGGCGAGCGCCGCTTTCACGGCGTCCAGAAAGGAGTCCACAACCCGAGCGCAGTCCTTCTTGGAAATCAGGGGACCGGCAGTGCGAGCAATCTGAGCGGTGACTTTCTCGACCAGATCGGCCTTCGTCATCCATCCCCCTTGAAGGGCCCAAGGGCTGTCCAGACGAGGCGCCAACATACGAGCTTACCTATTGTGTGTCAAGAGCTTGGAGGAACTGTTGGAAGTGGCCCTGGGCGTCGTGGGGGCCGGGCGACGCCTCGGGATGGTACTGCACGGCGAAAATGGGATACTCCCGGTGCTTCACCCCTTCGACCGTGCCGTCGTTCAAGTTCAGGTGCGTGACGGCGAGCGCCGGCGCCCCCGGCACGCCGCCCAAGTCCCCCTGCACCGCAAAGCCATGATTCTGCGACGTGATAAGCACTTGTCCCGTCGCAACATCGCGCACGGGATGGTTGCCGCCGCGGTGCCCGTAGGGGAGCTTCACCGTTTGGCCGCCGAGCGCCAGGCCTAAGAGCTGATGGCCGAGGCAGATCCCGAAGATGGGCAGCGCGCCGTCGGCGAGGTCACGCAACGTCTTGACCGCGTAGTCCACGGCCGCCGGGTCGCCGGGACCGTTCGAGAGAAACACGCCGTCGGGCTGGAGCTCGCGCACCCGCGCGGCCGTGGTGGCGGCGGGCACGACCGTCACACGGCAGCCCTGCTGGAGCAACAGCCGGACGATGTTGCGCTTCATGCCGTAGTCGTAGGCGACCACGTGATGGCGCGCGTCGGCGGGCCCTTCGTGGTACTCGCGCGCCACCGTCGCGTGGGTCGCGAGATCGAGCCCGTCCATCGAGGGGCTCGCGGCGAGCGCCGCGCGCACGGCGTCGTCCGGCGCCGCCCCCAGCGCCACCGCGCCGCGCATCGCCCCTTGGGAGCGGATGTGGCGCGTGAGCTGGCGGGTGTCGACGTCCGCCACGATCGGTACGCGCGCCGCCGCGAGCCAATCGGCCAGCGTCCCCGTCGCCCGCCAGTTGGACGGCTTCCCCGACAGCTCGCGCACCACGACACCCGCCACGCGGGGCCGGTCGGACTCGACGTCGTCGGGATTAATGCCGTAGTTGCCGATCATCGGCGCCGTCATGACGACGATCTGCCCGAGGTAGGAGGGGTCGGTAAACACCTCCTGATAGCCCGACAAATTGGTGGTGAAGACGACCTCGGCATACGTGGGCTCGAAGGCGAAGGGCGCGGTTCCGGGGAACCAGGCTCCGTCCTCCAGGAGCACGTAGGCCGGGCGGGGCTCAGCGATGGGGCGGCGGCCTCTGGCTCGAGGGTGGCGGCGTGCCCGGTGCCGGGGACGCGGGCGCCGGCGGCGTGGTGGGCAGCGGCAGCGGGGTGGGCTGCACCGGCGCGGGCGCGGGGACGTTGTCCTGGAGCACCGAGCGCGGCGCCGCGCCCTGCGCGGACAGGATGGCGAGCACGAGCGAGAGAACGAGGAAGATGCCCGCGCACCACCACGTGATCTTCGTCAACAGTGTCGTCGCCTGGCGCCCACCCATGAACTGCTCGGTGCCCGCCCCGCCACCGAGCGAGGCCAGGCCCCCGCCCTGGCCGGCCTGCAACAGCACGGCGGCCAACAGAATCAACGCGTCGACGATGAGGACCACGAGGAGGATGGTGTACACGCGGCGCGGATAATAGCTACGCGGCGGCCGTCTGCACAAGCTGAGCCCACGCCTCGGGTTCGAGCGACGCCCCGCCCACGAGGACGCCGTCCAGCTCGCGCTCGGCCAGGAGTTCGGCCGCGTTCTTCAGGTTGACGCTGCCGCCGTACACGACACGCGGCCCCTCGGCGCCGCGTCCGCGCAGCCAGGCGCGGACCTCGCGATGCACCGCCCCGGCGTCCGCCGGCGTCGCGGTGCGTCCCGTGCCGATCGCCCACACCGGCTCGTAGGCGACCGCGAGCCGCGTCAAGGCGGCGGCCTCGAGGCCGCCCAAGGCACCGGCCAGTTGCCGGGTCACCACGGCCAGCGTGTGGCCCGCCTCCCGCTCGGCGAGCGTCTCGCCGACGCACAACAGCGGGAGGAGCCCGGCCGCGAGGGCCGCCGCGACTTTGCGCCGCGTATCCTCGTCCGTCTCGCCGAACAGCTGGCGCCGCTCCGAGTGGCCCACGAGCGTCGCCTTCGCCCCGGCCGCGAGGACGAGCGGGGCCGAGACGGCGCCGGTGAATGCGCCCTTCGCTTCCCAGTAGATGTCCTGGGCGCCCACCACCAGGTCGCCGCGCTCGCGCGTGGCCTGGGCCACGGCCTCCAGCGCCACGGCGGGTGGGAAGAACCACACCTCGCGGTCGTCGCGCCGGTTGTAGCGCGCGCGGAACGTCTTCAAGTACGCCCGCGCCTCATCGGGTCCGAGATGCATCTTCCAGTTGGCGGCGAAGACGAGTCGCCTCACCGGTCCTCGAGCGCCGCGACGCCGGGGAGCGGCCGCCCCTCGAGGAACTCGAGCGCGGCGCCGCCGCCGGTCGAGACGTGGGTGAACTTGTCCTCGAACCCCGCGACCGCGGCCGCCGAGTCCCCGCCCCCCACGACCGTCGTGGCCCCCCGTTGGCCCGCCTCGGCCAACGCCGCGGCGATCGCGCGCGTGCCCGCGTCGAACGGCGGCGTCTCGAACACGCCCATCGGGCCGTTCCAGAACACCGTTTTCGCCGTGAGGAGGCGCGCGCGATAGTCGAGCCGCGTGGCCTCGTCGATGTCGAAGGCCGCGCCGTCGGCGGGGATGCGGTCGCTCGAGACCGCGCGGCGCTCGGCGGCGCGCGCGAGGCTCGGCGCCACCACCACCCCGCGCGGCAGGATGAGTTTCGCGCCGGCGCGCGCGAGCAACGCCTTCGCGACGTCCACCCGGTCCCGCTCGACGAGCGACCCGCCCACCTCGAACCCGAGGGCGAGAAAGAACGTGTTCGCCATCGCGCCCCCCACCAGGATCTCGTTCACCCGCGGCAGCAACGCCTCGAGCACGTCGATCTTCCCCGAGATCTTGGCGCCGCCCAGCACCGCGACGAAGGGGCGCCGCGGGTTGGTGAGCGCGTCGCCCAGGTAACGCAGCTCCTGTTCCATCAAAAAGCCCGCGACCGCGGGCTTCAAGAGATGCGCCACCGCCTCGGTCGAGGCATGCGCGCGATGCGCGGAGCCGAACGCGTCGTTCACGTAGAAGTCCCCGAGCGCGGCGAACGTCGCGGCGAGGGCGGGGTCGTTCGCCTCCTCCCCCGGCCAGAAGCGGGTATTCTCCACCAGCGCCACGCCCCCCCGCGGCAGGCGCCGGGTCACCGGCCCGCCCGTCGCCGGATCGGCGATGAACTCGACCGGCGTGCCCAGCACCCGCTCCACGTCGCGCACGATCCGCTGCAACGACAGCGCCGGATCGGGCCCCTTGGGCCGATCCAGGTGCGACAGCAGCACCACCCGGGCCCCCTTGTCGCGCAGGTACTGGATCGTGGGCAGCGCCGCGCGGATCCGCGTCGTGTCGCTCACGCGGCCGTCCTGGAGCGGCACGTTGAAATCCACGCGCACCAAGGCGCGCTTGCCGTCCAGGGCCTCGGGCGGCAGGTCGCGCAAACTCCGCTTCGTCACTTGCCGGCGATGTAGGCGAGCAGGTCGACGCAGCGGGCGGAGTAGCCCATCTCGTTGTCGTACCACGACGACACGTGCAGGAACGTGCCGTCGATCACGTTCGTCGAGAGGGCGTCGACCACGCTGGAGTGCAGATTCCCCACGTAATCGGCCGACACGAGCGGTTCATCGCTCACGTCGAGGATGCCCTTGAGGCTCGAGCCCGCGGCCCGCTTGAAGGCCCCGTTCGCTTCCTCGATCGTGGTGCGCCGCTCCACTTCCGCCGTCAGCTCGACCACCGACACGTCGGGCGTGGGGACGCGGAGTGAGATGCCGTCGATCTTGCCTTTCACCTCGGGGAGCACGAGCCCGGTCGCCTTGGCGGCGCCGGTCGTGGTGGGGATGATGCTCAGGGCCCCCGCCCGGGCCCGCCGCAGATCCTTGTGCGGCAGGTCGAGGATCGGCTGATCGTTGGTGTAGCTGTGCACTGTGGTCATGAACCCGTGCTTGAAGCCCCAGGTGTCGAGCACCACCTTCACGACGGGCACGAGACAGTTGGTAGTGCACGAAGCGTTGGAGATGATGTGATGCTTCGCCGGATCGTACTTCTGGTGATTCACGCCCATCACGATCGTGATGTCCTCGTCCTTCGCGGGCGCCGAGATCACGACCTTCCGCGCCCCCGCCGTCAGGTGCTTGGCGGCATCGGCGCGCTGCGTGAACCGGCCCGTGCTCTCGAGCACCAGCTCCACGCCTAAGGCCTTCCACGGCAGCCGCTCGGGCTCCTTGACCGCGGACACCTTGATGGGCCGACCGTTCACCACGAGGGCGTCGCCCTGGGCCTCGACCGTGCCCGGGAAGCGGCGGTGCACCGAATCGTATTTCAGCAGATGCGCGAGCGTCTTCGTGTCCGTGATGTCGTTCACGGCGACGATCTCGAGGGCGTCTTGCCCGAGCATGAGCGCCGCCCGCAGCACGTTGCGCCCGATGCGACCAAACCCGTTGATGCCTACGCGCACAGCCATCGCGCTCCCCTCATGGTGAAATCCTGCGTCATGGGCCGCCTCGTGGGGCGGCGCTCCGCCACATTCGCCCGGTGCCTCGCCGCTGTCAACGCCGCGGGCCCGCGGCTCAACCGCCGAGGGCGCGCGCGACCGCCGCTCGCATCACCTCGAGCGGCGCCGCGTGGCCCGGGAAGAAGCGGCCGAACGCCGCCGCCCCCTGGCGCACCAGCACCTCCCGCCCGTCCTCGGCCCGCACCCCCGCGGCGCGCAGCGCGCGCACCCAGCGCGTCCCTCCTGGGGCGTACACGAGATCGAGCGCGGCGCGCAGCCGCGGCACCCGGGCCAGCTCCACCGGCACGGGATCGCTCTCCCGCAGGCCCAGCGGCGTGGCGTTGATGGCGAGCTCCGGCGCCAGCGCCCCGCGCGCCGGCTCCGCCTGGACCCCGCGGCTCCGCGCCCAGGCGGCAAAGCTCGCCGCGCGCGCCGCCTCACGCGACACCACATGGAGCTCGGCCCGCAGCTCGGCCGCGGCGATCGCGACCGCGCGCGCGGCGCCCCCCGTGCCGACCACGAGCCAGCGCCCGCCGCCGTCCGCGCCGAGGTGCTGCACGCTCGCGACAATCGCGGCGACGTCGGTGTTGTCGCCCACTAGCACGCCGTGCTCCGCCCAAAAAGTGTTGCACGCCCCGACCCGCGCGCACAGCTCCGTCT
This sequence comes from Gemmatimonadales bacterium, assembly GCA_036270795.1. Classification (GTDB taxonomy): domain Bacteria; phylum Gemmatimonadota; class Gemmatimonadetes; order Gemmatimonadales; family GWC2-71-9; genus AG41. Next base: position 4,751 of record DATBBW010000200.1, on the reverse strand, counting down.
GCCGCGCCACGCAGCGCGCCGCCGCTTCCTTGTGCGGGAGCGTAACGTTGCCGGCGCCGCCCACCGCGGCGAGCGCGCCGAACAGCGCGCTCAGGGCGGACGCCGGCGTGGCGAGCGCGACGTAGACGGCGTCGAGCCCGAGGGCGTGGATCGCCGCGTTCTGCACGAGCGGGGACAGCGAGTGACCGACCGGCTCCCCGATCACCGCCAGGAGGCGCGTCTTAGCGCTGACTTCCACGCGCGAACTCTTTGACGATCCGCTCGACGGCGGTCTGGAGCAGCGCCTCGAGCTCGCCACAGGTGTCGCGGTAGACGTCGAGCCCGCCGCCGAACGGGTCGCTCACCTCGGCGCCGTCCCCCTCGCGCCCCGCGTACTCCCCCAAGACGAAGACGCGCCCCTCGCCCCCGAGCTCGTCCACGCGGGCGCGATGGTGCCGCGCCATGGTGAGGATGAGGTCGGCGCCCTCCACCACCTCGCGCGTCAGCAGCCGCGCGCGGTGGCCCGACAGGTCGAGACCCCGCTCCAGCCCCACGAGGTAGGCGCCCTCGGAGGCCGGGGCGCCATCCCAGGCGCCGGTGCCGGCGGAGGCGACGTCGATCGCGTCGATGGAGCGCTCGGCGAGGGCGCGTTGCAAGAGCGCGGCCGCGAGCGGACTGCGGCAGATGTTGCCGGTGCAGACGAGCAGGATCTGAGTCGTGTGCGTCCCCTGGGTCACGGCGCCAAGCGCCCCGCGGCGCGCCGCAGCTCGGCCAGCGTGAGGGCACCTTCGCGGATCAGCCGGGGCGCGGGCCGCGTGCAGTCAACCACGGTCGACGGCGGCGAGTTCCCCAAGACGCCGCCGTCCAGCAGGAGCAGCGTGCCCGCCTCCACCGCCGGCGCGAAATCACGCGCGATCGCCTCGACCCCGGGCGCCGGCGGGCTGCCCGGCAAGTTAGCCGATGTCGACGTCACCGGCTCCCCCAATGCCCCCACCAGCTGCGCCATGCCGCGGTGCGATGTCCACCGCACGGCGATGCCGCCCTCGGGGCCGCGCACCAGATCGGGCAGGCGCCCGCTGCCCCCCGGCAGCACCAGCGTGAGCGGGCCAGGCCAGAACGCGCGCGCCAAGGCACGGGCCGCCGCGTTGAACGCGAGTCCCTGGCCCTCGGCCATCTCCCGGTCCGCCACGAGTAAGAGGAAGGGCTTGTCGGCGCGGCGCCCCTTCAAGCGCGCCAGCGCCTGGACGTCCGCGACCCGCGCCCGCGACCCCAGGCCGTACACGGTCTCCGTGGGGTACGCGATCAGCCGGCCTGCGGCGAGGTGCGCCACCGTCGGCGCGAGCGCCGCGCGGACCTCCGCCTCGGTGCGAAACGGCAGCGGCTTCACGCGAGCTCACGCGCCAGCACCTCGGCGATCCGGAAGTCATCCGCCGTCGTCACTTTGAGGTTCGAGGCGCGGTCGGGAACGACCTCGACCGGCAGCCCGGCGCGCTCGCACACGGCGGCATCGTCCGTGGGCGCTGTCGCGCCGGGCGGCAGCGCCGCGTAGGCGCGCTCCAGCATCTGGCGCGGAAACCCCTGCGGGGTTTGCGCCCGCCACAGCCCGTCGCGCTGCACGGTGCGCGCGATGCGGGGCGGTACCGCGACTTCCTTGAGCGTGTCGCTCAGGGGCACCGCCGCCACCGCGCCGACCCCGGTGCGCGCCGTCCGAATCACGGCATCGATCGTGTCGCGGCTGACGAACGGCCGGACGCCGTCGTGCACCAGCACCACGCCGACCGCGGCGGGTAGCGCGGCCACGCCGGCCCGCACCGAGTCCGCCCGGGTGGCGCCCCCGGCCACGAGCACCAGCCGCTCGCCCACGAGCGGGCGGAGCCACGGCGGGGGCTGGGCGGCGAATCCCGCCGGCAGCGCCACCACGACCATGCCGACTGCCGGGTGGGCGGTGAAGGGGCGCAGCGTGCGCAGCAACAGCGGAATGCCCTGGATGGGGCGGAACTGCTTCGGCTCGCCTGGTCCGGCGCGCACCCCCGCCCCCGCCGCCACGATCACGACGCCGACGTCAGGCTGCGAGGCGCCCGGCCAGCTCACCGATCCCGTCCATCCCCACGAGGACGAGCCCGCTCTCGCCCACCCGCGCCCGCGCCGACAGGAACACGCGTCGGAACCCTTGGCGCGCCGCCTCGCCGAGCCGCCGCTCGAGCCCGGCGACCGGACGGATCTCGCCCCCGAGCCCGACCTCGCCCACGAACAGCGCATCGGCGGGCAGCGGCCGGTCGTGCACGCTCGACACGAGCGCGGCCATCACGGCCAGGTCGGTCGAGGGCTCGAGCAGGCGCACGCCCCCGGTCACGTTCACGAACACGTCGAGTTGGCCGAACGGTAACGCGGCGCGTCGCTCCAACACCGCCAAGAGCACCGCGAGGCGGCGGTGATCGAGCCCGGTCGCGACCCGCTGCGGCGTCCCGAAGCCCGCCTTGGCGGCGAGCGCTTGAACCTCGACCAGGAGCGGCCGCGTGCCCTCCATTAACGCCGTCACCGCGGACCCCGAGACGCCCGCCGTGCGCCCCGCCAGGAAGGCGGCTGCGGGGTCGGCCACCGGCTCGAGCCCGGCGCCCGTCATCCGGAACACACCGATCTCGTCGACCGAGCCGAACCGGTTCTTCACCGCGCGCAGCACGCGGTAGTCGAGCGTGCTCTCGCCTTCGAAGTAGAGCACGGTGTCCACGATGTGCTCGAGCGTCTTGGGGCCCGCGATCCCCCCGCCCTTCGTCACGTGGCCGACGAGCAGCACCGCCGGACCCGCCTCCTTGGCGAGCCGCATCAAGCGCGCGGCGCATTCCCGCACCTGGCCCACATTCCCGGGTGCGCCTTCGAGTGCGGTCGTGTACGTGGTCTGGATCGAGTCGACCAACACGACGCGGGCGCCGACCCCGCGGGCATGGTGCTCGATCGCCTCGAGTCGCGTCTCGCCCAGCACCGGTACCGCCCCCGCGTCCACCGCCAGTCGGTCGGCCCGGAGCCGGATCTGCTCGGGGGATTCCTCGCCCGAGACGTACAGCGTCGGGACGCCCGCGTGCTCCAGCCGGGCGGCGCACTGCAACAGCAGCGTCGACTTGCCGATGCCCGGCTCGCCCCCGACCAGCGTCACCGACCCGGGCACGATGCCGCCGCCCAGGACGTAGTCGAACTCCGCCAGGCCGGTGCGCCACCGCGTGAGCCCGGTCCCCGCCACCGCCGCGAGCCGCACCGGCGGCTCGCCGGCGCGGGCCGCCGCACGCGCCGCCCGGCCGCTCGCACGGCCCAGCGGCTCCTCTGCCAGCGTGTTCCAGGCGCCGCACGCGTCACAGCGCCCCGCCCACTTGGGCTGCTCGGCCCCGCAGTCGGTGCAGCGGAACACGGACCGCGGCCCGTCCCTAGCCACGACCGGCCTCCACGGGTGCTTCGCGTGAGGAATAGTTGTCGAACCGGGTGTATTCCTTCTTGAAGACCAGCTTCACGCTCCCGGTGGGCCCGTTGCGCTGCTTGCCGATGATCAGTTCGGCGAGCCCTTCGATGCTCTCGTTGGTCTTCGGGTCCACGGGGCCGTCGTAGAACTCCTGCCGGTAAATGAAGCACACGACGTCCGCGTCCTGCTCGATCGCCCCCGACTCGCGCAGGTCCGAGAGCTGCGGCCGCCGATGCTCGCCGCCGCGCTGCTCGGGCGCGCGGGACAACTGCGACAGCGCCACCACCGGGACGTCGAGCTCCTTGGCCAGCGCCTTGAGCGAGCGCGAGATGAAAGAGATCTCCTGCTGGCGGCTCTCGGCGTCGGTCGGGCCCTGCATCATCTGCAGATAGTCCACGACCACCATGGCGACGTCGTGCTCCGCCTTCAGGCGCCGCGCCTTGGAGCGCATCGCGAGGGGCGTGAGCATCGCCGAGTCGTCGATCCAGATGGGCGCGGTCCCGAGCAGGCCCGCGGCGCGCGCCAGCTTAGGGTAGTCGTCATCGCGCAGCTGGCCGCGCCGCAGCCGCTGGGCGTCCACCAGGCCCTCCGAGCAGAGCAGCCGCTGGACCAGTTGCTCCTTGGACATCTCGAGCGAGAAGATCGCGATCCCCACGTTCTGCTCGATGGCCGCGTGCTGGACGATGTTCAGGGCGAGCGCCGTCTTCCCCATCGACGGCCGGGCGGCCACGATGACCAGGTCGCCGCGCTGAAACCCCGCGGTGAGCCGGTCCAGGTCCGTGAACCCTGTCGCCACGCCGGTCAGCGCGCCCTGGCTCGTGTGGAGCTGCTCGATGCGCTCCATCGTCGGCCAGATCAGCTCCTTGAGCCGCACGAATTCCTCGGAGCGCCGCAGCTGGGCCACCTGGAACACGCGATGCTCGGCGCTGTCGAGCACCTCGGCCGAGGTGACGCGGCCGTCGTACGCATCTTGGATGATCGACGTGGCGGCCTCGATGAGCCGCCGCAGCACGGCCTTGTCGCGGACGATCCGGGCGTGGTAGTCGATGTTGGCCGCGGTGGGGACGACGTCGATCAACCCGCCCAGGTACTCCATCCCCCCGGCGCGGTCCAGGTCGCCGCGGCGCAGCAGCTCGTCGCGCAGCGTCACCGGATCGATCACGTCGCCGCGCTCGGTGAGCGCGACCATGGCGCGGAACAGCAGGCGGTGCCCCTCGCGGTAGAACATCGTGTCGTCGAGGAGCTCGGCGGCCTTCAGGGCCGCGTCCTGGTCGAGCAGCATGGCGCCGAGCACCGCCTGCTCCGCTTCGTTGCTCCACGGAGT
>DATBBW010000199.1:0-12019 GCA_036270795.1 Gemmatimonadales bacterium | reverse complement strand
GGCGTTCATCGTGTTCCCCGGCGGCTATGGCACGATGGACGAGCTGTTCGAGGCCCTGACGCTGATCCAGACCGGCAAGGTCAAGTACTTCCCGGTCATCCTGTTCGGCCCGGCGTACTGGCAGGGCCTGGCCGACTGGCTGCGCGAGCGCGTGGCGGGGGAGGGCAAGATCGCCACCACCGATCTCGCCCTGCTGCACATCACCGACAGCCCGCGCGACGCCGTGGCGATCGTGCGCGAGGCGCGCGAGCGCCGCGCCCTGGCCCTCCCGCCGGTCGACGCGGACCGGGATCGCTGACCGCCCGATGACTCGCAGCGACTTCCTGCGCGGCCCGCGCATCGATCCCCAGCCCCTGAGCGGGCGCGAGACGGTGGCCGAGCTCGTCGACAGCGCGTTCCTGGCCTACAACGCCGGCCGCCTCGCCGAGGGGTGTCGCCTATTCGCCGAGCGGATGCTCGCCGCTGACGCCACGGTCGGCATGAGCCTCACCGGCGCGATGACGCCCGCCGGGCTCGGCATGTCGACGATCATCCCGCTCATCGAAGCCGGGTTCCTCGACTGGATCGTGTCGACCGGGGCGAACCTGTACCACGACGCCCACTTCGGCCTCGGGCTCACGATGCACCGCGGCACTCCGTTCGCCAACGACGTGGAGCTGCGCGCCGAAGGGGTCGTGCGTATTTACGACATCTTCTTCGACTACGAAGTGCTGCTCTCGACGGACGCCTACATCCGCCAGGTGTCGGCCGGCCCGGAATTCCAGCGGCCCATGAGCACAGCGGAGTACCACTACCTGCTGGGTGGCTACATCCACGGGCGCGAGCAGGCCTTGGGGATCGCCCGGAAATCGCTGCTCGGCGTGGCGCACGAGTGCGGCGTGCCCATCTACACGTCGTCCCCCGGGGATTCCTCGATCGGGATGAACGTCGCCGAGCAGGCGCTCGCGGGATCGCAGCTGCGCTTCGACCCGAGCGCCGACGTGAACGAAACCTCGGCGATCGTGTTCGACGCCAAGCTGCGCGGCGGCAAGAGCGGCGTGCTCATCATCGGTGGCGGCAGCCCCAAGAATTTCGTGCTCCAGACCGAGCCGCAGATCCAGGAGGTGCTCGGGATCAGCGAGAAGGGCCACGACTACTATCTCCAGCTGACCGACGCGCGCCCCGACACGGGCGGGCTCTCGGGCGCCACGCCTGCCGAGGCGGTGAGCTGGGGGAAGGTCGACCCCGACCAGCTGCCGGGCACCGTGGTGTGCTATCTCGACACCACCGTCGGCTTCCCGATCCTCGCCGCCTACGCACTCGCCAAGCGCCCCCGGCGACCGCTCAAGCGGCTGTACGAGCGGCGCGACGCGCTGATGCGGCAGCTGACGGCGGCCTACCGGGAGGCTAAGGGCGAGCGGGACGCCCGCGCGGAGGCGACGACTGTCGGACGCAAGTCCTGACGCGGCCCCCGGGGCCACGGGCTCCCGGGCGTACGCGGTCTACGCCCTGGGCCTGTTCACGCTCATCAATCTCCTCAACTACACCGATCGCAACGTCGTCTTCGCGCTGTTTCAGCCGATCAAGCGCGCGCTGGCGCTCTCCGACCAGCAGCTCGGCTGGCTCGGGTCGGCCTACGTCATCGTACTGTCCCTCGCCGCGCTGCCCCTGGGCGTCATCGGCGACCTGAAGTCGCGCCGCGCCGTGATCGCGGGCGGCGTCGCCCTGTGGAGTCTCTTCACGGCCCTGTGCGCCACGGTGACCCGCTTCTGGCAGCTCCTGGTCTACCGCGCCCTGGTGGGCGTGGGGGAAGCGGGCTACGCCCCCGCGGCCCAGGCGCTGATCGCCGAGCTGTTCCAGGGGAAACGGCGCGCGTTCGCGATCGGCGTGTATTCCGTGGGCATGGTGTTCGGCGGCGTGCTCGGGATCTGGGTGGGCGGCCTGCTGGGGGAGCGCTATGGGTGGCGCGTGGCGTTCGTGGCGGTCGGCATTCCCGGGTTCCTGCTCGCCGCGCTCGCGTCCCGGCTGCGCGAGCCGCGGCGCGCCGCGCCCCTGTCGCTGCGCCGCACGGTGGCCGCGTGGTACGAGCGCGGCCGCGCCGGCGTGCGCCAGGCCCTCCTCCTCGCCGAGCCGCTGATCTGGCTCGCGCTCGGCGGGGCGCTCGTGAGCGGCACGCTCGCCCTGTTCCGGGGGGTGCCGCCGGGTCTCGTCACGGCACCGTTCGCGGCCGGGGTGAGCGCCGGGATCATCTGGACGGTGGTCCGGCTCGTCCCGCTGGCGGTGCAACGCACCACCGAGGCGGGCGAGGTGGCGGCGACGGCGCTGGGCGACTTCGGGCAGGCCGCCGCCACGGTGCTGCGCACCCCCACCCTGATCTGGATGTTCCTGGGCGGGGCGCTCGTGACGTTTGCGGTGAACGGGCTGATCGCATGGGCGCCGAGCTTCCTGGAACGCACCCACGGCCTGTCAATGACGGCGGTGGGGCGCCAGTTCGGCGTGTGGGGGCTCATGGGCGGGGCGCTGGGCGGCCTGTTCGGGGGCCGTGTGGGCGACGCGCTGCTCGCGCGGTGGAGCGGGGGTCGCGTGGTCGTGTCGGGCGCCGGGTTCGTGCTGGGGGGCCCGGTCTGCGCCGCGCTCCTCTGGGTGGACGAGCTGAAGCTCTTCGTCCCGCTCTTGCTCGCGACCTTCTTCCTATACTCGTGGTACAACGGGCCGCTCTCGGCCGTCATCTTGGATGTCGTCCCGCCGGCGGTGCGGGCCTCGGTGATCGGCGGCTACGTGCTGTTCTCCCACTTGGCGGGTGATGCCATCGCCCCGCCCTTGATCGGCTACCTGTCCGACCACATCGGGTTGCGGCCGGCGATGCTCGTGCTGCCCGCCGCGGGCGCCGTGGGCGGTGGTGTGATCCTCATCGCCCTGGCGACCGTGGGGCGGGACATGCAGCGCGCGAGGGCGGCGTGAAGATCGCCGTCGTGTTCGACACCCTCCATCCGGACTGGGCGGACGCCGACTACAAGAAGGAGATCGCGGCGCAGGTCGAGGAGGCCGAGTACGACGTGGCGCGGGCGTTGCTGACACAGGGGCACGACGTGCTCATGGTCGGCGTCACGGAGCAGCTCGGCGGGATGCTGGAGCGGCTCGCCTCCTTCAAACCGCAGCTCGTGTTCAACGGCTGCGAGTCGTTCCGCGGCCAGGCACGCCACGAATACGCGCTCGCCGCCGTCCTCGAGATGCACGGCTACCGCTGCACCGGTTCGTCGCCGACCGCCCTGCTCGTCGCCCGCAACAAGTCGCTCACGAAGAAGGTGCTCGCCTACCACGCGATCCGGGTCCCCGCGTTCGCCGAGTTCCACCCGGGCGAGAAGCCGGTGCGGCCGTCCGAGCTGCGCTTTCCCCTCATCGTGAAGCCGCTGCTCGAAGACGCGTCGATCGGCATCGCCCAGGCCTCGGTGGTGGAGACGGACGACGACCTCGCGGCCCGCGTGGCGTTCATTCACGAGAAGTTCCGCCAAGCGGCGATCGTGGAGGAGTTGATCGAAGGGCGGGAGCTGTACGCGGGCCTGCTCGGGAACGGGACGCTCCAGCTGCTGCCGCTCGTGGAGCTCACGTTCGGCGAGGCGGAGGGCGAGCACCGCATCGCCACCTACAAGGCCAAGTGGGACGAGGAGTACCGCAAGCGCAAGAAGATCAAGAACGTGTTTGCCAAGGGCCTGCCGGACGAGGTGACGGCGAAGATCACCGCGCTGTGCACGACGGCGTTTCGCGCCCTGTGGCTCCGGGACTACGGCCGGATCGACCTGCGCCTGACGCACGACGACGAAGTCTACGTCCTCGAGGTCAACCCTAATCCCTTCCTCGCCGAGGAGAACGAGATGGCGGATGCCGCGGCGAAGGCGGGGATGAGCTACCCGCAGTTCATCGAGCGGATCGTCGAGGAGGCGGTGGCGCGTGAGCCGGCATAGGCGCGAGGTCCCGACGCCGGAGCTGCGCTGCCCCACCTGCGCGGCGGAGCTGGAGCGCCTTGCGGCGTACTGCTCCAACTGCGGCCGCCGGCTCGAGTGGCGTGATACCACGAAGCAGACCGGGGCGGAGTGCTACTACTGCCGCTGGGTGGTGTCGGACAGGTTCGCGTTCTGTCCCTGGTGTGGCCGCAACATCGCGGACCGCCATTCGAGTCCCGAGCCGCTCAAGGCACCCAAGGGATTCCGCTATGACCGCCGCTGCCAATGGGGGTGCGGCGGGGGGGTGATGTACCCGATGCGGTACTGCCCGTGGTGCGGCCGTCCGCAGAAGTGGCACTACCGAGACCGCTTCCAGAACATCTGCCCCCACTGCAACCGCGGCGTCGACGACTGGATGGAGGTGTGCCCCTGGTGCGGCGAGGACGCCACCGGGCGCGACCTGATCCGCCAGGCGCTGCGGCGTGTGCGCCAGCTGCTCGTCGTGGGCCGGCTCAAGAGCTGGCACTACCGCGTGCTGCTGCGGCCGGGCGTGTCGGGCGTGACACACCGCACGCCGAAGATCATCGAGATCGAGCGCCGCTACGTGACCGGCAAACGGCGCCGCGACGAGATCTCGTGGAACATGCTCACGGGACTGATCCTCCACGAGCTGGGCCATTCCTTCCTGTACCACCACTGGGCCCTGACGCGCACCGGCCGCTTCCGGCGCGCCTTCGGCGAGGTGCGCAAGGCGTACCGCGTCGCCGACTCCCAGTGGGTCGATTTCGAGCGGCGCGGCGTGACCACCACGCTGCCCAACTTCGTCACCGGGTACGCGGCGACGCATCCCCAGGAGGACTTCGCCGAGACGTTCCGGTTCTACGTGGCGCGGCGCGGCCGGCTGCGCGAGCTGTTCGCCGAGTTCGGGCGGAAACGCAAGGGTGTACCGGTGTTCGAGAAGTTTCTCGTGCTGCACGACTACGTGCGGGGGTTGCGGGGCTGGCGCTGAGCGGGCTGGGGCTCCCGTCCGCCGCCCGCGAGGGACTGCGCAGCGCCTGAGCGCCCCGCGTGATCGGCCCCACGCCGACCACCGAATGTCGTTAAATTGACGGTTCGTATCCCAGCGAAAGGGGCAGCATGGCACTCATAAAGACTTCGAATCCGGCCCTCACCGGCAAGACGTTCACCGACGTGCGCCGCGATCCCAACGCGCCCGCGATGACGCTCGAGGGCACCGTGAACAAGGCGGCGTTCCTCCTGTTCCTAGTCGTCGTCCCCGCTGCCTGGGTCTGGTCCCAGGTGCGCGCCGCCGCGGACCCCGCGGTGGCGGGCCCGTGGATCGCGCTCGGCGCGATTGGCGGGCTCATCGTCGCGTTGGTCACGATCTTCAAGAAGGAATGGTCGCCCGTGACGGCGCCGGTCTACGCGGCCCTCGAGGGGTTGGCGCTCGGCGGGCTGTCGGCGTGGCTCGAGATCCGCTACCGCGGCATCGTGGTGCAGGCGGTCGGCCTCACCTTTGCCACCTTCGCCGCGATGTTCCTGGCCTATCGCTCGGGGCTCATCAAAGCCACCGAGAAGTTCAAGCTCGGCGTCGTGGCCGCGACCGGCGCGATCGCGCTGTTCTACCTGGCGGGGTTCGTCCTCTCCTTCTTCGGGGTCGCGCTGCCGCTGCTGAACGGCACGAGCACCGCGAGCATCGTAGTGAGCGGCGTGATCGTGGTCGTCGCCGCGCTGAACCTCGTGTTGGACTTCGACTTCATCGAGACCGGTGTGAGCGCCGGAGCGCCCAAGTACATGGAGTGGTACGGCGCGTTCGGCTTGATGGTCACCCTGATCTGGCTGTACATCGAGATCCTGCGGCTGCTCGGCAAGGCGCGCGGCCGGCGCTAAGGCGGCCAGCGATCTTCGGTTGGAGGCATCAGGGCAGGGGGCGCGGTTCGGCCCCCTGCAACCTTTTGGGGTCGCGGCACATCCCATCCCGTAACGCCCGTCCCCTATCGAGGTCCGTATGCCCCGCTCATCGGTATTCACGCTCCTCGCCGCGACTGCGCTCATCCGGTCGCCGCTCGCTGCCCAGCGCGCGCCGCTCGATTCCGCGCGGGTGACCCAGCTCTTGTCGCTCCTCAAAGCCTCCGACTCGATGGTGTGCGAGCTCGCGGGCGAAACGATCAGTGACCGCCTCGGTTGGGGCTTCGAGTCGCGGCTGCTGCCGATGCCCATGCCGATGCCGATGCCCACGCCGATGCCGATGCCGATGATGCATCGGGTTGACGCCGCGTGGCGCGGTCACATGCCCCGCATCCACATCCATCGCATCCGCGATGGGGGCTGGCGCGGAGAATTCGGAGACGCCGCGAGCCTGGGCGCGTTCCGCGCGGCGCTGCGCGATGACAACGCCTGCGTCCGCAACCTCGCCGCGCGTGTGCTCGGTCGCGCGCGCCCAGCGGGGACCTATGAGCTGTTCGCGGGCCTGCTCGGGGACCCGAAGGCCGGCCTGCGGGCGACCGGGGCGCTCGGACTGGGCGAGTTGGGGGATCCGCGCGCTAGTGGGCCGCTCGCCGCTGCGCTGCGGGACGGCGAGCCGGACGTTCGCGCGCTGGCGGCGCGGGGGCTCGGTGAGTTGGGGGATTCGACGTCGTATGCGGCCCTCGTTCGCGCGCTCGGGGACGCCGCGGCGCCGGTGCGGCGCACCGCCGCCTGGGCGCTCGGTGAACTCGGAGACACGCGCGCGATCGACCCCCTCACCACGGCGCTCAAAGACCAGGCGGCGGAGGTCCGAGAGCTCGCCGCCTGGGCCCTGGGCGAGCTGGGAGACGAGCGCGCCGTGCGCGCGCTCGGGGGCACGTTGACGGACCCGTCACCCGCAGTGCGGCGCGTGGGCGTGTGGGCGCTGGGCGAACTGGGGGGTGGGGACGCCGTCGACCCGCTGCTCGCCGTGTTGCGCGACCGGGACTCGGCGACGCGGGCAGCGGCGGCGCACGCCCTCGGCCAGATCGCCAGCCGGCGCGCCATCGCGCCGCTCGGGGGTGTCGTGGGGGACGAATCCGCGCGCGTGCGCCAGGCGGCTCTCTGGGCCCTCGGCGAGATCGCCGATGCCGCGGGGATCGACGCCGTCAGTCGTGCCCTCACCAACGCCGACCCCAGCACGCGGCAACTCGCGGCTTGGGCCCTGGGCGAGATCGCCGACGCCCGCGGCGTAGCGGCCCTGAGTCCCGTGCTGCAGGATCACGACCCCGACGTCGCCGTAGCGGCAGCCTGGGCGCTCGGGGAGATCGCGAGTCCGCAGGCGTCGGCGGCCCTCAGGGCGGCGCTGTCCGGTCCTTCGACCGAGGTGCGCGAGGCCGCCCGTTGGGCGCTCGCCCAGATCGAGGACGATGGGCCGCGGCCGCGCGTGAGAGCGCGGCCGCGGGTGAAGAACAAGATCTAGCCGCCGCTCAACCGGCGAAGCAGTAGGCGCAGCCCTTCTCCTGGGAGCGGTTCACCGCGATCACGCCCGAGGGTACCACCACCACGCCCGGGAGCAGGTTCGCGACCCACTCCTTCTTGATCGCGTCGGCCTGCATCCCCGTCTCTTTGGCGAAGCGCATGCTGTTGAACGTCAGCGCGATGTTGCACACGCCGATCAGGACCCCCTTCGTGAGCAGGTCGTCGGTCCCCATCCCGGGAATCGGCACGTCGCCCGGCTTGAGGTGGATCAGCGGATGGCGCACGGCCGGCGCCTTCGTCGCCCCATCGGTGATCTTGAACCCCTCGCCGAACTTGTACTTCGCCCACATCGCGTGCTCCATCGCGTACGGGATCCCGTCGTGCCGCAGCACGATCACGACGCTGTTGTCGGCGTCCGTCGTGCCGTAGTTCTCGTTCGTGGTGTTGAGGAAGACGCGGGCCCAGGCGAACGCGAAGCCGTCGTTCGGCTCCGGCACGTCGAAGATCATCTTATGCTTGCCCGTGATCCTGCCGAGCCAGGCTTCGAACGCGGGGTCGGCCGCGGTCTCACGCCGGGCAACGTGGCGCTCGGCGGCGGCGAGCGGGGCGGCGAGGCCGCCGAGACCGAGCGCGGCCGCGCCGGCTGCGACCCGGCCCAAGAAGCCGCGCCGCGGAGTCCTATCGTGGGGAAACTGGAACATGGGTGTCCTCCGAAATCAGGTGAGGGAGATCAGGGCGCCGGTCGTGTCCCGGGCACTGGGGCCGCGCGGCGCTGGGCCGCGCGTGTCGGGTAAGCGACGTCCGGCGGCGCATCGCCGTTCGGCCAGTCGCGGACCTTGTCGGGGTAGTCGGGGCGGGGTTGGGCGTCGACGAACGCGGCCACGTCGAACGCCTGCTGATCGCTCAGCGTCCCCGGTTGGTCGAAGGGCATGTTGTCGCGAATGAACGCCGCGGCCGCGCGGACCCGCGCCATACCGGCGCCGATGTTGTAGGAGCCGGGGCCCCAGGTAGGGGGCGCGCCCGCGGTACCCTGGCCGTGGGGGCCGTGGCACTTGGCGCAGGACGCCTGATACAGTCCGGCCCCCCGCCCGGTGTCGGCGTGGAAGGCAGCCCAATGGTCCAGCGGATTCCCCCCGCGGGGCGGCGCGATCGGCACGTTGCGCGCCAAGAACCACAGATAGGCGACGATGTCGCGCATCTCGGGGCTGTCCGCCGCGAGCGGCGTGCCGTTCATGCTGCGCCGAAAGCAGTCGTTCACGCGGAACTCGATCGTCTCCACGGTGGCGCTGCGCGCGCGGTACTGGGGGTACCTGGCGTAGGTGCCGACCCAGGAGCCGGTAGGACGACGGCCTTCGTCCAAATGGCAGCTCACGCAGCGGAGACGGTTGCCCACGTGGGCGGGCAGGCTGTCGCGCGTGGCCACGAGCAGCGCGCGGCCGCGCCGGATTGCGGTGCCGAGCGGGCCGCCGGGCATCAGCGAATCGGCGGGGCCACGCGCGGTGGCCGCCGGGGCCGGGGCCCCGCGACCGCACGCCAGGGCGGCGAGCGCGAGCCAGACGAGACTCAGAAGGCGCGGCATCGCCGGGGAGATAGTATCAAGGTTTGCGGCGCCTCGCCACTTCCTTCGCGAACGCGCGCGACCGCTCCACGAGCTTCAGGTAGTCGGCGATCTCCGCCGCGCGGCGCGTCGCGTCCCAGCCAAGCGCCGCGCCCAAGCGATCCGCCACGGCGCTCGTCAGCGGCACCGCCTGGTCGCGCGTCTCATAGAACAGGTGCAGCCGCCGCACCAGCACGTCCGTGAGCCGGACCGCCATCTCGCGCTCCACGCCGTGCACCACCTCGGCCCAGAGCTCCGGGCGCGCTGGCGTGATCGGCTCGCCCAGCGTCCGGTCGCGGTCCACCAGGTTCAGCACGGCCGCCGCCTCGCTGCCGTAGCGTCCCACCAGGTGGCGGGCCGTCGCCTCGGGCACGCGCTCCGCCGCCGCCTTCACCAGCCCCTCGAGGTCGCCCGTCTCGCCGCCCGGCAGCGGCAGTCGATCGGTGGGGGCGCGCGCGGGCCGGGGGCGGCCGTCCAGCGCCCGCAACCGGGCCGCCACTGCGTCCACCATGTCGCGCCCCATGACGCGATTGGTTGTGAGCTTGCCGCCCGCGATCGTGAGCAGCCCGCTCGCGCTCTCGACGATGCGGTGCTCGCGCGACGCCGCGGACGGGGCCACGGCGCGGTCGGGCCGGAGCAGCGGCCGGAGCCCCGCCCACGTCGCCACCACGTCCCGGGGGGAGAGGTGCGCCATCGGGAAGAAGGCGTTCGCCGAGAGCAGCAGATAGACCACGTCGGGTCCCGTCGCGCGCACCTCGTCCGGCGACACGTCCTCGTCGGTGTCGGTCGTACCGATGTAGCTCAGGTCGCCCCACGGCAGGACGAACATCACGCGCCCGTCGATCGGCGACGTCAGCGTCACGGCCTCGTGGTGGCCGAGGCGCCGGCGCGGCACGGCGACGTGGGTCCCCTTGGTGAGCCGCAACAGCGGTTCGGCGTGCGGATCGTCGAGCAGGCGCAGCTGATCGACCCACGGCCCGCCGGCGTTCACCACGACGAGGGCCCGCAGCGTGTAGGGGTGGTCGCTCAGCACGTCGCGCACGGTCGCCCCGCGCACCCGCCCGTCCGGCTTGAGGAGACTCGTGACCGCGGCGTAATTCGCGACCAGCGCCCCTGCCCGGGCCGCGCTGCGCACGGTCGCGAGCACCAGCCGGGCGTCGTCGGTCTGCGCATCGTAGTACAACGCCGCGCCCTGCAGGTCTTTCTCGCGCAGCCCGGGCTCGAGCCGCAGCGTCGCCTTGCGCCCCAGCCAGCGGTGGCGTCGCACGTTGCGGAACGCCGCGAGCAAATCGTACAGCCACATCCCGCAGCGCAGCTTCCACGCCGGCACGCGCGCGCCCTTGTAGGCGGGGAACAGGAACGGCAGCGGGCGCACCAGCTGAGGCGCGATCCCGAGCAGCACGCGGCGCTCGCGACTCGCCTCGTTCACGAGGCGGAACTGGAACTGCTCGAGGTAACGCAGGCCGCCGTGGATCAGGCGCGAGGAATGCGACGACGTCCCGCCGCCGAAGTCGCCCTGGTCCACGAGCGCGGTGCGGAAGCCGCGCAACGCCGCGTCGCGCGCGATGGCCGCGCCGGTAATGCCCCCGCCGATGACGAGCACGTCGAGCGGCTCGACGGCCATCGCGCTGAGCGCCGTGAGCCGCGTGCGATGGGAAAAGGGCGTGTCGGTCGTCACCCGTCCTCCGGCTTGGCCCGACAGCCAGCCTCGTGGTAGGTTTCGGCGGCCGCCCCGCGCGCACTGCTGCGGGTGCGTTGCGTCGCGGGTGTGCCCGGCCCGCCGCCCAGGGTCAGTCGAGGGAGAATGTAATGCCGGTTGGAAATGGACGGCGCGTCGCCGTCATCGCTGGATGCCGCACACCGTTTTGCCGGGCGGGGACGGCGCTCAAAGAGGCCCGTGCGGTGAGCCTCGCCCGGTTCGTGGCGCGCGAGCTGCTCGAGCGCACGAATTTGGACGGCAGCAAGGTGGACGCCGTCATCTTCGGCCAGGTGGTGGCGTCGGCCCTCGTGCCCAACGTCGCCCGCGAGGTGAGCCTGCTCCCCCAGTTCCCCAAGGAGATCCCCGCCTACACGTTGAACCGCGCCTGCGCGTCCTCCGCCCAGGCCGTGGCCAACGCGCACGATGAAATCGCCCTGGGGGACGCGGACGTGGTGCTCACGGGCGGCGTCGAATCGCTCTCCGACATCCCCATCCTCGCGTCTCGGCGCCTGGCGGACGTGCTGGTCGAGGCCAGCAAGGCAAAGTCGCTCGCGGCGCGACTCGGGGCGTTCAGCCGGATCCGGCCGCGTGACCTGATCCCGGTGTCCCCGGCCATCGCCGAGCCGTCTACCGGCGAGACCATGGGCCAGTCCGCCGAGAAGATGGCGAAGGAAAACCACATCTCGCGCGACCGCCAGGACCGCTGGGCGCTGCGCAGCCACCAGCTCGCCGCCCAGGGGACGGCCGACGGCCGGCTCACGGCCGAGATCGTGCCCTGGTTCCCCGAGAGCCCGAGCGAGGCCACCATCACCGCCGACAACGGGATCCGGCGCGACACCTCGCTCGAGCAGATGGCCAAGCTGCCCCCCGTGTTCGACCGCAAGTACGGCACGGTCACCGCGGCCAACTCGTCGCCGCTTACCGATGGCGCCTCCGCTGTGCTGCTGATGAGCGCCGACGCGGCGCAGGCCCTGGGGTACACGCCGCTCGCCTACGTCCGCTCGTACGCCGTGGCTGCCGTCGACCCCGGCTGGCAGTTGCTGCAGGCGCCGATCTTCGCCGTCCCCAAGGCGCTCGAGCGCGCCGGGCTCGGGTGGGCGGACCTGGGGCTGATCGAGGTCCACGAGGCGTTCGCCGCCCAGGTGCTGTCGAACTTCCAAGGGTGGGCCGCGCGCGGGTGGGAGATCAACGAGGACATCATCAACGTGATGGGCGGCTCGATCGCGATCGGCCATCCCTTCGGCGCGACGGGTGGCCGCGTCGTCACGACGCTCGCGAACGAGATGGCGCGCCGCGACGTGCAGTTCGGCCTGCTGTCGATCTGCGCCCAGGGCGGGATGGCCATCGCCATCGTGCTGGAGCGGCGCTGATGGCGCC
>DATBBW010000198.1:0-2744 GCA_036270795.1 Gemmatimonadales bacterium | reverse complement strand
GGTCCTGAATCAGCTCGTCGACCGCCAACTCGCGGGCGCGCATCGCCGTCGCCGCAGACTCCCGCCCGGAGAGCCAGATCACGGGAAGGCCGGCGGCGCGCAGCAGCCGCACGCCCAGGCCGTCCTGAATGTGGAAGCGCGTGAACTCCACGGCGTGATCGCCCACCTGCCCCAGATAGACACCATTGTCGGTGAGCACGCCGTCGACATCGAAGCCGACGAGCCGGAGGCGGCGGGCGATGGTCTGGTCGAGCATCGCGGTCACCGCTGCACGGACGCCGTGGCCCGCGCGCGCTGCCACACGTCGAGGGCCACCGTGATGAGGCCCGGCAGCTCGTCCAGCGGGACCATATTCGGCCCATCCGACGGCGCGTGGTCGGGGTCGGGATGCGTCTCGAGAAAGAACCCGTCGGCGCCCGCGGCCGCCGCCGCCAAGAGCAGTGGCGCAATCCACTCGCGCTGGCCGCCGCTCGCACCCTCGGGGCCCTGGCCCGGCTGCTGCACCGCGTGGGTGGCGTCGAACACCACGGGCACGCGACACGCCGCCCCGAGCCGCGCGAAGTTCCGCATGTCGACGACCAAGTCGCCGTACCCGAAGAAGGTGCCGCGCTCCGTGACGACGACCTCCGGCGCGCCGCCCTCCCGCACCTTCTCGATCGCGCCGGCCATGCCCTCGGGCGACATCCATTGCCCCTTCTTTACGTTCACGGCGCGTCCCGCCCGGCCCGCCGCGACCAGCAGGTCCGTCTGCCGGCACAGGAACGCGGGGATCTGGAGCACGTCCGCCACCTGGGCCGCGGCCGCCACCTGCCCCGGCTCGTGCACGTCAGTGAGGATCGGCAGCCCCGTCGCGGCCCGCACTCGCGCGAGCGCCGCGAGGCCACGCTCCAGTCCGGGGCCACGGGCCCCCCGGAGCCGGGACCGGTTCGCCTTGTCGTAGGACGCCTTGTAGATCACGGGGATCCCGAGCCGCGCCCCCAGAGCGGCGAGCGCTTCACCCACCCGGGCGTTCAGGTCGTCGGACTCGACGACGCAGGGCCCCGCGATGAGAAACGGGGTAGTGCCGAAGTGCAGCGCCATCTCAGTCGTGCCGGCCGGCGAGTGCGGAGGACCGCGTGGTGGCGGCCGAGGGAGCGGCGGCCGTCGCGCCCGCCGCGCGGCGCGCGGCACCTACGAACCCCGCAAACAACGGGTGGGGGCGCGTGGGGCGGGACTTGAGCTCGGGGTGGAACTGGCAGCCGATGAACCACGGGTGGTCGGGCAACTCGATCATCTCGACGAGCGAGCCATCGGGCGAGAGGCCGGAGCAGCGCATGCCGTACTCCGCCAGCACGTCGCGATACGCGTTCGACACCTCGTAGCGATGGCGATGGCGCTCGCTCACCTCGAGGGCGCCGTACACCTGAGCCACACGCGAGCCGGGGCGCACCTTGCAGGGATAGGCGCCGAGCCGCATGGTGCCGCCCATCTCCTGGATCCCCTCTTGCGAGCGCATCAACCCGATCACCGGGTTCTCGCACTCCGGCTCGAACTCGCTCGAGTTGGTGTTGGGCAGCTTGACGACGTCGCGCGCGAACTCGATGATCGCGGCCTGGAGGCCGAGGCAGATCCCGAAGAACGGCAGCTTGTGCTCGCGGGCCCAGCGGATCGCCTCGAGCATCCCCTCCACCCCGCGCACGCCGAACCCGCCGGGGACGAGCAGCCCATTATAGCCGCTCAGCAACTCGGCCGTCGTCTGCTGGTCGGTGAAGCGGTCGGAGGCGATCCATTCGACGTCCACCCCGCAGTCGTTCGCGATCCCGCCGTGCACCAACGCCTCATGAATGCTCTTGTAGCTGTCGGCGAGCTCGGTGTACTTCCCCACCACCGCGATCTTCACGCGCGCCGGCGGGGCGAGGATCTTCTGGACCATCGCCGCCCAACTCCGGAGATCGGGCTCTTTCGTCTCGAGGTGCAGACGCCGACACACTTCCTTGTCGAGGCCCTGGTCGTGCAGCTTGAGCGGAATCTCGTAGATCGACTTCACATCGGGACTTTCCACCACGCACCCGAAGTCCACGTTGCAGAACTGGGCGATCTTGCGCTTCAACTCCTCGGACAGCGGCCGCTCGGTGCGACACACGAGGATGTCGGGCTGAATTCCGATCTGCATCAGTTCGCGGACGGAGTGCTGGGTGGGCTTGGTCTTGAGTTCGGCGGTGGCGGCGATGAACGGCACGAGGGTGA
The DNA here is from genome assembly GCA_036270795.1 of Gemmatimonadales bacterium. Lineage (GTDB taxonomy): Bacteria > Gemmatimonadota > Gemmatimonadetes > Gemmatimonadales > GWC2-71-9 > AG41. The sequence goes on along the minus strand of DATBBW010000198.1, from coordinate 518 downwards.
GGTGGATGAACAACGTATTGTCGCGGCCCACTTCCTGGCGGAACTGACGGATCGCCTCGAGGAACGGCAGCGACTCGATGTCACCCACCGTGCCGCCGATCTCCGTGATGACGACGTCGTGATCCGGGGCGAGGCGACGGACCGCCGTTTTGATCTCGTCGGTAATGTGGGGCACCACCTGCACCGTCGAGCCGAGGTATTCCCCGCGCCGCTCCTTCGTGATGACGGAGAGGTAGATCCGCCCCGTCGTCACGTTGTTCACCTGCGACAACGAGCGGTCGATGAAGCGCTCATAGTGGCCGAGGTCCAGGTCGGTCTCGGCGCCATCGTCGGTCACGTACACCTCGCCGTGCTGGAACGGCGACATCGTGCCGGGATCGACGTTGATGTAGGGGTCGAACTTCTGGATCGTCACGCCCAGGCCGCGCTCCACGAGGAGCCGGCCGAGCGAGGCCGCCGCGATGCCCTTGCCGAGCGAGCTCACCACCCCGCCGGTCACGAAGATGTACTTCGTCGAG
>DATBBW010000197.1:0-3612 GCA_036270795.1 Gemmatimonadales bacterium | reverse complement strand
AGCCGCGCCGGGCCCACCGCCGCGAGGCAGCGCTCGAGCATGCCGCCATCGACGCCGCTGCCCGAGAGATCGACCGCGACATTGGGGGTCATGGCGAGCGGGGCGAGCGACTGCTGCCAATCCCCGCCGCCCCCGATGTGGGCGAGGATGAAGCGGACCTCGGGGTGGCGGGCGGCGAGGGCGCACAGCTCGCGCGCGTCCGAGGCCTCCTGCCCGGGCCAGTCGCGGGTGCGGTGCTGCCATACGTGGTGCAGCACGGGCACGCCCCGCTCGCGGGCGAGCGTGCAGATGGGGTCGAGCAGCGGGTCGGTGGCGCGGCGGCTCGCGGCGAGCTTGATGCCGATCATCCCGGCCGCCAGCCCGCGGGTGATTTCCGCGAGGGCGTGGGCCGTGTAGTTGGGGTTCACGGTGACGTAGCCGCGGATGTGGTTGGGGTGCTCCCGGGCGAGGGCGAGGAGCGCGCGGTTGCCGTACTCGAGGTCGGTGGGGGAGGGAAAGTAGACGGGCGACGTCCGGCCCCAGCTTCCCAGGATCGACGCGATGTGGATCGTAATCCCGATCTGCTCGCCCGCCGCGAGCCGACTCGCGTTGCGCTCCCGCCAGTCGGCGCGGGGGGTGCGGTCATGGTAAAAATGGGCGTGCACGTCGATGAGCATGGGGGGAATCTGAGTGCCCCGTCGCCCCCACGCCACGTGGCTGCGGCCCCCGCGGCGGTGGCGTCGCGGTGGCCGACCCCCATATCTTGTGCCACCCTTTGCGACCAGGACCCCATGCGGACTCCCCCTCAGCCGCCGCCGCCGCCGCGTCCTCCCGCCGGGCCGCCACCGCCGCGGGGACCGACGCCGCCGCGGGGACCGACCCCGCCTGGACAGGGGCCGACGCCACCCGGACGGGGGCCGACGCCACCTGGACGGGGCCCCACGCCGCCCGGACGGGGCCCGACGCCGCCCGGGCGGGGCCCCACGCCACCGCCCCGGGGACCGGCACCACCCGCACGGGGACCCACGCCGCCCAAGGCCGGCGCCCCGCGCCCGGCGGCGCGGCCCGCGGCGCCGAAGCGGCGCACCTACAAGCTGCCCGCCTTCCTGGAGCGCGCCCGGCGCTTGATCGTCCAGCCGACCCAGGAGTGGGCCACGATCGCGGGCGAGTTTACGACCGCCGGCCCGATCTACTGGCGCTATGTCATCCCGATGGCGGCGATCGGACCGGTGGCCGCCACGCTGGGCACCGTGATCTCGGGCGAGCGGAGCAGCCTCGGAGGCACCTACGGGTTGTCCGCCATGGACGCGGTGACGGGTGGCGTGCTCGAATATGGGCTAAGCCTGCTCGGCGTGTACGGTTTAGCGGCCCTGGTCGAACGGCTGGCCCCGATGTTCGGCGCTCAGGCGAATCGGGTCCAGGCGCTGAAGATCGCGGGCTACGGCGCCACCCCGTACTGGCTCGGGGGTGTGACGGCACTGTTTCCCAAGCTCACGCTGCTCGGCATGGTGTTCGGACTGTACAGCGTGCGGCTCTTCGTCACGGGTCTCGCGCCGGTTATGAAGGCGCCGCGCGACAAGACCGCAGCGTACACGCTGCTCGTGACGATCGGGGCGATGCTCATCGGGCTCGTGATCAGCGCCGTGGTGCGCATCGTCATTTTCTAGCTGCGGTCTGGGAACGCCCCGCCGCCGCGCCCGCACGAGCGCGGTGATGGCGCGAGCGAGCGGCGGCGCGTCCCCTATGCCGCGGCGACGCCCTGGAGCACCTCACCCAGCACCGCGAGGGTGTGGTCCACCGCGGCCTCGTCGTGGGCGAGCGACACAAAGTTGTAGGCCGTGCGCTTGAACAGAATCCCGCGGGCGGCGCAGCCGCGCGCCACGTCGCGCGACACCTGGTCGGTCGCGAAGTGCAGGAAGCACATCTCCGCGATCCCGCCGACGCCAGTCACGAGATCGGCGTGCTCGCGGTGCAGGCGGTGCAGGCCGTGCAGCAGGCGCGTCCCGCGCTGGTGCAACTGGGCGCACACCCCGTCGCGCACCATGACGTCGAGCGTGGCCTGCGCCGCTGCGAGCGCAACCGCTTCGGTGGCGAGCGTCGAGGAGATCCAGGTCCGCGCCGCCCCGGCCATCAAGTCGGCCCGCCCCCCCACGACGGCCAGGGGGAAGCCGTTCGCGAGCGCTTTGCCGAGTACGGCGAGATCGGGCTGGATGCCGTAGCGCTCGGCCGCGCCGCCCAGGGCGAGGCGAAACGCCGTCTTGATCTCGTCGAACACGAGCACGGCCCCGACGCGCGCGCTTTCCGTGCGCACCGCCTCGAGCCATTCCCGTGTCGGCTCCACGACGACGACGGGCTCGATCACCACGACCGCCAGACGGTCACCGCCGTCGCGGATCAGCCGCCGCGTGCCCTCCACGTCATTGAAGGGGATTTCGCCGTACAGGGCGCGGGTGGCGGCAGGGACGCCCTCGCCGCCCTGGCACCAATCGAGCCAGCCATGATAGCCGCACCCCAGCACGCGGTCGCGTCCGGTGGCGACGCGGGCGAGGCGCACGGCCGCGGCGACGGCCTCGGCGCCCGTCTTCAGGAACCGCACGCGCTCGAGCCACGGCAGGTGCTGGGCGAGCGCCTCGGCCAGCTCCTCTTCGAGCACCGGAGGCAGCGGTCCCGCCACCCCCGCGGCGATCGCCTCGGCGGCGGCGCGGTTCACCTCGGGGTGGCCGTAGCCGAGGGCCACGGCGCCGAGCGCCATCACGTAGTCCAGGTATTCGCGCCCCGCCGCGTCCCACACGCGACACCCCGCGGCGCGCACCATGCGCGTCGGGAGCCCGGCGTCGTCCGGCGGCGTGGCGGCGCCGAACAGGGCCTCGGGCCGCTTGCTACCGGTCGACGTGAATCCCGGAACGCGCCAGTCGCTCACCGTATTTCACCACCTCGATCGCCATGGCGCGGAGCAGCTTGGCTTCGCGCGCATCGAGCGGCGTGCGGTGCATCACCTCCCGCACGGTCCGCAGCACGGTCTCCGCCTGTCGGGTCTTGAAGAACTCAATCACCCGGAGCGCCGCCTCGACGTCACCCATCAGCCGCTCCTGGTCCGCCGCCGTCGCGGGCGGACCTTCGCGCCGCGGCGCCTTGAACGGCTGCGCCTCGGCGCCCCGTGCCAGGGCGAGCTCGTACAGCATCAACACTACAGCGTGGGCCAGGTTGAGCGAGGGATAGGCCGGCTCCGTCGGCATCGTCACCACGCGATGACAGCGGTCCAGCGCCGCGTTGGAGAGGCCCTTGTCCTCTCGGCCGAACAGGAGGGCCACCGGGCCCGTCGCGGCCCGGGCGAGGATCTCGGCCGCCGCCGCACGCGGCCGCTGGACGTTGCGTTTCGCGCTCCGTCCCCGCGCCGTGAACCCGACGACGTGCACCGCGTCGGCCAGCGCGTCGTCCAACTGGTCGAACCGCGCCACGCGCGCCAGGATGTCCTGGGTCTGGTGCGCGATCCCCTCGATCCGGTAGGCGTCGTACTCGCGCGGGCGCACGAGCCGCAGGTCCCGGAACCCGAAGTTCTTCAGCGCCCGGACGACGTGGGCGATATTGACGAGGTCTTGCGGCTCATCGAGCACCACGCAGATCATCCGACGA
>DATBBW010000196.1:0-13895 GCA_036270795.1 Gemmatimonadales bacterium | reverse complement strand
CCCGTTGCGCCTCCGCCCCCTCCTGGGTCCCAACTCGTCTTCGTGACTTCCCCAAGCCCGGTCGTCGCTGGCCAGGCGATCACCCCAGCCGTCGTAGTGACGGCGAGGGACCCCACCGGCGCCCCCGTCGCAGGCTTTAGTGATTCGGTCACGATTGCGACCGCCCCCGGCCTTGGCGGCACGCTCAGCGGCACCACGACCGTATCCGCAGTCCAGGGCGTCGCCCGGTTCTCCGATCTCCACTTGAGCAGGGCGGGGACGGGCTACACCCTCACGGCGACCTCGCCGAGGGTGGGCTCCGCCACGAGCTCATCGTTCACGGTCATGCCGGGGCCGGCGTCGCATATCGCCCCCAATGCTGGCAACAATCAGGCGGCAGCCATTGGCACGACGGTGCCAATACCGCCCGCGGTCATCGTCACAGATCAGTACGGGAATCAGGTCTCAGGGGCGAGTGTCACCTTCGCGGTGGCCTCGGGTGGGGGCACGGTCACCCCCACCACACCCGTCTTGACGAACGCGAACGGCATTGCCGCCGTGACCTCCTGGACGCTCGGGACGGCGGGGCCGAACACCCTCACAGCGACCGCCGGCGCCTTGACGGGCAGCCCAGTCACCTTCACAGCCACAGGCACCGCGGTTCCGAGTGCGAGCCAATCGCTCGTCGCCGCAGCCCCGAGCTCGATCATCGTCAGCAGCGGGGCGAGCGCGTCGACGATCACGGTAACGGTGAAGGATGGGTCGGGGAACCCGGTGAATGGGGCGACGGTCACGCTGGCGGCGAGTGGGGCGGGGAATGCGGTCACGCAGCCGGCGGGCCCGACCAACGCCAGCGGGCAGATCACGGGCACCGTAAGCTCGACCAAGGCCGAGACGAAGACGATCACGGCGACGGTGAACGGCACGGTGACGGTGACGCAGACGGCGAGCGTGGTGGTCACCCCGGCCCCGGCCAGCCAGATCGCGATAAGTGTCGGCAACAACCAGACGGCTCCGGTGAACACGCCCGTGCCGATTCCGCCCGCGGTCCTCGTCACGGATCCGTACGGTAACCCGGTCTCGGGTGCGAGCGTCACGTTCGCGGTGGGGTTGGGAGGGGGCACGGTGAATCCCACGACGCCGGTGCTGACGAACGCCGGCGGGATTGCGGCCGTGACCTCCTGGACCCAGGGGACGGCCGCGGGATCGAACACGCTGACGGCCACGTCGGGCACGCTCACGGGGAGTCCCGTGACGTTTGCCGCGACCGCCGCAGCGGGGGCGCCGAGCGCGAGCCTATCGCTCGTCGCCGCGGCCCCGAGCTCGATCACCGCCAGCAGCGGGGCGAGCGCGTCGACGATCACGGTAACGGTGAAGGATGCGTATGCGAACCCGGTGAGCGGAGCGACGGTCACACTGGCGGCGAGTGGGGCGGGGAACGCGGTCACGCAGCCGGCTGGAATGACGAACGCCAGCGGGCAGATCACGGGCACCCTGAGCTCGATGAAGGCCGAGACGAAGACGATCACGGCAACGGTGAACGGCACGGTAACGGTGACGCAGACGGCCAGCGTGACCGTAACGAGCGCGGCCGCCGCTTCGCTGACGTTGAATGCCGGGAGCGGTCAGACGGCGACCGTCGGCACCGGCGTGGCCACTGCGCCGTCGGTGCTCGTCACCGATCAGTTCGCCAATCCGGTCGCGGGCGTAGGCGTCACGTTCACGGCGGTGTCGGGTGGCGGGACGGTGAGCCCGACGACACCGGTGACGACGAATGCGAGCGGCATCGCAGCGGTGACTTCGTGGACGCTCGGGACCACGGCCGGGACGAACACTCTCACGGCGAGCGCCCCGGGGTTGACCGGCAGCCCAGTCACGTTCACCGCCACCGGGAAAGCGGCAGCAGCCGCCAAGATCGCGATCAAGGACGGAAACAACCAGACTGCGGTCATGGGCACGGCCGTGGCAATTCCGCCCTCGGTCAGCGTCACGGATCAGTACGGCAATCCCGTGATGGGCGTCTCGGTGACGTTTGTGCCCTCGAGCGGGAGCTCGGTGAGTCCCTCAACAGTGTCGACTGACGCGAGCGGAGTCGCGGCGGTGACTTCGTGGACGCTAGGACTGCTTCCGGGTAGCTACACGCTGGTGGCCACGGCACCCGGCACTGGCAGTGGGGTCACCTTCACCGCCACCGCACTGTGAGCGCCGTGACCTGCCCGCCCAGCTCCCTGTCCGCCAGGCCCTGCGGCGGAGTCCCGCGCCACTGAATCCTGGAGGGGTCCGAGGGTGGGTCAGATCGCCCTGGTCGATTGTGTGTCACGCACTGTGATCGAGACGATCCCGGTCTTAGGAAACCCGCGTCACATCGCAATGAAGGCTCCGCCGCGGTCGTAGCGAACGACGTGGGTGGAGTGCAGATCTTCCGTTAGAGCTCGCGTTCGCTGCCACTCCTCTGGGCGATCGTCTCCGCGCTGGTGTACGACTGCGGGGAGGCGATTCCCCTTGCAACGGTCCGGACGGACGTTCGGGACTCCGTGCGAGTCCTTCCCCATGGGAGGGGTGCCCCCTCGGGACTTCCGATGGCGCTCGATGCGCGTAAGTTCCGGGAAGCCGTCGAGAGTGCGGGGGATGTGGGACGGGCGGTCCCGACGGTGCCATTGGGAGATCGAGTCGCGTGAGCCAACCATTCCCGCTTGTGAGAGCCGCCGCGATGCTGACAGGCATCGCTGCCGTGCTGTGCGCTCCGGCCGCCGCGCAGGGCCGGGCCGATCACGCCCGCGCCACCTACACGGCGGCGGATGTGCACTTCATGTCCGGCATGATCTACCACCACGCGCAAGCGGTGCTCATGGCTGGGTGGGCACCCACGCACGACGCCAGTCCCCCGGTGCGCGCCCTGTGTGAACGGATCGTCGTGGGTCAGCGTGACGAAATCGCCTTGATGCAGCGCTGGCTAGGGGATCGGCATGAAGCGGTCCCGAACCTCGGCGCCTCGCATGACATGATGCCGGAGATGAGCCCGGAGACGATGATGCCCGGGATGTTGACGGGGGCGCAACTGGCGCAACTGGACCGCGCGCGGGGACCTGAGTTCGACCGACTGTTCCTCACGTTCATGATCCAGCACCACAACGGTGCGATCACCATGGTCAACCAGCTGTTCGGTCAAGGCGCGGGCGAGGAAGAGACGGTCTTTCGGTTCGCCTCCGACGTGTACGCCGATCAGACCACCGAAATCGCCCGCATGCAGCGAACCTTGGCTACCGTGCTGTTCGGACCGCAAGGCCACTGATGTCCCCAGCGTCGCCCACTCGTGCCGTCGCTTACCTCCACGTGCGGGAATCCACCATGGCATTCGCAGGCAGGATCGTTCCCCTCCGCCGTCTCGCGCTCACCATCGGGTTGGTCTCCCTTGCCGCGTGCGCGTCCTCGGGCGGCGTGAACATGTCGACCGTGGCGCCCAACCCCGACCCGCGGGTTGGCCTGCGCGGCGGGCTGATGGACGCGGGCGAGGCGTCCTGGAATCTGCGGGTCGTCTCGAGAACGCCGCCGTCCGAAAAGTTCGCCGGCGTCACGAACTCCGACCTCGCGTTCACCGGGAACTACGTCATTCAGGGGAACTACAACGGCTTTCAGGTCTGGGACGTTACGAACCCCGCTCGACCAACCCTGAAGGTCGGGGAGCTGTGCCCGGCATCCCAGAGTGACGTCTCCGTGTACCGGAATCTGTTGTTCGTGTCCGGCGAAGGCACGGGCGGCCGCCTCGACTGCGGGACCCAGGGCGTGCACGACTCCGTCAGCGCGGACCGGCTGCGCGGCGTCCGGATCTTTGACATCACCGACATCGCCAATCCGAAATACATCGCGAACGTCCAGACGTGCCGCGGCTCGCATACCCATACGGTCGTGCCGGCCCTGAACGACCCGGACAACGTCTACGTCTACGTCTCGGGCTCCGCGGGCGTACGGTCGCCCAACGAGCTTCGCGGGTGCTCGGGGCTCGCGCCCGACCAGGACCCGAACTCCGCGCTGTTTCGGATCGAGGTCATCAAGGTCCCGCTGGCCCATCCCGAGCAGGCGGCCATCGTGAGCTCACCCCGCATCTTCAACGACCTCACCGAGGCGCCGACGCACGCCGAGATGCCCGAAGACATCGCCGCCGCCGCCCGCGCGGCCGCCGAGGCGCGCGCCAAGGGCGGCTACACCGTGAAAATCAACGGGATGGACTACGTCCTGCCACCGCGCTTCGTGGGCGGGATGCTCGACAGCGTCATGCGGGCGCGGCAGGGCACCGGGACGCCGACGGGCGCCGACAGCGCCGCGTTGCGGACGTCGATCCAGGGGATCGTGGACGCGATGATGGGCACCCCACCGCCCGGCTCGAAGAACGGGGTCCGTCCGGGGCCCAACCAATGCCACGACATCACCGTCTATCCCGCGATCGGCCTGGCGGGCGGGGCGTGCGCGGGATACGGCCTCCTCTTGGACATCCGCGATGCGGCCCACCCCACCCGGCTCGCCGCCGTGGCGGACTCGAACTTCTCGTACTGGCACTCGGCGACGTTCAATAACGACGGGACCAAGCTGCTCTTCAGCGACGAGTGGGGCGGCGGCGGTCAGCCGAAGTGCCGCGCCACCGACAAGCACGAGTGGGGGGCGGACGCGATCTTCACCGTCGCCGACAACCGGTTGACGTTCCAGAGCTACTACAAAATGCTGGCGCCCCAGACGCCGTTCGAGAATTGCGTGGCCCACAACGGGTCGCTGATCCCGATCCCGGGGCGGGACGTCATGGTCCAGGCTTGGTACCAGGGCGGCATCTCGGTGTTCGACTGGACGGATGCGGCGCACCCGAAGGAAATCGCATTCTTCGACCGTGGTCCCGTCGATCCGACCAAGCCGGTGGGCGGCGGGTCGTGGTCCGCCTACTGGTACAATGGGCATATCGTCAGTTCGGAGATCGCTCGCGGACTCGACATCCTCGAGTTGCTGCCGAGCGGGTTCATCTCCCGGAACGAGCTCGAGGCGGCGAAGCTGGTGCATTTCGACTTTTTGAACGTGCAGAGTCAGCCCAAGATCACATGGCCCGCGAGCTTCGTGCTGGCGGGCGCCTATCTCGACCAGCTGGCCCGGTGGAACGGGGTGGCGCCGGATTCGGTGGCGGCGCTGCGCACTGCGCTCGCCGGAGCAGAGAAGCGGTCAGGGCAGGAGCGGCGGACGGCGCTCGCTCAGCTAGCGGTGCGGCTGAACAGCGATGCGCCGGGAGCGGTTGACCAGGCGAAGATGCGGCTGCTCGCCGCCACCGTCACGGACCTGGCCAACAGCGCCGTGCCCTGAGCGGCACCTCGGACCGCTAGCGGGCGCTCGCGCCGCCTGACGGGCGTGCGCTCCCGCCGCTGTCCGGGTTCGCGTCACAGGGGCAGGGGGAGGGGAGTGATCACTCCCAGGCCACGCGATACCGGCACACGGCCCCGCCCGTCGCGCGGCACTCCTCTTCGACAATCTGAACGCCGCTGGCGCCGCACATCGCGAGCGCCTTACGGTACCACCCGACCACGGTCAAGCAGTCGGGGGCGCTGAACGTCTCCGCCTCGTGGGTCGTGAGCACCCCCTCCTTGGCTCCGGTCGGCCGGTACTCGCGGCGGCCGGTCTCATAGTAGAGGGCGTAGATCGCTGGCGCCTTGCTGAGGAAGGCGTGCGGATCACCGGGTGTGAGAAAGGCCTTGTGGAACGTGGCGAGGTTGCGCTCGGCCGAGGCCTCGCCCAGCTGCTCGAACACCTCCGGTTTGCCGTCGCCCAGCTCGCGCACGATCGCGTCGTCCAGCCGCTGGCCCACCTCGAAGGGATACCACTGGATCGGGAGCACGAGCGCGAGCGCCTTGCGGTCCGGGGGCTCGAGGCTCGCGAGCACGCGCTCCACGCCCGCCTTGCCGAAGTGATCCTCGACGAACACAAGACGCGACTTGAGGACCGTCCCTTTGACTTGTTGCATCCCGTCCCCCGCCGAACCCACACGCACCGATGCCCGCAACCTCGTGCTCCGACCGATGATGGATAACGACTGGCCGCGCAGGGTCAATCCCGCATGCAGGCCGCGCGCGTCGTCGCGAGCCAGCCGAGCCCGCGTCGAGCGAGCGACAGCATATCGGCGCGCGTCCCGAGTCCGTTCCTCGGAAGGCGCCGCCGTCCGGCAGGGTTACGAGGAGGCGGGCACGAGCGTGGAGGAGGCGGGCGAGGCGGTCGCCGCGGCCCGGGCACGACGCACGGCGACGCGCCGTTTCCACACGAGCAGCGCCACCCCGACGGTGATGGCGCACGCGATGTACGCCACCAGCACCTGCGTCGCCACGGGGATGACGAGCCCGAGGGAGGCGAAGAACCAGACGCGCGGGCCCCGTCCCAGAAACGTCGCGAAGAGGTACTTCCGCATCGAATAGCGCGACAGGGGGGCGAGCGTCGACACGATCCAGTAGGGTATCGGACTCCACGAGCACAGCCACACGGCGAAAAACGGACTGCGCTGGAACAGCCGCAACATGCTTTGGACCACCCGCGAGTTCTTCGCCTTCTCGAGGCGAGGGTGGCGGATGGCGGCGCCGAACACGTGGTAGTTGATGTAGTCCATGTAGAGGTTGCCTGCGACCGCCACCGCCGCCACCAGCAATGGCGGGTAGGCCCGCCCGGCGACCATCAGCATCGGCTCGAACGCGGCCGGAACCACGACCGAGATGGGTCCACTCACGAACAGCGTGAGGCAGAAGAACCCGGTGAGGCCGGCCACCCAGGGCCAGCGCAGCGTGGGATACAGGGCGAGAAGCGCGACGACCCCAGTGCCCCGCAGCACGGCGTCCCATTCCGCCGTGCCGCGACGCTCGCACAAGACCCGCAACAGGCGTCTCACGCCATCGCTCCCGTGAGGGTCGCGAGCCGGGAGAAGGGGACCCCGTCGAGCCCGGCGGGGACGGCCGCGCCCAGTGCCTCAACCATCGTGGGCATGAGGTCGACGGTCCGGAGCGCGGCGTCAGGGAGCGGCACGCTCGCCGCGACCGGCACCATCATGTGCGCGGGCGTCAGGCTGCCATGGCCGGACCGGTGCTCGGGCAGTTCCCACGGCCCCCGCAGGTCGACGCCCGGCTCGGCCGCGAGCACCACATCGCCGCTCCGCTCCGACGCGAGCAGCTGCAGCAGCTGGCGCGGAGCGTCGGGAAACGGGGTTGCGCGCGACCGCTCCAGCATCTCCCGGTCGTCGAGCGTGAGCGGTGTGTCGCCAAGACCGAGCGGGTCGCCGACGAGCGGCTCGTAGGTCACACCTGCCGCATCCTCCACGAGCCGCGCCCGGAGGTGTCCCCGCGCGGCGATCACTCCGGGTCCGCCGTCGCGATACGCCCCGAGGGCGACGCCCGGTAACAAGAGGAGCCGCGCGATGAGGTCAGACGGAGCGCTGCCTCCCGGTGGGGGCCCGTGGGCGTTGGACCGCGTCAGGAAGTAGACGTGGGCACACCCATTCCCGGACACCATGACCGCCGCGCGGGGACGGCGGCGCCACACGTGCATCGGGTGGCGGATGGTCGGAACGCCCCAGCCCTCGAGCTCGAGCGCGATGTCGCGATGGGTGTGCACCACGCTCGCCCCGTGGTCCGCGACGACGAAGATCGTGGGGCTCTCGCCGTGCTGGCGCACCCGGCGCACGAACTCCCCGAGCGTTCGGTCGATCTGGCGATAGGCCTCGAGCACCCGAGCGTGGGTGGGGTGGTGTAGATGGGTCAGCCCGTCTGGGCCGGGGAACACCACGAACAAGAAACGCCAGGCTCGCGCCGCGGCGGCGAGCCAGGTCTCCGCGACGGCGCGGTCGAGCGCGGCATAGGTGCCGAGGTAGTGCGCTGCAGCGCCGAGCAACGCCCGGCGGACGGGCATCAGGTGGGCGCCCCGCGCGAGCCCGCGGGTAATCGGCGTGCAGATGGCGAGGCTCTGCGGCACGAGGTCGAACAGGGACGGGCCGGCGACGATGTCGCGGTTGATCCACCCCGCCTGCGGGCTACAGTAACTCCGGGCCGCCCGCCACCGGCCCCGCACGCCGCCATCGACGCCCGCGCGGTCGAGCCACCGGATCCCTGGGATGTTGGCCGATCCGGGGTAGCGACCGAACAACAGCGGGATATAGGCGACGCCTGTCGTCGACGGAAAGACGGTCGTGCCGACCGTGATCCCTCCCGGCTCGATCACCGACCGGGCGAGATGCGGCAGGTCACCCCGCTCGAGCAGGTCGCGCACCACGTCGGGGCGCGCGCCATCCACCAGAATGCACACCACCCGCGAGGAGTGGCGCCCGCTGCCGGCGTCTCTCGTCGTGGTCGTAGCGGCGTGGCTCAAGCGGACCCCGGCCGCGACGTGATCGCGGAATGAGGCGTGAAGCGCGCTGCGGCCTTCGCGTGAGCCACGTCGGCGTGGGCCAACGGGGGGGTCGAAGCGGCACGCCGCAGGGAGAACACGGCTGCAACTTAACGCGAGCAGGGTGTGCGGAACAGGAGTTTGCCCGCAGCGTCCGTGGGCACGTCCTGCAACATCGCGTCGCTCTTCCCCGCGGCGCCGGTGCCACGCCCCCGTCCCTGGGTAGACCTGACTCGCGCGCGCCTGTATCGTTTTGCACAAGGCGCTGGTGCGTGCGGCCCGAGCGCCCGCCGCGGCTTCCGGGCCAGGTCCGTGAGGGCCGCTCAGCTGAAGGAACGAAGGAGAGAGCGCATGTGGATCGTCCCGTCCTGGGCCGTTGGCGTGGTCATCATCGTGGTCGGGATGTCGCTCGCCAAAGGGTTGCGGGCCCTGTTGCAGGCGCAGACGACCCGAATGCAGCATCCGCCGCAGCCCGAGGTGGCGCAACTGACGGACGCGCTGGACGAGGTGCAGCGGCGCGTCGGGGAGCTGGAGGAACGACTCGATTTCGCCGAGCGACTCCTCGCCCGGCAGCGGGAGGGCGACCGGTTGGCACCCCCCCAGCATTGATGCCGCTCGGTGCCCTACCGGGCCCGGGGCCTAGGCCGGTCTCAGCGAAACGCCGCCGACGCCGGCACTATCCGGTAACTGTCTCGAGCCACAGTTGCGCGATGGCGCCGTGTCCCGCGACGGTGGGGTGCACGCCGTCGGCGGCCCAATAGTTGGGCGGCGCCTGGCGTGCCAGGCGCTCGAACAGGCCGTGCAGCGCGATGAACGTCGCTCCCGCCCGCTCGGCGACTCGTTTCGCCGCCTCGCGGCGCCGGTCGAACTCCGGGAACCAAGCCTCGGTCACCACCCCCGTGCGCAGCACGAACGGCTCGAGCACCACGACGCGCACCTCGGGCAGCTGGGCCTTAGTGCGCTCGAGTAACGCCCCGTACTCCCGCTCGTAGTCCTGGACGGTCCCGTGGTAGCTCCCATCGAGCGTATGCCAGTAGTCGTTCACGCCGATCAAGATGCTGAGCAGATCGGGCTTCAGGGCCACGGTGTCGCTCGCCCAGCGGCTCGCAAGATCGGGGACCGTGTTGCCACTCACGCCGCGATTGAAGCAGCGCAGCTCGCGCTCGGGGTGCGCCCCGAGCAGGGAAGACGCGATCAGCAGGGGGTAGCCGAAGCCGAGGGCCCCGGCCTGGTTCGGCCCGGTGTCACTGCGGTTGCGCCCGGCGTCCGTGATCGAATCGCCCTGGAACAAGATCGTGCGGGCCGCAACGGAGCGCAGCGCTCGCGCGCTCGGCCGCCACGCCCCGGGCCAGACGCTAAGAGCCGCCGCGCTCCCCGAGGCGGCGAGGAAGTCACGGCGCGGGATGATGGTGCCCATCGGAGGCTCGCTCGGCGGTGAAGGGATCCCCCACGCTATCGCCGCCCGAGCCGCGAGGCAAATGCCGTCCCCAGGGGCGGGAACCAGCGCGCCGGGGACAGGGTTGTAGGAGCAGTCCCCCTGAACCAACGGTGGGAACGATGCGGACCAAGGCACGGCGGGCAGGGCGCTGCCACCACGGGGTGCGCTACGAGACGGACTGGATGGGCCGAACCTACGTCGGCTGCCCTATTTGCAACCGCTGGAAGCTGCTGAAGGCCAAACCGGCTCCAGGGGCCCCCAAACGGCTGGCAGCCTGATCACGAGCAGCGGGGCCGGGACATGTCGTCCCGGCCCCGCCTGCACGATTGTCATCCCCGCAACGCCCGAGCCGCGCTACTCGCCGTAGGGGATCCAGATGTTCTTCACCTGCGTGGCCTCGCGCAGGAATTCGGGCCCGTCGCCCTGGCTGGGATCCATCCAGTTGCGGGCGCGCCACTCGACCCACGTGCGCTTCATGTTCCCGGCCGACGCCCGCTCAACCGCGGCGCCGCTGGGCTCGCTCCCGAAACACCAGACCGCGTCGACATCGTCGTGCTCGGCCAGCACTTTCACGAGGGAGTCCTTCGCCCCGGTGACGATGTTGATGACCCCCGGCGGTACGTCGGACGCGTCCACCACGGTGTAGAGCTCGGTGGCCGCGAGCGGATGCGCCTCGGAGGGGATGGCCACCACGGTGTTGCCCACGGCAAGGGCGGGCGCGACCAGCGAGATGAAGCCGAGGAGCGGGTAGGTCTCGGGGCACGCGATTCCGATTACGCCGATGGGCTCGTTCATCGCGAGCGTCACACCGCGGATAGGCACCTGGTGTACCGCGCCGTCGTACTTGTCAGCCCAGGCGGCGTAGGTGAAGAGCCGGGCGATCGCCAGCTCCACTTCGCGCCGGCCGCTCGCGCGGTCCTGGCCCGTCATCGCGGCGATGCGCTCGGCGAACTCATCGGAGCGCGGCGCGAGGTTCTCGGCGAGGTAGTAGAGGATCTGGCCACGCGTGTGGCCGCTCGCGTGCGCCCAAGCGGCCGCCCCGTGCGCCGCCTCGACCGCGTTGCGGATGTCCTTGCGGTTGCCCTCGGCGACTTCGCCGAGCAGCGCGCCCGCCGGGCTCACGATGCGGCGCGAGTACCCTTGGTCGGGGCGGACCTGCACGCCGCCGACGAAGAGCTTGTACGTGCGGTCGATCGGCGGGAGCGCGCCGCGTGGCGCGGCCGCGTCCTTCGCCGGCCGCGCTTTCGCCCGGGTCGCGCGGTTCGCCGGGGCGGGCTCGCCACTCCCCGCGCGCTCCTCCCAGTCGGGTTTCACGTACTCCCACATCCCCTCGCGCCCACCTTCCCGCCCAAAGCCGGACTCGCGATAGCCGCCGAACCCCGAGGCTGCGTCGAACAGGTTGGTGCAGTTGATCCAAACCACGCCGGCCTTGATCTTTGGTGCCACGTCGAGCGCGAGGTTGATGTTCTCCGTCCACACACTCGCCGCGAGCCCATACGGCGTGTTGTTGGCGAGCTCCACCGCCTCGGCCGGCGTGCGGAACATCATCGAGACGAGCACCGGGCCGAAGATCTCGACCTGCGCGATCGTGGCGGCGGGGGAGACGTTGGTGAACAGCGTGGGCGGATAGAAGTACCCCTCGGTGGGGCACGCCCAGGAAGGCTGCCACATGGTGGCGCCCTCGTCGACCCCCTGGGTCACCAGTCTCCGGATGCGCTCGAGCTGCACCGGTGCCACGATCGCGCCCATGTCGATTGCCTTGTCGAGCGGCGGACCCACCCGGAGCTTTTCCATCCGGGCGCGGAGCTTGGTCACGAGGCGCTCCGCGATGCCTTCGTGCACCAGCAGCCGCGATCCGGCGCAGCACACCTGGCCCTGGTTGAACCAGATCGCATCAACGACGCCCTCGACCACGCTGTCCAGATCGGCATCATCGAACACGATGAACGGGCTCTTGCCACCGAGCTCGAGCGAGAGCCGCTTGCCCGTGCCGGCCGTCGCCTGGCGGATGATGCGCCCCACCTCGGTCGAGCCGGTAAAGGCGATCTTATCGATGTCGGGGTGATTGACGATTAGCTCGCCCGTCTTGCCGTCGCCGGTGACGACGTTGAGCACGCCCGGCGGCAGCCCCGCCTCGTGGGCTATCTCGGCGAGACACAGGGCGGTGAGCGGCGTGAACTCGGCCGGCTTCAGCACCACGGTGTTTCCGGCGGCGAGCGCGGGCGCGACCTTCCAGGCCACCATCAAGAGCGGAAAGTTCCACGGGATGATCTGCCCGACCACCCCCACCGGCCGGTAGCCCGCGAACTCCGAGGCCAGAAGCTGCGCCCACCCCGCGTGGTGGTAGAAGTGCCGCGCCACGAGCGGGATATCGAGGTCGCGGGTCTCGCGGATCGACTTGCCGTTGTCGAGGCTCTCGAGCACGGCGAGGAGCCGCGAGTGTTTCTGCACCTCGCGCGCCAGCGCGTACAGATGGCGGGCGCGCGCGTGCCCCGAGAGAGTAGACCAACTGGAGAACGCCCGCCGGGCGGCGGCGACGGCGGCTTCGACGTCCGCGGGGCCCGCCGCGGTCACCCGCGCGAGCGGCGCGGTCGTGGCGGGGTTTAGGACCTCCAGGGCCTCGCCACTCTGGCCCTTGGTCCACCGCCCGTCGATGAACAGGCCAAGGCCGCTTGCCCCCCCGTGCCGCGCGATCCACTCGAGCGCCGCCTTGTCGCTCTCGGGCGCGGGGCCGTACGGCATGGTCTCGAAGAGTTCGGGGATCGTCGTCATGCCGGGCCCTTAGACCATCGGGTGGTGGTGCGCTGCCGAGTAGCGTCCGGTGATGAAGTGCTCGAGCTGACGCTCAATGTCGGTGAGTAGCGCCGAGGCGCCGATCCGGAACAGGTCGGCGCGGAGCCACCGGTCGCCCAGCTCTTCCTTCATCAGGATGAGCCATTCGAGGGCCTGCTTGGCGCGGCGGATCCCGCCCGCCGGCTTGAACCCCACCGCGAAGCCGGTGCGCTCGTGGTAGTCGCGAATCTGGCGCGTCATGACGACGCCGACGGGGAGCGTGGCATTCACCGGTTCTTTGCCGGTCGAGGTCTTGATGAAGTCCGCCCCCGCCATCATCGCCACCTGGCTCGCACGGGCCACGGTCGTCAGCGTCGCGAGCTCGCCCGTCCCGAGGATGACCTTCATCAGCGCCGGCCCGCACGCCTCGCGGAAGGCGCGCACCTCGTCGTACAAGGCCTCCCAATGGCCGGCGAGCGCGTGCGCCCGCGTGATCACCACGTCGATCTCCTCCGCGCCGGCCGCCACCGACGTCGTGATCTCGGCGATCCGCTGGGGCAGGGGAGTGAGGCCGGCCGGGAAGCCCGTCGACACCGCGGCCACGGGAATCCCGGATCCCCGGAGGGCGGCGGCCGCCACCGGCACGAATGCGTGATACACACAGACCGCGCCCACCGTGATCCCCAGGTCGGCGGCGCCGAGCGCCTCGAGCATGTCGCGGCGCACCGGATGCTGCGCCTTGGCGCACAGCCGCAGCACGTTGGTCGGCGTGTCGTCGCCCTGCAGTGTGGTGAGGTCGATGCACGTGATCGCGCGCAGCAGCCAGGCGGCCTGCCATTCCTTCTTGACCGTGCGGCGCGTGGGGATCGTGGCGGCGCGGCGCTCGACGGCGGAGCGGTTGACCCGCACCGCCCGGAGGAGATCGCGGTCGAGCGTGATGCCGGGGTTCCGCTCGAGGCCCGTCAACGCCCGGAGCGCGCGCCCGGGCGACACGGCCGCCGTCGGCGCCACCGCCGCCGACGGCGCTCCGAGCTCGTACCTGCGTTTCGTCTCCATGGCCCGGCTCTCAATCTAAGAGATTGGCGCCGGGCCGCAGCCCGATCGCGTCGGACCGCGGCGGCCCGCTACCGGTGAGGCTTCTCGGGCTCCTTCTTCTTTGCTGTGTCCTTCTCGGCCTTGGCCTCGGGGCGGCGCTCCGGGGCCGCAGGCCGCGCGGCGGCGGCGCCGCGTTGCGGCTCAGTCGGCGGCGGAGTGGGTCGGGCCGTCGGCTGCGCTTGTCCCGTGGGCGGCGCTGGTCGGTCGGCAGGCGCGGGCCGCC
>DATBBW010000195.1:0-1680 GCA_036270795.1 Gemmatimonadales bacterium | reverse complement strand
ACTGGGGCGGCGGGGCTGGGTGCGGCGGGCGAGGGAGCGGTGCTACGGGCGGTCGAGGAAGCGCTCACCGATCCCAGCGTACGCGTCGATCCGGCGATCGCGCAGGAACGGCCACCCGCGCCGCACGTCCTCGAGGCGTCGGAGATCGACCTCGCCGATCAGAATCGCTTCGCGGTCCGGCGGGGCTTCGGTCACGACGGCGCCGAACGGGTCGGCGAGGAACGACGTGCCCCAGAACTCGATCCCGTCCCCCGCGGCTGCTCCCGCACGTCCGCCGTCCGCGGGGCGCTCGAGCCCCACGCGGTTCACGGCGGCGACGTAGCACCCATTGGCGATGGCGTGGCTCCGCTGGATGGTGCGCCACGCATCGAGCTGCCCGGGGCCCTGGGTCGCTTTCTCCTCGGGGTGCCAGCCGATCGCCGTCGGGTAACACAGAATGGTGGCGCCTTGCAGCGCGGTCAGTCGGGCACCCTCCGGGTACCACTGATCCCAGCACACCAGCGTGCCGATCCGCCCGACGCGTGTGTCGAACGCGCGGAACCCCAAGTCGCCGGGCGTGAAGTAGAACTTCTCGTAGTAGGCCGGGTCATCCGGGATGTGCATCTTGCGGTAGATCCCCACCAGCCGTCCATCGGCATCGATCACGGCGGCGCTGTTGTGGTACAGGCCGGGCGCGCGGCGCTCGAACACGGGCGCGATCACGACGACGCCCGTCTCGCGCGCCACCCGGCCCAGGGCGTCCGTGCTCGGTCCGGGCACGGGCTCGGCGAGGTCGAACTGCGCCGTGTCCTCGCGCTGCGCGAAATAGCGCGAGCGGAACAACTCGGGCAGGCACACGAGCCCCGCGCCGGCGGCCGCCGCCTCGCGCACTTTGGCGAGCGCGCGCTCGAGGTTGGAGGCGGGGTCGGCGGCCATCGCCATCTGGACGAGGCCGACCTTGTACGTGGTGGGGGCGGGAGCGGCCGCACGACTCATGGCGAAGAAGACTACAGGGCCGTGGCGTGTCGCAACAGAGCGTTGGCGAGCGATGGCGGCCGGTTCTGCCCGTTACTGCTCGAGCCGGTACCCCGCTTTGCGCACGGTGAGGATGTGGCGGGGCGCGGCCGGGTCGGCTTCCAGCTTGCGGCGCAACTCGGCGACGTGCGTATCCACGGTGCGACTCAGGACGGCGGCGCTGTAGCCCCACACTTCGGCCAGCAGTTCCATGCGGCCGGCGACGGCGCCGCGCCGCTTGAGCAGCGCATACAACAGATCGAATTCCTTGGGCGTGAGACTCACCGGCTCACCGGCGCGGAGCACGGTGCGCGAGGAGGGGACGACCTCGACGTCGCCGAAGCGCTCGGGCGGCGCGGCGCCATCGCCGCCGGGTGGAGCGCTGCGCCGCAGCAGCGCCTCGACGCGCGCCAAAAGCTCGAGCACGCCGAACGGTTTGGTGACGTAATCGTCCGCGCCGAGGCGCAGGCCGCGGACCTTGTCCGCCTCTTCGCCCCGCGCGGTCAGAATCAGCACGGGCATCCGGCGGCCTTCGTCCCGCAGGGCGCGCAGCACCCGATAGCCATCGAGCCCCGGGAGCATCAGGTCGAGAATGACGAGGTCGGGTCCACCGGTGCGGGCCCGCTCGAGCCCGGTCGTGCCATCTTCCTCCACCTCGACCTGATAGCCTTCGATCTCGAGGTTGTT
>DATBBW010000194.1:0-9046 GCA_036270795.1 Gemmatimonadales bacterium | reverse complement strand
GTGGCAGTGTTGAGCGTGTCGTCCACGACGAAGCCCGAGGAGTGGGTCTCCTCGAGCTCCGCCCAGCCGCCGCGGGCGAAGCCGGGGCGGGCCTGGACCAGCACGTGCACCCAGTGCTGGGGAATACCGGGCAGCTGCCGGCCGGCCAACACGAAGACCCGCCGCCCCACCGAGTCGCTGTAGCTCACGTAGCGGAAGTCGGAATAGGTCCAGCTCGTGAAGAGGTTCAGCCCGGTGACGAGGACCAGCTCGGTCCCCAGCTCCAAGCCGCGGTGGCGCGACGTGCCGGCGTTTCGATAGAACACGCGGCCGGGCGCCGCGGGGGGCGGCACCTGGAACGGGATCAGCTCGTCGCGCACCTCGGCCTGAAACAGCGCCACCGAGTAATTGAGCCGCCCGGCCAGGTCGCCGCGGATGCCGAGTTCGTAGTTCGTCGCACGCTGCGGCTGGAGCATCGGATTGAACCCGCCCGCCGTGTCGGGGCGGTTGGTGAGCTCGGTCGTGGTCGGCGTCTCGAACGAGGTCCCGATGTTGCCATAGATGGTGACCGCGTCGGACGGCGTGACGGCGACCCCGACCGAGCCGGAGAGTGCACGCATCAACCGCTCCCCCGAGTCGTCGGGGTTGGTCGGCGTGATGAGTCGATCGTTCACTTGGAACTTCACCCAGTCGTAGCGCAGGCCGCCCGTGACCGAGACCGCGGGCGCCGGGCGCAGCACGCCCTGCACGAAGGGGCCCACCTCGGTCACGTGCTCGAGCTGGTCGAGTTGCCGCGACGTATCCGCCAGCGTGGGGGCGGTCTTCTGATAGTTGTAGTTCGCGCGGTCGTCGCGCTGCCGCTGAAAGTCGAACCCCGCCGTCACCTGGGGGGCGAGCGCCCCCAGGCCGAGAGGGTGTCGCAGCGTGAACCGCGCCCCGTAGTCGAACCGCCCCAGCTTGATGTAGGCGAACGTCTGGGGGTTCTTGAGATCGCGCGTCACGCCGAACACCGTGGCCGTCGCGTCCCCGCCGTCGGCGAAGGCCCGGTGCAGCGTGACCCCGCCCTGGCCCTGCGTGACGTCCTTCCCGGCATTGCGGGTGAGGTTGATCTTGGCAGCGGAATCGGGGTTCAGGGTCAACTCGCCGCTCGTCAGCGCGCCCGGGTTGTCAGCCCGCGGGTCCCAGCCGAAGTCGGCCACCGCGGCGAGCGACCAGCCGTTCGCCAGCGGGAAGTGCCACCGCGTGTTGAAGTTGCGGATATCGGCGTCCGAGTGCTGACGTTGTCCGGTGTAGTCGAGTCGGGACACCGTGACGAACCCGCCTCCCGCGCCGACCCGGAACCCCGTGCTCGACCGCCATTTGCTCCAGGTGCGGGTGAGGTCGCGCTCGAACGTGCCGGCGGTGACTTGGAGGTTCTCCTGGACCGCCGTGGGCAGCGTCGGGTCGGTCCAGATGCTGATCACGCCGCCGGTCGCGTTGCCGAACAGCGCCGACGAGGGTCCACGCAGCACTTCGATCCGGTCGGCTTCGCCCAGCTCGAGGTTCGTGAGCTGCCCCTGACCGTCCGGCAGGGTCTGCGGAATCCCGTCGACCAGGACCTTGATCCCGCGGACGGCAAACTGCGCGCGCGCGCCGAAGCCGCGGATCGAGATCCGCTGGTCGACGGAAAAGTTGAACCGATTCGCCGCGTACACCCCGGGGACCGTTGTCAGCGCTTCGTCCAGGCCCCAGGACGGCCGGGCGCGGTTGATCTCCGCCTTGTCGACCAGCGTGACGGCCTGCGGGATCCGGGTGAACGGCGTGTTGGTCCGGGTGACCGATACGACGGCCGGCGGCAGCGTGTAGAGCCGCAGACTGTCGCGGGAGCGCGTGGTGCTGTCGGGCTGCTGCGCCGCCGCACGCAGCGCGAGCCCGGCGGCCAGCGCGGCGAGCGCCCCAACCGGTCCCAGCAGGGAGTGTCGCATCCGGGCGAGAGAGTACAGGCGTTTCGTTCTAACCCCCGGGCGGGGGCGCGTCAAGTCTACGATGGCCGCCGCAGGATGCGGTTCCAGCGCAGGCGCCAGGGATCGCTCGCGACGCTCAGATAGATGATCACGGGTCGCCCCACGATGTGGGACCGTGGCAGGAATCCCCAGAAGCGGCTGTCGTACGACTCATCCCGATTGTCGCCCATCACAAAGTAGTGCTGGGGGGGCACGACCACCGGACCCCAGTCGTGGGTGGTCGGGTGGTAGTGCGCCGAATCGCGCCCGATGTAGTAGCGCACCTGCCACGCCCGGATCTGCTGCAGCCGGAAGTCGGGCTCGGGCGCCGAGCCGGTGTGGAGGGCGTACGGTTCGTCGAGCCGTTTGCCGTTGCGCTCCAGGGTGTCGCGCACCATGCGCAACGTGTCGCCTCCGACGCCCAACACGCGCTTGACGATGTTCAGATTCGGGGTCGAGTCTTCGACGGACCGGAACACGACGATGCCGTCGCGGCCGGGATCGGCGTACCCCGGCAGCCGCCAGAAGCGGATCCCGGTGAACGGGATCTCGCACTCGCCCCCGTAGATCGCCTTGTTGACGAACAGGAAGTCCCCGACGAGCAGCGTGTTCTCCATGCTCGCCGACGGGATCCGGAACGCCTCGATCACGTAGGAACGGAGCACGATCCAGATGAGCACCGCGATGCCGATCGACGTGTCCCAGCCGCGCAGTTTCGCGCGAAACGCCCGCAGCTCCGCCAGCATCAGGGCCGCTCGACCCAATCGGCGATGAAAACGTTCGTCTCGTGCGGCTGCGCCGCGTGGCGGTTCGATGCCCACACCAGCCGCCCGCCGTCGGGTGAGAACATCGGGAACGCGTCAAATTCGGGCGAGGTCGTCACCTGCTCGAGGCCGCCGCCGTCGAGCCGCACCAGGAACAGATTGAAGTGACGCGAGCCGGGGTGCTGGTAGTTCGAGGAGAAGATGATCCGCTGGCCATCGGGATGAAACGACGGCGCGAAGCTCGCGCCCCCGAGATCGGTCACCTGGTGCTGGTTGGAGCCGTCGGCGTTCATGACCCAGAGGTCCATGCGCGTCGGGCGCACGACCCGCTGCGCCAGCAACGTGCGGTATTCCGCGCTGTCGGCCCCGGTCCGCGGATGGTAGGCTCGGTACACGATGAGCTTCCCGTCGGGCGAGAAGAACGGCCCCCCATCGTAGCCCAGCGTGGTGGTGAGGCGCTTCAGGTTGGTGCCGTCCACGCGCACCATGTAGATGTCGAGGTCCCCGTCGCGCAACGCCGTAAAGACGATCGTCTGGCCGTCGGGGGAGAGCGTCCCCTCGGCCTCGTAGCCGGGACTGGGCAGGAGCCGTCGCGCGGCCGACCCGTCGGCGTTGGCGCTGTATAGGTTGTAGTCGTATACCGCCCAGACGTAGCCCTGGGAGTAGTCGGGCCGCGGCGGGCAGGCGGCGCCGACGTGCTCGGTGCTCGCGTAGAAGATCCGGCGGTCGCGGTCGAAAAAGTAGCCGCACGTGGTGCGGCCCCGCCCCGACGAGACACGCGTGAGGCCGCTGCCGTCGACACTCATCACGTACATCTGGTCGCACTGCTCGGCTGGACCCTGGCGCTGGAAGATGAGCTGCCGCCCCGACGCCGCGAAGTACGCCTCGGCGTTCTGCCCGCCGAAGGTGAGCTGGCGCACGTGGCGCAGGTGCACTTCGCCCGAGTCCGCGGGCACGGCGACCGCTTGGCGAACGAGGAGGAGCAGTGTGAAGGGAGCCATAGAACCCCGAAGCTAGACACCCCCCGAGATCGGGGCAACCGCCCGTTGCCGTGCGTTTCTGCGTATTATTGATCCTCGCATGAGTCCGTCCGACGCGCCGCGCCGCCGGCAGCCGCCCCTGATGGATGCCCTCGGAACGTTGTGCACCGAGGGCAAACAGTTGGCCGACTATTTGTGGCAGGTCCCCGACGACGCCGGTGCGCGGCAGAAAATCCTCGCCATCCTCGACCAGATCGCCGCCCAGAGCACGCAGCAGGGACGCCGCGAAATGCCGAAGATATGCGACGAGCTGCGCACCGCGGCCAAGGCGAGTCCGAGTCCGCAGCAGGTAGACCTGCTGGTGAACGGCTTCGACCGGCTCGTCAACCTGTGGCAGGCCGCGAAGTCCGGCCTGCTGTGACGCCGCGCACGAGCGGCGCGGTTCCGGCCGCGGCGCGCGCCATTTCACTCGACCAGCTCTGCATTAACACCATCCGCGCCCTGGCGATGGACGCGGTCGAGCAGGCGGACTCCGGCCACCCCGGCACACCGATGGCGCTCGCGCCCCTCGCCTACGTGCTGTGGCAGCGCCACCTCCGCTACAATCCGGCCCACCCCGACTGGCCCGGGCGCGATCGCTTCGTGCTGTCGGCCGGCCACGCCTGCCTGCTGCTCTACGCCGTGCTCTACCTCACCGGCTATGACCTTTCCCTCGACGACATCAAGCAGTTCCGCCAATGGGGCAGCCGCACGCCCGGCCACTCCGAGCACGGCCTCACCCCGGGTGTCGAGGCGACCACGGGCCCGCTCGGCCAGGGGGTGGGTAACGCGGTCGGCATGGCCCTCGCCCAAGCCCATCTCGCGGCGCAGTTCAACCGCCCCGGTCACGCGATCGCCGATCACCACATCTACTTCCTGGCGTCGGATGGCGATCTAATGGAGGGCGTCTCGCACGAGGCCTGCTCGCTGGCGGGGCACCTGAAGCTCGGGACCCTGATCGGCGTGTACGACGACAACCGCATCACGATCGACGGCGCGACGGACCTCACACTCTCGGACGACACCGCGCGGCGGTTCGAGGCCTACGGCTGGCATGTGGAACAGGTAGCCGACGGAAACGACCTCGGGGCCCTCGACCGGGCGCTCACGAGCGCCCGCCGCACCACCGACCGGCCGTCGCTCATCATCGTACGGACGCATATCGCCTGGGGCAGCCCCCACAAGCAGGACACGGCCGAGGCGCACGGGGCGCCACTCGGCGCGGCCGAGGTGAAGCTCACGAAGCAGCACCTCGGCTGGCCGAGCCTCGAGCCGTTTTACGTGCCTGCGGAGGCACTGGCCCAGTGGCGCCAAGCCGGGGCGCGGGGCGTCGGGCTCGAAGCCGAGTGGCACACGCAGTACGACGCGTACCGCCGGGCCTACCCCGATCTCGCCGCCGAGCTCGAACGCCGGCTCGCCGGCCGGCTCCCCGAGGGCTGGGACGCCGGGCTGCCGAGCTTCGGTCCCGCGGACGCCCAGGCCACGCGGGCGGCGTCCGGCAAGGTGCTCAACGCGCTCGCTGCCAAGCTGCCCGAGCTCATCGGCGGCTCTGCCGATCTCGCGGCCTCGACGCATGTCGTCTTCAAGAATGGCGGCGACGTGGCGGCGGCGAACTGGGGGGCGCGCAACGTCCATTTTGGCGTGCGCGAGCACGCCATGGGCGCCGTGCTGAACGGCCTCGCGCTGCACGGCGGGGTGCGCCCCGTGGGGTCGACCTTCCTGATCTTCTCGGAGTACATGCGCCCCCCGATCCGGCTCGCCGCCCTGTCTCGTCTCCCCGCGATCTACGTCTTCTCCCACGACTCGATCGGCCTAGGAGAGGATGGCCCCACGCATCAGCCGATCGAGCAGCTCGCGTCGCTGCGCGCCATCCCGCACCTCATCGTGCTCCGGCCGGCGGACCCGACCGAGGTCGTGGAAGCGTGGCGCGTCGCGATCGAGCAGCGCGACGGCCCCGTGGCCCTGGTGTGCACGCGCCAAAAGGTCCCCGTGATCGACCGCACCACGTACGCGCCCGCCGCGGGGCTGCGTCGCGGCGCCTACGTGCTCGCGGACGCGGGTGCGGGACCGCGGGCGCCCGGGGCGCCGGACGTGATCCTCATCGGCTCGGGCTCGGAGGTGGAGCTCGTCCTCGGCGCCTATGAGAGGCTTCGAGCCGAGGGGATCGCGGCCCGGGCGGTGAGCATGCCGTCGATGGAGCTGTTCGCGCGCCAGCCCCAGGCGTACCGCGACGCGGTGCTGCCCCCCGCCGTCCGCGCGCGGGTCGCCGTGGAAGCGGCAGCGCCGGACCCGTGGTTCCGCTGGGTAGGCGGGGCGGATGCCGAAGGCAAGCACCACGGCGCGGTGCTCGGGATCGAGCGCTTCGGAGCGTCTGCGCCCTACCAGCGGCTCTATAAGGAGTTCGGGCTCACCGTGGAGCGCGTCGTGCAGCAGGCCAAGGCGCTGCTCTAGCGGGGGGTCGTCGGGCCCAGACGCGTGAGGAGCGCCCGGGCCGCCGCGCGCCCCGACCGCACGCAGGCCGATACCCCCGCCCCGTCCACCGCCGCTCCGCACAGCGCGAGGGGCGCGAGCCCGCCCAGCCGCGTGCGCAGCGCGGCGACCCGCTCGGCATGCCCCGGCGGGTAGCGGGCCACCCCCTGCGGCCAGTCGAACGCGCGGGTCCAGAGCGGAGCGCTCCGGAGCCCGAGGATCGTCACGAGCGCGGCGTGCGCGCGCGCGCCCGGGTCGCCGTCCCCGGGACCCACGAACGCACGCAGCAGCGCGTGGTCCCGCGGCGCCCGGAACGGGTACTTGAGCCACGCGTAGGTGCAGGCGCTCACCGCCGCTCCCGACTCCGGCGCCGCGACGAAGCCCGCCCCCTGGAGGGGTCCCGGGATCGCCTCCATCCGGTAGGCGAGCGACACGGCGATCCGCGGATGGTAGGCGACATGATCCAGGTCCCGCCCCGCCCCCACGCCGAGGGCCGTGAGCCAGCGCGCCGCGACCCACGCCGGCACCGCGAGGATCACGGCCGCCGCGATCTGGGTCGAGCCGCCGGTCACCGCGAGCTGCCACCCCTCGGACGCCGGCGTGATCGCCGTGACGCCTTGGTCAACGCGCAGAGCGGTGCCGAGCCGGGTGGCGAGCGCCTCGACGAGCTCCGCCATCCCGCCCGCGAAGCTGCGAAACCCGACGTCGAGCTCGCGCCCCGAGTACCCCTGAATGCCGAGCAGCTCGGCCGCGCGCCCGGCAGGGAGCGGCACCAGGTCCCCGCCGGTCCAGAGCATCGACCCCGTGGCGCGCTGGTCCACCACGCGGTCGCCGATCCCGAGCTCGCCCGCCAAGTCCTGCAGCTCGGGCTCGGCGGCGAGGAACCCGTCGGGACCGCCTTCCACGACGAAGCCGTCCCGTCGCTCCGTAACCGTCACGCCGCCCGCGCGCCGCCCGCTCTCGAGCACGATCACATCGGCCGCGGCTCGTCGCAGCTCCCACGCCGCCGCCAGTCCCGCGAGCCCTGCGCCCACCACGACGACCGTCAGGGCCACCCCCGTTCGGCCGCAGACGTGCGCGCGATGTCGGCGAGCGCTTCCGCGAGGAGCGGATCGTCGTTGAGGGACTGGGTGCGCTCGAGCCGGACGCCCAGGCGCGCCGCGAGCTCGCGATACTTCACGTCCACGTCGTACAACACCTCCACATGGTCGCTCACGAACCCGATGGGCACGATGAGGAACGCCTGCTCGCCGCGCGCGGCGAGCTCGGTCATCACGGTGCCCGCGTCGGGGCCGAGCCAGGGCTCGGGCATCGCCCCGGCGCTCTGGTAGGCGACGTGCCAGGCGCTGAGGCCAACGAGCCGCGCCACCGCCTGCGCGCTGGTCGCGAGCTCGTCTGCATAGGGATCGCCGGCCGCCACGATCCGCTCGGGGAGGCTATGAGCGGTGAACAGCACCTGCACCGCGCAGGGCACGGGAAAGCGCTGCAACGCTTGGGTCACGCGTCCCGCGACGGCTTGCAGGAATTGGGGATGGGTGCTCCAGCTTCGCACCAGCGCCGTCTCCAGCCGGCCGTGCACCGCCGCGAGCAGCTTTTGCTCGTAGGCGCCGACCGACATGGCGGAGTAGTGCGGCGCGAGCACGATCCCGACGACGCGCCGGTGGCCGTCGTCGACGATCCGGTCGACGGTGGCGGCGATGTAGGGATGCCAGTGGCGCATCCCGACGTACACGGGGAACCGCTCGCCCAGCGCGCGGCCGACCGCAGCGGCCTGGGCCTCGGTGAGTTCGCGCAGCGGCGAGCGGCCGCCGATCCGGGCATACCGCGCGGTGACCTCCGCGACGAACTGGGGCGTCGCGGGTCGGCCACCCCGCACGTCCTCGAGGTACGGCGCCACGTCCTCCAGGTTCGCCGGTCCCCCGTACGCCATCAGCAGCACGGCCACGCGGTCAGCCGCCATGGACCCAGTCCACCACCGCGCGCACCGCATCCACCGGCGTTTCGGGGAGCACGCCGTGCCCCAGGTTGAAGATGTGGCCCGGGCGGCGGGCGGCGCGCCGCAGCACGTCCCGCACTTGCCGCTCGAGCTCCGGGCGCGGCGCCAAGAGGGCCACCGGGTCCAGGTTCCCCTGGATCGCGCGGCCGGGGCCGATCCGCTGCCACGCGACGTCGAGCGGGATGCGCCAGTCCACGCCGATCACGCCCCCCCCGGCACGCACGAAATCATCGAGCAGCGTGGCCGT
This sequence comes from Gemmatimonadales bacterium, assembly GCA_036270795.1. Classification (GTDB taxonomy): domain Bacteria; phylum Gemmatimonadota; class Gemmatimonadetes; order Gemmatimonadales; family GWC2-71-9; genus AG41. The sequence continues at coordinate 590 of DATBBW010000194.1, read as the reverse complement.
GTCAGTGCCAAAATGGATCAGCGGCACCTCGGCGCCGCCCGCGAGCTCGAGCGCGTGCCGGCTGTAGGGCAACACGTACGTGGCGTAGTCAGCGGGGGAGAGACAGCCCACCCAGCTGTCGAACAGTTGCAGCGCGCGAGCGCCGGCGCGGGCCTGGGCTGCGAGATAGCGCCCCACGAGCTCGGCGAGCCGCTGCATCAGCTCGTGCCAGGCCGCGGGCTCCGCGTACATGAAGCGCTTGGTGCGGACGAACGTCCGCGTCGCCTCGCCCTCGATCGCGTAGCTCGCGAGCGTGAAGGGCGCGCCCGCGAAGCCGATGAGCGGGATCCCCAGGGGCAACGCGGGCGCGACCAGGCGCACCGCGTCCAGCACGTAGCCCAGCTCTACGGCGGGGTCGACCGCCGGCAACGCGAACACCTGGGCGGCCGCCCGAATCGGTCGCGTGATGCGCGGCCCTTCCCCCGCCGCGAACGTGAGGCCCAGCCCGAGCGGCTCGAACGGGAGCAGGATGTCGGCGAACAGGATGGCGGCGTCCACGCCCAGCCGCTCGACCGGTTGGAGGGTGACCTGCGCCGCGAGCTCCGGCTGGT